>NZ_JAESMM010000033.1:0-105688 GCF_017893165.1 Staphylococcus sp. GDX8P54P
CAGGAGTCTGGACTTGACTTTTTAATGCTCTGTATATTTGTGAAACTAACTGTTCTTGTTGATTATCTTTAACATTAAATACATATATTTGTGTGAAGTTAATTAGTAATTGTCCCATAAAAATTCTTAGTAAAGAATTGTAATCTATATCAGACGCTAGTTCTTGAGTATTATGAAAGACTTTAAAAATTTTAGATGCATTGTCGAAATGATTGTTTTCTAAATATTTTATTAAATTATCTCTAATATCAGCATCGACTAAAATTTGGCTTAATATGATTGTTATGACATCTTTATTTTGTTCTAAAAACTGAATACGATCATTTACAACGAGATGTACTAAAGTTTTTAAATCACAATTTTCTTTTTTCGCTATTTGATTTGCGAATATATTTTCATAAGATGGAAGGCAATGCTCAAGAATTGGAGTGATTATAGCCATCAATAAACCACGTTTATTTTTAAAATATTTAAATATCGTCGCTTCACTTACACCGGCATTTTTTGCAATTTCAGAAGTACTTACAGCATTAAATCCAAATTTAGAAAATAAGTTAATACTTGAAATGAGTACTTTTCTTTTTCCTGGTGTAGTCTTTTCATTCTTTAAAATGAGTTCTAGGTCAATTTTAATATCGTTAGAATAATCCATAAATTTCTCCTATCAGTTATCCTTTCTTTGGGCAAAAGTTATTACTTTTTTAAATTGTTCAATTTGCCAATCTGAAATGATATATTTGGTATTTCTATCTTTTAATGCTTGGACAGGTAAAATGATAGTTACTACTAAAATTATAAAGAAGGTAATAATAGCGGCAATCCATATATAAATATTTATTAAGTGTTCATTGTATATATAAATAATGTAATAAATGCTTATAGGTGCAAAAAGAGAAACACTTGTAAACAATCCCGGATTGTACCATGTATTTAAAGCTTTATTCATTGATATACCATGTCCTAATACCTGCATTATATTAAATATCATTGTGGCTAATCCAAGCCAAATAAATTGAGGGAAAATAATAGCTAATACATAAAATAGATAAGCGCTAATGTTCACTATACAGATTGATAATGTATTACCAGGATAATGGTCGAAGTCTTCATCTTCTTTATAAGTTGCTTTATTAATAACAGGTGCACCGCCACCTGGGAAAACATATTCTTCAAATTGATGAATAGATAATGCCATCAAACTATACATTAGAATAATTTGAATTGAACTTAGTTTTGCATGACCATAAAAGCCCATGAAAAATGATAACCCTACGAAAATAAAAATTGTGAAGTAATACCAGTGATTTCGAATAAAATTCATAATGTTTACACCTCTTTGGTAAGTGATTACTTACTAACTATATATTATTATTTTTCTTTTGTCACGTAATTACTAAAAAAGAGTTTTATGTTATTAGTAATTGAACTTAAGTTCATAAAAAAAAGGGATATATTCAGTCTAGTATCAATTATTTTTGATTTAATAATTTTTAAAAGGGATATTGCGGATTTTAGCGTTGTTAGAGTAATTGTTATGTATAACGGCATGTTTATATGAGGAGTAGGTAATCTTGAGCAACTTACATTTGTCGAATATATAATTGTTATTCGATTATAGAAAAGATAAGAGTTATATTATTGATTATTTCAAATTCAAATATAAGAAATATTTAATGTTTATTCGTAGATTTAAAGGCGAATTTATAATAAGAAAAAGAGAAGTGTTTAAGACACCTCTCTAATTTAATAACCTATAATATTAGGATTTATTATACTATTTTAATCCTTTATCTTTTTTTGCTTATCAGTTAAAAAGTATCCTTCTGGATCGTCAGGTAATCCATCAGGTTCAGGTTGAAAATGCCCCTTGTGTTCGGCATCTAAAGCTTCAGGATTACTATTTGTTTCACTTCTAGTAATAATTCCATCATTATTAGTATCAAATCGCATAATATTATTTGGATTTTCTTCGTTATGATCAATGTTTTGTTGAGCGTTAGTTTCGTTTTCTATTTGGTCATCAGAGTTAATTTTTATTGTTCTTCTCTTTTAATTGATTTTTGGTAGTAGTATCAGTTTTTGTATTATCAATAATGAATGTATCTTTAGAAAAGTTTATTGCAAATAGCACTAAATCAATAAATTACGATTGATAGTATTGCAATTAAAAGAATATTAATCGTTTTTTTCATGCGTTACTCCTTTATTTATATAATTAATAATTTAATTTATCTATTTATTATTAATGTACTCTAGCACCAGGCTCTTCAATTTCTCCTCGGGCTGCTTGTTCATATACCTCTTTTTGTTTCTCATAATCTGTTTTATATTCATCTGGTGTATAGCCACCACCTGATTGAGACATTACGTCTTTTTCAAATTCAGCTTCTTCTTGTGGAGAATTAAACTCACCAATGTAATCAATCCCATGCTTTGTTTTATGTATGACCTCACCATTTTCGTTGGTTCTGACTTCATTTGTTGTAACATTATTTGTTGTATTTGATTGAGTATCATTAATTGCTGTTTCAGCTGAAGTGTTATTTTGTTGAGTATTTTGATAGTCAGTATTAATTTCTTGTGAGTTATCGGTTTCTATATTTTCTTTTTTATCCTTCTTACTTTCTTTGTTTTTAGCTGCGCTTTCTGTTTTTGTATTCTCTTTAGTTAAGATATCCTTACCAAAACTTACACCGAATACGACTAACCCTATGAGAATGACCGACAGAATAGCGATAATTAATATATTTATAATTTTTTGCATACTAGACTCCTTTAATTTATGAATTCAACAATTAAATTTTATCTTTTAATTATTGAATTATCTACTATATTTTTGATTTTTTAAAATAAAATTAGTATCGTGTTACGCTTTTTGATTCGCCACATTGCTACTAATTAAGGTGACGATACAATTAACTAGCCTGCCATTATTTTGTTTAAGTAAAAATATATTAATATAAAATATACTATAAATAAAGTTAATTTTATTATATATTATTGACTAAAACTAGAAATCAAATTATTATTTGTATTGTGTCATATATAATAAAGTAATTTAATAGTATGAACACATGTTATTATCACATCCCGGTGAAGTGTGTGTTCAACTGATAATTCAAAACTAAATGGGATATAAGGGTCATCGTTGTTATTGGTAACACGTAATTTCTCATGATAATGAGTTAACAGATGGAATACATCCATTATGTGATTACCTTCATAAACGATGTTTTGAAACTTTATGATTATTTAAGAATAGTGAATACGTTACATAAACAAAATAACGATTAATCAAAGGGGAATAGAAATGAAGATTATAAAAAATAAAGAAATTAATCACAGGCCTAAGGTAAGTGTACTAATAAGTACCTATAATAAAGAAAAGTTTATTGGTACAACATTAGATAGTGTTTTGAAACAAACAATGAATATGAAAGATTTCGAAGTGATTGTGGTGGACGATTGTTCAACTGATCAAACTTTCGATATTGTGAGTCAAAAAATAGAAGACTTTGCTAATTATAAGTTTGTTCAATTAGATGCCAATTCGGGTACGCCAGCTAAACCACGTAATTTATCTATCGAATTAAGCAAAGGGAAATATATTATTTTTATAGATGGTGATGATTGGTTACCTGAGGATGCTTTGAAAAAGCTATATACACTTTTAAAAACAAATAAGACAGACTATGCTACTGGTTTAACAAAATATGTGCATAGTGACCGTATTGCTAGAAGTGGCGTGGCGTTATCTAAACTTGCATATAACAAAGCAGATTTAAAATATTTTAAAAAATCGTTTTATCATTTAGCACCTGCTGGACGTATGATTAAAGCAAGCGTCATTAAAAAGAATCATATTCAATTTCCAGAAATGATTTTCGGAGAAGATTTACAATTCTTTGCTGAAGTATTTTTCAATACGAAGCGCATTAGTACGACACAAGATGTTGTTTATTGTGCTAATCGATATGATGATAATATTTCTTTAGTTAAATCAGAAAGTTCTACAAATATTAATCGAATGAAATGGCAAGGCGAAGCTTATAAACATTTAATGAATAAATATAAACATAATAAGTTAATGCCTAATTTACTATACCGTATTATTAATAAAGATATTTTAGAAGCTAAATTTTATAAAAAACGTTTTATTAATAACATAGATGAATTACTGCCTATTTTCCAAAATATTATTCAAATGATAGAAGAGAATTTCAATCCTTTAGATTATGTAGATGATGATTTAAATCGCCGAGCAATAGAATTAATACGCAAAGGTGATAAAGAAGCCATTTTAAATTTCGTTAACTTTTATCTTAAAAAAGATGAAAAGCCGCTCCATGAGAAAAATGATATCTATTATTACTCATTTAAAGGGAAACATTATAAAAAAAGAATGCACCCTACATTGCTAAAAATCGAGCAAGAGCATGATAAGATTTTCTTAAAATTACTTTCTAAAAATGCAGATTTAAAATATCTTGAAGTTAAAAATCGAAAAGACCCAACTCAGTTTATTGTAATAGATATTAAGAAAAGTCGTTTCAAATCTGGAGAATATAGTGTTCAGTTTAAAACAGATCACTTACCTAAAGGGAAATTGGCACTTACAGTTTATGATAAAGATTTAAATGGTTCAGTCATTAAATCGGGCATGCGTTTTGACTTTTATGAAACAGTTGGTGGTAATTTAGGATATATTAAGAAGTAATTAAAAGTTAAAACATAATTATCTTAGAATAGTCAATAAGATTAGACAAAAATATGGGAGTGGGACAGAATTCTTTTTAAATTCGTTGTCCCACTCCCAGCTTGCTTTGCTTGTAGAATTTCTTTATGAAATTCTCTTTGCTGGGGCCCCGAACCCCAACTTGCTTAGCTTGTAAAATCACTTTTGTAATTTTTTTGTGTTGGGGCCCCGCCCACCTCCGCAAGGGTGACTAGAACTGAGAAAAGCTTGATTTAAGCGCCTTCTCAGTTCAGTCAGCTACTGCGAATTTGCAAAATAACTTCATTATATTATTTTTGTCGCGGACTCATTTGTATATGTGATGGATAATTTGAGTTTACGACACCTACAATGATTTACTTTCAGTATTTTTATATTTATATACTAAACTTTTAGGTAGGTGACAGTAATCGTCAGGGTAACGTTCTAATCGATTTTGATGCATTTCAGCACTTTTAACGTAATTAGTGAGCGGTAAGACTTCGGTCGCTATAAGATGATGATCTTCTATAGCATCAATAAAGGCTTGTGCTTCTTTAAGGTGTTTAGGATCTTCACTATATAAACCAGTTCTATATTTTAAACCAATATCTTGACCTTGTTGATGAACGCTGTAAGGATCTATGATTTCGAATAGATAACCCATTAAGTCAGTAACTGATACTTTGTCAGAATCAAATTCTGTTTTAACAGCTTCTACGTAACCATCGTATTCTCCGTCTAAAGTATTCGTAATGCCGTTTGCTCTTCCACTAGTCGTATTGATAACGCCAGGAAGTGTGCGAATATATGCCTCTACGCCGTATAAACAACCTCCAGCTAAATAAACGGTTTCCATAAGTTCCACTCCTTTAATTGATAATTCTTCTCATTTAAAATGATAACGAATTAGATTTGTTTATTCAAATCAGAAGGGGTATGATTGCGTCAAAAGCATGTTGATATTTTAGGGAAATATAGTAAATAAATGGGGGATTACAATGTTTCAGCTAGTCGTTACTGATATGGATGGGACGTTTTTAAATTCAGAGAGTACTTTCAATCGTGAGAAGTTTCAAAGTTTACTATCGGAATTAAAGAATAAGGGTATTCGCTTTGCTTTTTGCACGGGAAAGCAAAATGAACGCGTGGATGCGATTGTGGGAGATTTGACGCAAGATGTGTTTATCATTGGGGATAGCGCATCTCGAATTAAAATCAATGACATGAACATTTATGCGAAGCCATTTAGTAATCAACTTGGCCTACAGTTAATCAAGCGCATTAAGCACATTGATGAGCATTTAGTAATGATTGTTTGTACTGAAGGTATGGCTTATGCGGAAAATCATATTTCCGAAAAAGAGAGACACATGGTTCTAGGTTCATATGAGAAAGTAACTTTTGTGGAAGACTTAAATACGATAGATCAAGATATGCTGAAAATTACGATTTTTGACATACAAGGTCAGTGCTTTGAACATGTTAAAGGTTTAAACAAATATGAGAATGATCTCTATATCGTTGCTGCAGAGGAGAATTGGATAGACATTACACACAAAGATGTCGATAAAGGAAAAACGATTCGCTTTCTACAACAATTATTAAATATCAGTAGCGAAGAAACCATTGTATTTGGCGATGGCCTAAACGATATCCCCTTATTTGAAAATGCACGATATAAAGTTGCAATGGACAATGCTTATCCAGAACTAAAACGTAATGCTAATTTGATTGCTATTAATAATGATAGAGACGGCGTGATAGAAACGCTGAATACATTGCTTGGAAGTGATGAAAAGTAATTATTAATGCGATGATATAATATTTATAAAATGAATTGGAGGATTTATAGTGATTGAAACAATCGATAAAACTTGGGTTGATTTTTACCATGAACTAGCCGAAAAGTTAGTTTATTATCAAGATAAGCGTAATGAATTAATTGAGATAATTAACAATGTCTATAAAACAACAGGTATAAACTTACCTACTTTAGAAAGTGATAATATATTAATTGATATTGATCCTTTTACTATATTTGCTTTATTTAATAAGGCTTCGATGAGGGATGTTAATAAAACGAAAATACTTACAGAATTTGCTTCATATTTTGATATTAAATCTAAAGTGCCTACAAGTTTTGATAGCATTCCCACAGTTAATAATTTGAACGCAACATATTATAATTTCAAAGGATATCGTAATGATAAAGACATTGATACTTTATGGGAGTTATTTATAGCTGCTTTAAATTACGCAAAAAATCGTTCCGAAGATAATCAAAGAAAATTTATTATATATTTTAATGAGATAATCAATCAACCGGGTATTGGAAATAGTAAGTTAACAAGTGGTTTATATTGGATTAATCCAGATACATATGCAAACTTTGATTCACGTTCTATTTGGTATATTTTTGATACATATAAACTACCTAAAGAATTAATTAAAGCGCAACTAAAACCTAAAGGAAAATTAACAGGAGAACATTATATAGACTTAATAGACATGTTAAAAGTAATCTTAAATAGTGGTGAAACAAATATAGATAATTTTGTAGATTTAAGTCATGAAGCTTGGCGCTATTCTGAAGAAGTAAATAAAGGTAAGATAAAAAAAATTCAATCTGTTATAAAAGAAAAAGAAGATACTAAATATGGAAAGCTATCTAAAGATACTAAACAAGAAGTGGATGACGTAATTTATGGCAAACAAGAGTTCTTGAATGAAGTTTTTATTAATGAATCAAACTATGATAGATTAGTACAACTTCTTCAAAGAAAGAAAAACGTAATACTTCAAGGGCCTCCAGGTGTTGGGAAGACATTTGCAGCGAAGCGTCTTGCGTATTCAATTATAGGTAGTAAGAAAGAAGAACGTATTAAACTTGTTCAATTTCACCAGAGCTATTCGTATGAAGATTTTATTATGGGATATAGACCCAATGGTGCAGGGTTCGAACTGACTACTGGCGCTTTCTATGACTTTTGTAAGAAGGCGGAAAGTGATCGTGAGAATGCTTACTTCTTTATTATCGATGAAATTAACCGTGGTAATTTAAGTAAAATTTTCGGTGAATTATTTATGTTGATTGAAAATGATAAAAGAGACGAAGAAATGAGATTGCTTTACAAAGATGAGCCATTTTCAGTGCCAAGCAATATTTATATTATAGGAATGATGAATACAGCAGATCGAAGTTTGGCTATCTTAGATTATGCACTACGTAGACGTTTTGCTTTTTATAATATGCAACCAGCTTTTAATACAATTAAATTTAAGAATTATCTTAAAGCAATGAATAATATCGAATTTGAATTGCTTATCCAGTGTATTGAAGATTTAAATAATGAAATTACTCAAGATGATATGCTAGGTAAAGGGTTCGTAATAGGTCACAGTTATTTTAGTAATATGAATTCTGTAACTAAGTTGGAACTGTCTAATATCGTAGAATATGAAATTATACCATTATTAGATGAATATTGGTTTGATGAACCTTCGAAAGTTGATTTTTGGTCTGAAAAATTAAGGAATGCAATAAAATAATGATTAATATTAAAAATGTTTATTATATGCTTTCTTATGCGTTCACTATACTAAACAAAAAGGGTTACCAAAAATTAGCTACAGAGCAGTTTGAAAATATACTAGATTTATATTCAGCAATACTTATTAAGGGAGTATCAAGTCAATTAAAGAGTGGACTCCACCATGAATACGTTGAGCATGATGATACTTTGAAAGTTATCAGAGGGAAAGTAAATGTCACAAATTCAATTCGTAACTTAGACATTTTAAATCAACGTATTAATTGTACTTATGATGAATTTTCAATGAATACATATATGAACAAGATTTTAAAGACAACTATGCAAATATTAATAAAGACTGATATTTCTAAGAAACATAAGAAAGAGATACGCAATTTATTAATTCATTTTAGTGGTGTTGATATATTAAACCCTAGTATGATTCAATGGCAACTTCCATTCAATCGTAATAATCATACTTATAAAATGTTAATTTCTATAAGCTATTTAATTCATCAAGGTGTAATTCAGTCAGAAAGTGAAGGTAATAAGCAACTGATGACTTTCGAAGATGAACAACAAATGGCTCGTTTATATGAAAAATTTATACTTGAATATTATAAAAAAGAGTTTCCTCAGCTGACTGTTACAGCTTCACATATACCGTGGGCATTAGATCATAATGAGAATTTGAATTTACTACCTATTATGAAAAGTGATATTATGATTAGCTATAAAAACAAATGTCTAATCATTGATGCAAAGTATTATAAGAATCAGTTGAGCAACTACTATGATACACGAAAGATACATTCAGCGAATTTATATCAAATATTTACATATGTGAAAAATCAAGAATTATATTTAAAAGATGAAGGTACAAAAGTTTCGGGCATGTTGTTGTATGCTGGAACAGATGAGGGATATATTTTAAATAATTCATTTTGTATGAGTGGCAATAATATACATGTGAGAACCCTAGATTTAAATAGTGATTTTGCTAATATCTCACGTCAGTTGAATGAAATTGTTAAAGAGATATTGATTAAAAAATAAATAAGACGATGAAATGCTAGTGGTAGGAGTTAGTGTATATCCAATTTCTATCTAGTAGACAATTGAATATTTAATAGTATTGAACAAATTTAAAAAATTAGAAAGCGAATGTGCGCGTAGTAGCACATTCGCTTTTTTAACGATTATTATTCTACATCTTCGCCATCATTATCAATACCCTCATGAGCTGCTGATATACCTGGTCCACCGACGTCGACTTGGATTATATCCAATTCCTTATGCAACTCGCTTGATTAGAGTGACAGATAGAATTGCAATAATTAATATGCTAATAATTTTTTTTGCATATAATACCCCGTATTTTGAAATTAATAAGTTGATTTCACCTTTAAATTAAATCTTTGGATACTGTAATTAAATATTATTTCAATATAGCAACGCCTATTAATTATATATTATAAATCCTTAAAAATTCTTTAAAATTAAATAGTATTTTAACGAAAAATAAATTAAAATATTTGTATTAATAATAATTAAAAATAAGGAGTGCAACTAAATGGAATGTTTAGCTTGTGGTGGTAATGTTAATCGTGATGATAAATTCTGCCAGCATTGTGGTCATGATTTAATGACTGATAATTTGAAAGCCATGGATCAAGAGGGCATCTCAACGCCTTTAACGTGTCCTACTTGTCATCAAATGGTAGATGAGAGTGACAAGTTCTGTACTAATTGTGGCTATGATTTAACAAATACAGATAATCATACAATGCAAGGGGCTTATATTCATAACAATCAACAAGTCGAAATGACAGAAAATATGAATTTAGCATATGAGGCAAAGAATTTATTTAATAATACAACGAAATCAATTGGTAGAATCGCTGGTAATGAAGAAGTGTTGCGTTTAAATTTAAAAGATATGTTTTCAGAAGTATTCAAATCTCATGCTAAGCATGAATCTGATGACATTTTTATTGCTGGTACGAGAAATACGACACCACACATTAAAGATGTATCACAAGAATGGGCTAAGCCATGGGTCTTTTCACGTGTGTTTTTAGCTTTAGGTATCACTTTTATGATCTTATTAATTTTAGTTAATACATTTGCGAATACGAATGCGTTACCTGGATTGATTTTTATAGGTGCACTCATTGTTCCTATTTCAGGTCTGATATTTTTCTATGAATCTAATGCGTTTCAGAATATTAGTTTCTTTGAAGTGCTGAAAATGTTTTTCATAGGTGGCGTGTTCTCGCTACTAAGTACGATCATTTTATATCATTTTGTCTCTTTTAGTGATGAATTAGAAACTTATGGGATCATGACGATTACTGACGCGTTCTTAATAGGATTAGTTGAAGAACTTGGTAAAGCCATTATAGTTATCTTATTTATTAACTATCTTAAAACAAACAAGATACTAAATGGTCTATTGATTGGTGCTTCTATAGGCGCAGGTTTTGCTGTATTTGAAACAGCAGGATATATCTTGAATTATGGGATTTTGAGTACTGGTACACCAGATTTAACTGAAATTATGGATATTACTATTTTAAGAGGTTGGTCAGCAATTGGTGGACATTTAGTATGGGCGGCTATCATTGGTGCGGCAGCAGTTATTGTTAAAGATGCGCGTCATTTTACCTGGGCTAATATTTTAGATAAACGTTTTCTATTTTTCTTTTTTGTATCTGTAATTCTCCATTGTATTTGGGATACTGATATAACAGTTTTAGGTAGTAGTAATTTGAAAATGATTTTCCTAATCATTATTGCATGGATTTTTGTGTTCATATTAATGAAATCTGGGCTTAATCAAGTAAACCAAATTCAAAATGATTATCTAGAAATGGAAGGAAGATAGTGCTAAATGAGATACTGTACAAATTGTGGACACAAAATCAATGACAATCAATCATTTTGTAATAACTGTGGGACTAAGCTACATGATGCTCAAAGCAATCAACAAAGTGATCAACCGAACAACCAACATGACAATCAATCAAGTCATCAACAAAATAATCAACATAGCCATCAACCAAATAACCAATACAGTCATCACAATAGAATTGCCAGAAATAGAGAAGTAAATGATCAATACGCATATCATTATCAAGATAATAGCCAACGTAAGCGTTCTGGGTTTGGAAGCGTGTTATTAGCCATACTTGCAGTCGTTATTTTAGGTTTACTCGTATATGGGCTTTATTTTGCTTATCATCAATTTACAGGTCATAACAGTTCTAATGATACAACACAAAGTCAAAGTTCAAATACGTCAGATGATAATGCTCACGGCGCTCAAATTGATATTTTTAGTGATACATTTGACCAAGCCTATACGAAAGCACCTTCTAAAGACGGCTATGCAGAAATATACAACGGTATGAGTCGCTCAGGTGTTGAAACGAAATACGGACAATCGAATGGCACAGTCTATTTACAAGGTAGTACATATGAAAAGTATGGAGATATAGCTGTTTTATATGATGAACACGATGATGTGAGCCAAGTCATTATCACACCAAGTAATATAACGGAAGACGACTACATTGAACATTACGGTGAACCTGACGATAGAGAAGGCAATACGCTCATTTATGATACTTACAAAGATAATGATTTTAGTGTCTTAGTAACAATTAAAGATGGCATGGTATTAGCTATAGAGAATGTCGATCAATTACCAAGTAATAATTCAGATGACAGCGATAGTGATGAAGTATCAAGTACAAGTGAAGCAAGAACCATTGCGAATGATGTGTTAGATGGTAGTGATTGGATACACTCAGTCGATGAAGGTGAATTCAGTTATAGAGTTAATTATGGTAAAGAAAATGAAGATAAAGCCCATCGTGCAATCATCGTAGAAAAAAGTGATGGCAGCACCTCTGAATGGCATGGCGAAGAATGGGATTATTAGGACAATATAAAAATTAAGGGGATAGGTAGATGAAAGAAAATATTCAAAAACGATTAGTCAAAACGACAATTAAGACAATCATTGCTTGCCAAGGCATGATTGCGGTAGGCATACTTACACATACTCTAGGTGATAATCAGCAGAAAGCTTTTGCGGCTGAGCGTAAAATAAACAATCAACAAGCGACGCCAACAGAAACCGTTCAACAAAATCAATTGAATGGTAAGGTTCAAAATAACGTTAATAAGACTACTGGCAGTCTAAATAATGTTAAAAATAAGCAACAAGCATATACCAATGTAAACACTGCACAACAAACGCAAAATAAATCATTCACTCAGTCAGACGCAGCGACTTTGAAACAATCAATCATTCCTAAAAGTGACGCACCACAAACTAACACGTCAAATATTCAAAGAAGTACGAGTCATACACAATCAACAAAGGTATCAATTGCACCCACTAAGGAAATAAATGACCAAAAAGCAGTTAGGCAAGAACAAACACATAGCACATCAAATAGTACTAAACATGTAAACACATCAGTTAAATATAGTAGTCATTCGAACAAAACACTTCACAACACTAGTGCACCAAAAGCGACGACACCACAAATTAAAGTGAATAGAAAATATACAGTTTCATCTAATGCTACAAGTGATCAAGAAAAAGAAATTAGAAGAATTAAAAAATATAATGATGAACGAATGAGTTACATAGAGGGAAATAGCACTTACAAATATGATGATGACGATACTACGTATCAAGGTATATTAGGAATTGAAACAGATAAAGTAACGTATAAACCAGGCGAAACAGTAAGAATATATACGGAACATAATAAAGATTTTGTTAAACCAATCTACAATGAAGCTAAACTTTTTTCTCATCGATTAGGTGGTTGGAATGGAATGGATCCGCCTTATTATTTTGATAGAACAGCTTACATAGGACGTACAACTCGATTCTACAAGAAACCCAATGGCAACTGGGAATCATTAATCGAAATTAAATTACCAGATAAAATGGTGGATGAGGCATTTGATTTAGATATCAATTGTTGGAATGATAATTATGCTAGTAACTCTAAAAGTAACTTCAATAATATTGTAATTAAAGTAATCAATGATAGTACAGCAGATCCATTAGGTGGTTATGATGGTTCAGCATTTGATGCTTCATCAACACGTAAAGCAGACTATGATAATCTGAAAGTGGTGAACATTAACTTAGATAAGAAAGTGTATAATCCTAATGACATTGTGACGCTTACGGCTGAGATTGAAGAGGCAAGTGATTTGATGTTTGCAAGTGCGGATATGTCTACAGTTGAACCATATGGTTACAAAAGAGGAACTCACCAATATATTCCAATGCAGTTTACACATTCTACAAGAACATTGACGCTACTGGACAATGGTAACTGGCAAGTTAAATTCCAGTTTAAACTTCCGGATTATATTAAGACAGGTGTTGTGAACATAGATCAAATATTAGCTGCTGATAAATATGGTAATGAAATGAGATATAATCCTGTGTTCGCTAACAACGAACTAAATGGTCAATTTAAAGTTGAAAGAACAGAGAATGTACAATCATTTTCAGCAGATCCTGTTGCAGACTTTTCAACGGAAATAAGAGGCAAAGCCACTTCAGGAATGACGATGTATGCTTATGTGAATGGTAAAAAGATAGGGCAAGCGCCAGTAGTAGATGGCAAATATTTTATGAAAATACCTAAACAATTGGCGAATAGCAAAATTCAACTTTACACAGTTAATAAATATAAAAATAAAAGTAAAATCATAACAATAACAGTGTTAGATAAGACAGCACCTAAAAAGCCAACAGTCAGCAAGATAGCGCCAAGAACGATTTCTGGCAAAGGAGAAAAAGGGTCAATCATTTATATTTATAAAGGCTCTACCAAATTGGGGAGCGCGACAGTTAATGCTAAGGGAACATATACGATTAATATAAGACCACAGAAAAAAGGAACAACACTCGTTATGTATGCTAAAGATAAAGCGAATAATAAGAGTGCTTCTTTAAAGTTAAAAGTAAAATAAATTAAAAATGAAACAATGATGCATTGTGAACTTCACGAAATCATATTACGATTGTAATAACAAAACTTTCAAAAGGGGCGCTATCTTTGGAAGAAATTAATTTGTTAGAAGATAAAAAATTGGCGAATAAGCTAGCTATATATTCTTATATTAGCTTTGTCGTTTTTGGTATCATTTTTTATATTATTATGAAGTTTTCGAATGCACCTAAATTTTTTGATTCTGTATTAGTTAACGCATTATTCGTGATTATTCTTATTGTACTAATGTTTGTTATTCATGAGTGTATTCACGGCGTATGTTTCAAACTATTTTCACCTAAGAATAAAGTCTACTTTGGGGCAGCTAGCGGTATGATTTATTGTGCGATACCAGGTGGGACGTTTACACCGCTCACATTTTTAATTAGTAGTATTGCACCGTTTGTCATTATTACAACGCTATTTATAGTGACGTTATTTTTAGGGTGGTTTCCACGGGGGCTCTTTTTCTTCTTTGCCACATTTCATGCAGGATGTTGCGCTGGTGATTTCTATTGGGTTTGGAAAATGATTAAAGCTCCGAAAGACGCAACCATTGAAACAACGGATAAAGGCATTATTATCCATTCATAATTAAGATATGATTAATAAATTTTTTAAAAGCATCCAACATTAAATGACCTGTTGGGTGCTTTTAGTTTTATAATACCAACGCTATATCATCTAACTGCTTGCCAATGACTACCAAATATAAAGGGACGTCTGATTTAAATTGAACGGGTGTTAATTCCATTTCTCCTTCAGCATACTGAACTAGATGTATCAATTCATGATCTGTAAAACGAACAAATCCTTTCACACGGTAAACTTGTTGTGGGAGTTGGGTTAATCTTTCAATTAACGCTGCTTTCGTTTGTGAGAGAGGTGGTTCTATTAACTGATGATTGATTGCGTGATGTAGTGAACCACTTTGTTTAACATCTAAATGTTTCACGTTTAACAATGTATTTAAAGATAATTCTCCCCATTGTCCTACTTGTATATTTGCCTCTCCATTAATAACCTCCAGGTGTCTTAATAGACGAGCAATCTGTTCGACATCAGCGATATCAATCTTATTCACAAATAATGTAGAACAATGACTTAACTGTTCATAGAATAACGCTTGAATATCTCTAGGGTATGTTTCCAATTGCGCATATAGATTCGCATCAATAATACCAAGCATGCTTCTTATTGTAGTGATTGGTGCTAAGACAGGTGTCAAACAGGCATCGACAACAGCCAATGGTTCTGCCACACCACTGCATTCAATGAATACTAGATCTGGTTGATGTGCTAAATATAATTCGTGTAGTTGTTGAGATACGTCGGACTTCATAGCGCAGCAAATGCAGCCTTCCACAATTTCGCTTATAGGGATAGCGGGATGGATGAGTTGACTATCGACGCTCATTTTTCCGAATTCATTTATAATTAATGCGGTTTTTAAGTTATGATCCAAGGCGTCTGTAATCAGATGATTTAATGTCGTTGTCTTGCCACTGCCTAAGAAACCCCCAACAATAATAATCTCCATAATAAACTCCTAACTATGAATGAGACGAGTGATGTCATTCATGATTTTAAATAACGATTATGATACAGGAAATAGATTCAAGTTTTTAAATCGTAATGATTACTATTTAAAAAGTATATCGAAACATATAATCATTTTCAAAATAAAATGTATAGATAAAGATAGATTAAATCTATTTCTATTGTCAGAGTTTTAAGATTTTAAAAATTAGCATTGACAATTACACTATTTAATGTGAATAATAAAACGTAACGATTTTGATTTAGGAGATGTGTACATGTTTAAGAAGAGTATTATTTTATTATTCGTGGCTGTTTTAACGTTATCACTTGCAGCATGTGGCAAAGGCGATAGTGAAAAGTCATCTGATCATAAAGGTAAATTAGAAGTTAAGACGACAGTTTATCCATTAAAATCATTTGCACAACAAATCGGTGGTAAATATGTTGATGTTGAATCAGTTTATCCAAACGGAGTAGACCCACATACATATGACCCAAGTCAAAAACAAATGGTTGATATCGGCAAATCAGATTTATTCGTATACACAGGTGACAATTTAGATCCTGTAGCTAAGAAAATTGCCAAAGCAATTAATGACAAAGATAAAACATTATCTTTAGAAGCAGCATTAGACAAAAATAGTGACTTATTAAAAGGTGAAGAACATGAACATGAGCATGAACATGGTGAAGAACATGACCATGATCATGGCGAAGAGCACGAACATCATCACCATGGTAAATATGACCCACATATTTGGTTAGATCCTGTCATTAGCCAAAAATTTGCTAAAGAAATTAAAGATGAATTAGTTAAGAAAGATAGTGAACATAAAGATTACTATGAAGATAACTATAAAAAATTAGTTAAAGACTTAAAAGGCATCGATAAAGATATGAAACAAGCAGTTAAAGGTAATGAAGGTAAAACAGTTTATATCTCACATGATTCTATCGGTTACTTAGCAGATAGATACAATTTCAAACAAGAAGGTATTCAAAATATGAATGCTGAAGAACCTAGCCAAAAAGATTTAACAAACATTGTTAAACAAATTAAAGAAGATAAAGTCAAATATATCTTAGCTGAAGAAAATGTATCGAACAAAGTTGCAGAGACAGTGAGAAAAGAAACAGATGCAAAAACAATCAAATTCTACAATATGGGCTCACATACGAAACAACAAGATGACGACAAAAATACGTATCAATCATTTATGAAAGAGAACGTTAAAGCAATTGAAAAAGCCCTTAAAAATGAATAATATGATTTAAAAAATAAGGTGACAGACCTTCGTGTATAGATCTCATGACAAGCGTCATGAGGTCTTTTTAAATAAATTAGAAAACTTCTTTTGACAGAAGAAAATATCTCTGATACTTTAAAGTAGAACGACTATTCTATTTTTAAATGAGTGATAATGATGTCGAAGAAGAAAAAAGATTTATTAGAAGTTGCCGAGCGACTGTTTTATGAATATGGATTCAATGGTGTAGGTTTAAAGCAAATTATACAGGAAGCCAACGTGGCAACGATGACTTTATATAATCATTTCGAATCAAAAGAGCATCTTGTTGAAGAAGTATTAAAACAGCGTGAAGAACGCTATTGGCAGTATTTAGATAGTTATGTAAGTAATCATCCAGAGCAACCCTTTATTAGTGCGGTCAAAGCACATTGTAAATGGTTGAAAGATTACTCGTATATGGGTGATTTATTTCTACGTGCGATAGAAGATTATGCAGATACAGATAATAACATTGAAGAAATCGCAAGAGGACATAAAAAGCGATTATTAGAATATTTAGAACAACTAGCGATCAGTAGTGGATTGAAGAATGCGCATGATCTTGCGAGTCGATATACGTTGCTTATGGAAGGAGCGACGTCAATGACGACACTTATCGGTGTTGAAGAAGCATCTAGTCATGCCTTATATATCGCACAGTTATTTATAGAGGAAGCTGTCGCAGAGTAAATCTGCAACAATACATCGAGTGTGGGACAAAAGTATTATTTTTTCTAAAATTTATTTCGATATCCCGCTCCTAGCTTGTAGAATTTCTTGATGAAATTTTCTTTGCTTGGGCCCTGCCGGCAAGGTTGACCAAATTAAAAGAAGCTTGTTACAAGCGCATTTTTAATTACGTCAACTACTGTCAACATATATTTGGAGCTTGAGATATCGATTTTTGTCCCAGACTCGTCTTTTAAACGATAAAAGTATAATGAACGTTCTATATAAAAGGGAGATTGAACAATGAAGTTTTCTAAAATTGTCTTACCAGGTATCGCGATGATTGCAACAAGCTATGGACTTGGGCGCTTTAGTTTTGGTTTATTTTTACCGAGTATTTCAAATGATTTAAACTTAAACGCGACACAAGCGGGGCTCATCTCATCGCTGTTTTATTTAGCATATTGCTTCACAATTATTTATGCTACTTTAAAAACAGACCGCGTTGGACCGAAACTTATGATTTTATTTGCAGGGTTATCGGTCTTAATAGGTCTCATGTTAATTAGTGTGTCTCATGCGGCATTGTTACTTGCAATCGCAGTTATATTCGCCGGGGGAAGTACAGGTTTAGTTTCACCACCATATGGCTACGCGATTTCACTATGGGTCAAATGGCATGAGCAAGGTAAAGCAAATACGTGGATTAATTCAGGGACAAGTTTAGGTCTCATGTTTACTGGTGTAACTGCGATGCTCCCGTTTTTAAATTGGAGAATGACCTATTTAATATATAGTGTTATTGCGATTATTGTCATTATTTGGAACTATTATGCGATTCCATCATTAAACAAAGAATTGAAGATCGAAACAGGGTCTTTCAACATTAGAGACGTCAGTACGAGTAAAAAGATTATTGTTGCCTCAACAGTATTGGGATTTTCAACAGCGCCATTTTGGACATTTTCTAAGTCCTTCGTAGAGAGTATTGGTACATATTCCAATGTTAGTCTCTCTGTGTTTTGGATTTTAATTGGTGTCTTCGGTATGGTAGGTGGCATGTCTGGTGCTATGATTGATCGTTATGGTTTACGTTCTGCTTACATGATTGGTGTCATCTTTCTATCTCTTGCCTCCATTGTATTAGCATTCACATATCATTTATGGATGATTCCATTTATCGCTTCATCTTTATTTGGAGCAAGTTATATATTTATAACAGGTGTGCTATTAGTTTGGGGCGTTAAAGTCTTCTTGAAAAATGCCTCCCTAGGCATCGGCATTCCGTTCTTAATGTTAGCAGTAGGACAAGTATTAGGTTCTGTAGTGGCTGGTTCTTTAATAGATCAATTTAACTATACTATGACATTTCTTATTTATGGTTTGATTGGTATGATTCCGTTATTTATTTATCCAAAAGTCAATGTAAAACCTATGAAAGTAGATGAATCTGAGGACTATACGAAAGTACAACTTAAAAATAAAGATGTGCTGAATATTGAAGACTAAGCGGTAAGTCTTACCTCCCTTTAGTAAGAAGAACATAGAAATGGCTATACATCCATGTTATGGTGTTAATGTATTCGAAGCGTGTCGTGTCCCGCTCCTTATATTGTTTATAAATAGGAATAAATTGTTGTTCATTCAAAAGAAAACAATTCTATTTATATAAATTTAATATTTATTAAAAATTAAAACACTTTAATTATTAATATTGTGGTGCGAGTCAAATAAGTTATATAATAAGTTAAAATAAAAGTTAATTAATTTGATACTTGAAGAAAGCAGGGACGAGTATAGTGAACAAAGGGGTAGCATTAAAGAAATATTCACACATATTAATTGTCATCCTAATGACAGTGGTATTATCTTTTCTGTTTCAATTAAATGATGCATATGCATCTACTAAAAGTAAGGATTTAAGTGTTCAACCAACATCTCAACAGCACAACCCAGTCAAAGGGGCTAAAGGTAACGTTGCAACGACTCAAGCTAAAGTGCAAACACAGCCTAAGGTAATTAATCGCAATCAAGTGACTAAAGTACCTTCTAAACAATCACATGTGGTAATGCATCGTACGACAGCACAAATTTCATCGCAAAACGTTTCAAAACAAAATCAACCAACTAAGGTTAACAAAAAAGTTGTCTCAACAAATACAAAACCACAAAATGCATCAAAAGTAACGCGTACACAATCTGCGAAGCCACAGTTATTAGCACAAACTACCAAAACGAAAAGTAAACCAATTACGAATGTGGCAGTTGTAAGTAAGACTAAAACTGCGAAACCAAGTGCGCAAACAACAGTCAAAGCGTCTAAAAAAACATCATCAACGGCGAAAAAGAATTACTATAATCAAGCGCCTAAGCGTTGGCCATCTAATGTGCCTGGTGGTGATAATGTACGCGACTTCGGCCAAACGACGAAAGAATCCGGTATTGACGACGCTTTAAAAATAATGAAGAAATCGGGCAACAAAGGCGTAACCATTGAGCACGCTAAAGCGAAAGATGCCAATATCGCAACGGTATATAACTGGAACCCAACCGCAAAACAATTAACATATGGCACTGGTACAGCAATTGGAAAGCATACGATTCTAACTGCGAATCATGTTGTTAATGATCAAAGTGCGCATAAACCTTTAACACCGTCACAACCACAAAATATGCGTATCAACATATTACAAGAGGGATCTAAAATTGTGCGTACACTTGAAGTCTTTGGTGTTCAAATGCTGCAATATGGTGATGTTTCTCTAGTGTATACGTATGAAGATATTTCAAAGTATATGAAGATAAGAAAGATTGCATCAGAAAATTCGATTAAATCTATGAAAGCAAACACACCTATTCACATGTACCACTATGGTAAGCCGACTGGTAAATATAAAAATGATCCTGCCGGCACAATGTATCATTCAAAAGGGAAATA
Source organism: Staphylococcus sp. GDX8P54P (assembly GCF_017893165.1). Taxonomy (NCBI): domain Bacteria; kingdom Bacillati; phylum Bacillota; class Bacilli; order Caryophanales; family Staphylococcaceae; genus Staphylococcus; species Staphylococcus sp. GDX8P54P. The sequence goes on from NZ_JAESMM010000033.1 coordinate 20,724, forward strand.
CACGATGACTGCACGTAATGTGAACCCGATTGGCTATTATCAAATGATGGCAGAACCAGGCTCTTCTGGTGGGGCAGTCTTGAATAGTAAGAATGAAGTGATTGGTATTCATGCTTTCCGATTAAACTCAGGTGATTATAAAAAATACAATTTAAATACGATGGCAGAAATCAGAGGCAAATTACGCAAAGAAATTATGGATAATATTGTGTAACAATCTGATTGCGACAATGAGCGGGATGACAGAAGTTAAAGCTAGTCAATATCCTGCTCTTTTTATAGTTACTTGAAGTTATGCGTCATAGCATAAAGGAGAGTTGTGGTTCAAACGAATATGACTGTTTTAGGGATGTTTTAATGAAAAAGTGTCGTCCATTACAAGGAAGGTAGACTGCGGTCACTAACAGGTAAGCCTAACCTCAACATTGGATTTTACTTAAATGCATCACTAAAATGACGTAGTATAGACACTGATTGTCATATGATCAATGCCTATACTACGTCGCATGTTAAATATTAAATTACTTTTTAGCCAAATACTTCACGGCTACCTCTTTGTAGATATCGATGTATTTAAGGTACATCTCTTTTTCAATATATTCATCGACTTGATGGGCCATAATTGTAATTCCTGGACCGACAATTGCAAGATCTACATTATTTGGATTATCACCTAGAAGACTAGATGCATCCGTAGTACCTATAAATGCTGCGACAAATACATCATCCTTATTCACATAATGTGGTGCAACGTCTGTAATCACTTTGATTAAGGTGTTGTCTTTATCACTTGTTACAGGACGATGGTCACTTACAACTTCAAATGACAATGCATCGCGATTTACTTCGTCAATCGTTTGCTGGAATAATGTTTTAACAAAGTCATTATTATACTCAGGTACAGGCCGTACATTGTATTCAATTGAGGCCTCTTCAGGTACAGAGTTGAATTGTTTACCACCTTTAATAACTGAACCGAGCATGGTAAAGCCAGATGCAAAATTTTCCGCTTCCTCACTTAATGTGCCTTTCATAAATTTATTTACCATAGGTGCGACATCCAACGCATGTTGCAGGTCATGTTGTTTAATATCCGCATACTTTGAATTTAACTGATTGATAAATTGTACAAGTGTGTTAATTGCGTTGTCTCCTAGAAATGGCATTGAACTGTGGGCAGCGACACCTGTGGCCGTCACTTTACATGCCATAGAACCTTTATGTGCATAGAAGACACCGTTATCTGTTGGTTCCCCGATGATTAAGCCATCAAGATCATCTAAATACCCTGCTTTCGCAAATAATTTGGCACCTGCCTGTTCTTTTTCCTCTCCAGTCGTCGCCAGCAAACGGATGGTTCCCTTTGGTAGCGCGTCAGACATTTTTAATTCAATCAGTGTAATCACCATTCCCATCAAGGCGCCTTTCATATCTGTTGTACCACGTCCATATAATTTGCCGTCTTGTTCAGTGAGTTCAAATGGTGGGTAAGTCCATTTCTCATGATTTCCGGCATCAACAACATCCATATGACCACTCATTGCTAATATCGGAGAACCACTACCGATTTCAGCGACTAAATTTGCTCTCGTCTCGCTCACTTTTAATATTTTAGATGGTATTTCGTAGCGTGCTAATACGTTTTGTAAATAACGACAAACGTCTATTTCGTGATCATTTTCTGACTGAATTTCAATAATATCTGCTAGTAACTCAATTTTATCTTCTTCTTTAAAAGTCCACATATGTATCCCAACCTTAAATTTAATATTAGTATTATGTATACATAAAGTGTAATTTATAAACATAATAATGAATATTCATCCTAATATATTTTATAAAATTGCATGTTAAATGATATAGTTATCAAAAAAGGGTTACATTCGTAATAGTTAATGTAATATACTATCGAAGTTGTGAACAAATGATGAATGTTACATATTTATTTTTATATGATTTAAAATAATGTGATTGATTTATTTGTTCGATACTTTAAAATCAAGATTAAAATTTGAAAAAGAGAAAGTTTTATGAGGGATAAGAATTATGGGTGAGAGAGAAATGATAACACCTAGAACATTTATATTTAATGTATTAAATGGTGTTGCTTTAGCAATTGTAGTAGGTATGATTCCAAACGCAATTTTAGGGGAGTTAAGCAAATACTTAGGTCAGTATAATGATATATTTACGAAAATCGCCTTTGTAACGCAAGGTATTCAATATTCAATTCCAATTTTGACAGGTATATTGATTGCGGCACAATTTGGCTTAACACAATTACAAACCGCCGTAACAGGGGCAGCTGCTTTTGTGGGGTCTGGTGCATCGACATTTGTAGATAACAAGTGGGTCATTGTTGGCATAGGTGATTTAATTAATACGATGATTACTGCTTCCATTGCGGTAGGCATTATTTTATTAATTGGCAATAAACTGGGTAGTTTAAATATGATTGTGTTGCCTATCGTTGGTGGTGCGGTGGCTGGATTACTTGGATTATTAATCTTGCCATATACTAAATTGATTACATTAGGATTAGGAGATGTTATCAATGGTTTAACGAATACACAACCTATTATCATGACGGTATTGATTGCAATGATATTCTCTATCTTAATCGTCTCTCCGATATCATCTATCGGTATAGGTTTGGCAATTGGAATCTCAGGATTAGCCGCTGGTTCGGCTGCAGTGGGTGTTTCAGCAAGTGCAATAATGCTTGCAGTTGGTAGCTGGCGTGTGAATAAACCAGGTGTTCCGATTACAGTATTACTTGGCGCAGTGAAATTAATGATGCCGACGCTGATTCGCCATCCAATGATGATGGTACCAATTATTTGTACAGCAGGTGTTTCAGGTTTTGTTGGTGGCTTGTTAAATATTAAAGGTACGCCAGATTCAGCAGGTTTCGGATTGATTGGTCTTGTAGGACCTATTAAATCATTAAATTTATTAGATATGGGTACAACGAGTGGCTTATTGATTATCGCCATTACGTACATCATTGTGCCGTTAATTTCGGCACTGTTTTTCCATTATTTATTTACAAAAGTATTAAAACTCTATGATCCTAATATCTTTAAATATAAAGTTTAAGCCAAATATTAAACATAAATTGTCAAAAAGATAACTCATGTAGGTAATTTAATATTTTGATACGTATTTGACTAACATTTAAGATAGGTATATGATGATTAAAAATTAATATTGAATTTAAGGACAAGAACTTTATGGTCAATTCACAGAGAGGGAATAAGTGCTGAGATATTCCTAAATTTAAAATAAAGTTTACTACCTTTATATACATTACATGGAAACATGTAACGTTTCATACGCGTTAAAGTATGACTAAAGTGCCATCTCTTGAATGAGATGGAATGTTGGGTGGAACCACGGGTATTCAAGACTCGTCCCTTTTATAGGGACGGGTTTTTTATTTTATATAAATGTTTAAGGAGAGATGTATCATGTCTAATCAACAAATTCATATTCAATTTCCAGATGGAAGTAAAAAAGCGTATCAAGCAGGTGTTCTAGCTAAAGAGGTAGCCCAATCTATTAGCCAATCTTTATATAAAGAAGCGGTCGTTTGCCGTGTGAATGACCGTTTAGTTGATTTGACCCATCCTCTCCAAGCGGATAGTGAACTCACATTCTACACTCTTAAAGATCAAGAAGGTTTAAATGTGATGCGCCATTCTGCGGCACATGTCTTAGCACAAGCACTTACTCGTTTATATCCTGACGTAAAATTAACAATTGGTCCTGTCATTGAAAATGGCTTTTACTATGATATTGATTTAGATGAATCGATTAGTGAAGCAGACTTAAATAAAATTGAAAAAGAAATGAAGAAAATTCATAGTGAAAATTTAAAATTTGAACGACAAGATTTAAGTTATGCAGAAGCTAAAAACATTTTTAAAGATAATCCTTATAAGTTGGAATTGATTGAAGAACATAAAGATGATCAGCTTTCACTGTATCAACAAGGAGAATTTATAGATTTATGTGTTGGTCCACATGTACCAAGTACGAAATTTGTAAATCATTTCAAGTTAACAAAAGTGTCTGGTGCATACTGGCGTGGCGATAGTGACAACAAAATGTTGCAACGTATTTACGGTGTAGCATTTAGTTCTAAAGATCAACTTGATGACTATTTTGAGTTTTTAAGAGAAGCAGATGAACGCAATCATAGACGTTTAGGAAAACAATTAAAATTATTTATGTTCTCTGAAGAAGCACCAGGTATGCCATTCTATCTTTCAAATGGTCAATTTATTCGAAATCAAATGGAAAGTTTCTTAAGAGAAGTGCAATTGAAACATGATTACGATGAAGTAAGAACACCGTTAATGATGAATAAACGACTATGGGAAGAGTCAGGACACTGGGATCATTATCATGAAAACATGTACTTCACTAAAGTAGATGAAAATGATTATGCATTGAAACCAATGAATTGCCCGGGACATATGTTAATTTTCAAAAATGAATTAAGATCTTATAAAGACTTACCGCTTCGAATTGCTGAATTCGGTCAAGTACATCGTCATGAATTTAGTGGTGCGTTGAATGGTTTACTACGCGTGAGAACGTTCTGCCAAGATGATGCGCATATCTTTATTATGAAATCTCAAATCAAATCAGAAGTACAAGAAATTCTGAAGTTAATTGACTATATCTATTCAGTCTTTGGCTTTGACTATAGTATTGAACTATCAACACGACCAGACGATTATCTAGGTGAAATTGATTTGTGGAATGAAGCGGAACAGTCATTGGCACATGTGTTGGATGACCTTGGTTTGGCATATTCAATTAATGAAGGCGATGGTGCCTTCTATGGTCCTAAAATTGACGTACATATTAAAGATGCATTAAATCGTAGTCACCAATGTGCAACAGTACAATTAGACTTCCAAATGCCAGAAAAGTTTGATTTAACTTATATCAATGAACAGAATGAGAAAGCACGTCCAGTGGTATTACACAGAGCAGTCTTCGGCTCTTTAGACCGCTTCTTCGGTATCTTGATAGAACACTTCAAAGGTGCCTTCCCATTATGGATGGCACCTGTACAAGTGAATTTAATCGGCGTATCAGATAATAATGATGACTACGTCCGTAAAGTTGCAGACACATTAAGAAACGAGAATATTCGCGTCGCTATAGACGACCGAGATGAAAAGTTAGGCAAGAAAATTAGAGAAAGCCAAATGAATAAAATTCCATACACATTAGTATTAGGTGACGATGAACAACAACATCAAACTGTGTCATCAAGAAAGTACGCACATCACGATAACGAAACAATGGATATTCAAACATTCGTTGAAAAACTAAAACATGAAATTGAAAGCAAAGCCTTATTAGTTTAATGATATAATCTGAACTCAACCAAGCCTATCAGAGTGCATATCTCTGATAGGTTTTTTATTATTTACTATTCAATATAAAATATTAAAATTGTAGAATAATTATATAATGTATTAAAATAATAAAAATACTAAATGATTAAGGGTTATAAAGATGATTAAGCTAACAGATTTTATACAGACACCAAATGTAAGTAAAACTAAAATTAAATTCAATATGAATGCTGGAGATATTAATAAGCGTGCATGGGACTTTTTGTTAGAAGATAGTGAAGATTGGATAGTTATGAATGCATGGAAAACGAAACAAAATAACAATAACCTCAATACGGCAGACTACTTAATAGCCCTAGCTCAATATTATCCATATGGGCCAGAATATTTCGTTTTTGGTGGTATTTATAAGGTTGAAAAGATCAATCCAGAAGTATTTAACCAAGTTGGGTACAAACTAACATTACTTGATGATTATAAAGAATATCGAAAAAGGCTCATTATTAAAATACAAAAACCTATCGGTAGAGATGTATATAATCGTCGCTATTCAACTGTACAGGAACAATTAAATCCAGAAGTTTATGAAATAGCACCAAATGTTAAATTAGGACATTTTAAAGGGTATCAACACGTTTGTTTAAAGCATAAAGAATTACAACAGATTATAGATAGAAATGAACCAAGTTGGAAAGATGCATTAAGTCATGTTAAAGGCGTTTATGTTATTACTGATTTAGAAACGGGACAACTCTATATTGGATCAGCGTCAGGCAATACTGATGGAATTTGGCAACGATGGTCGAACTATGCACATTTAAATAATTTAACCGGTGGCAATAAAGAATTTCTAACTATTTTAAATGAAAAGGGTAGAGAATATATTATTCAGCACTTTCAATACGCTATCCTAGAAATATTTGATACAAAGACAAAGTCCAATACAATAATTGAAAGAGAGAATTATTGGAAAACAGTATTGGATACCAAAAAGCATGGTATGAATCATAATTGATTTTAGAGATTAAATTGATTGTTTGTGAAATTTATAACAAATCAAACAAGGCGTTTGTATATGAAATCCATTGAAACATTGAAGTCTTATCACTTGCTAGAAAGGTATTTTAAAAAGTGATGCGTTTAAAGGAAAAATGGCATTAAGAGTGTACCCACCGTGGGAGACAGAATTAAATCAAACGGCAACGAAGACACAAGCATGGCAGTGTGCATATTTTAATGAGATAACGCATGAATAAATACCCAATCTACGTTTTACAGTAACAAATAATTTTATAAATAAATGGAGAGAATACATGGACGGTATTATTGCACTCATTCAAATGTTAGTCGTCGTACCTTATTCCATATTTTTACTGGCTGTGTTTATGTATTGTATATGGAAGTGCGTGTTTTTCGTAAATGATTTAATTAGATTATTGTTGAGAAACAAATTAAGACAAGATGTGTCTGAGGACTTGTCTTTTGTCATATTATTTTTCTCTATCATTTTTGGAACATTGCTTTTTATCATTCCTTTTTATATTGTTGTCCAAGTAATAGGCAACGTATTCCAATATGTTTTACTGATTTTCGGAATTTGTATCATTATAAAAAAACTGAAAAGATAAATATCTTTGATTGACAGCATGCTATTGAGTTAGCGTGCTATTTTTTTGATTTTTTCATTGATTGCATGTTTAAAACGATTTGATTTATATTTTTTTGAAGTTATATAAATTACTATTGTATAATAAGTGTTGATTGCGATTTTTTTGAGAATTCAAATATAAAACAATCGTAGTTTAGTATGAAAAAGGGAGAATACAAATGAGGGTTTATACATCGATTATTTTCTGGATGAGGACAATCGCCTGTTTAAGTGTTGTCATGATACATACAATAACAACGACCTTTTATAAATTCGATATGCCAAATGAAGGCTACTTGTTAAGAATCTTTCAATTGTTATTGTTATACGCAACACCGATGTTTGTTTTTATTTCAGAATTCTTGTTAGCTAAGCAGTATAAAACGAAAGTTAAAGATGGCTTCTTTAAGCAAAAGTTACTAACGTTAGGTATTCCATATATCATCATTAATTTAGGACTTGCTTATGTTTATGGACATCCTAAGAATTTTGAAGATTACATGGATTCTGTAGTCTTTATGATGTTTCGTGGTGGAACATTAACCTATTTTATTGTAATCATTTTTCAGTTTTATTTATTACATACATTATTTGCTAAATATTTGGTCAAACTTAATCCCATCAAATTAATTATTTATTCACTGATGATTACTTCTTTATTCTGGGCTATGAGAAATTTCATTCCCGCACCAGAATCAATTTATTTTAATTGGTTATGGCAAAGAGAAGGTTGGATGATCTTTGTTGGCTGGTTGAGTTACTTCCTATTAGGTTTCTATATGGGTTATCACTATGAAAAATTAATGAGTAACATTCAAAAATATACAGTCCATATTGTGAGTGGGACAATCATCGTTACTATATTTGTCATTTTTAATTACTTGTTTGGCATTTTAACTTTAGTTGATTCTAAACGCTTTGATACACCTATTTATGTGACATTAGTCATTTTACTATTCTTTTTAATTGCATCTTATTTCAAGTATGTTCCAAGATTTATTATTTTCATAAGTAATTATTCATTTTCAATTTATTTAATTCATTACTTCTTCGTGCATCGATTAGGAGCACTACATGATCATCCGTTATTAAACATATTATTTACGTTTACGTTAACCGTGACATTCTCAATATGTATCGCCTACGTTATGAACTTAAGTAAATTTGGTAAGTATATTGTTGGTGGCATAGGGAAGATGAAATATGAAACGTACTATCAAAGTTATAAACAAAATTTAGTTGATTAAAAAGTGGGGGATAATGATGGCTAAAGTAGTTTCAATTATTATATCTGTGTATAATAAAGAACATTTTTTAAAAAAGTGTATAGAGTCATTAATTGATTTAAAGATAGACAAAAGCACGATTGAAGCAATATTTGTAGATGATTGTTCGACGGATCAATCGGTTGACATTATCAAGGCATATGAAAAGGAATATGACTTTATAAAGTTAATTCAATTACCTGAAAATACAGGTAGTCCTTCTGAACCTAGAAATATTGGAATGAGAGAAGCACAAGGCAAGTATATTACGTTACTTGATGCGGATGATTGGTTGGATAAGGACGGCTTCCCACAAGTAATTGAGAAAGTGAATGCAGATGATGCTGATTTTGGCCTGGGTCAAAGTTACAAACATACGTCAAAAAACGTGGCATATCATTCCTTTTTCACTAGCTATAAAGACGCGTCTCATTTAAAACCACAAGATATTAGTAAACTCTTTAGAGCAGTAGGGCCACCAGGAAAAGTATTTAAACGAAGCTTAGTTATGGAAAATCATATTGAATTTGAGCATATGAAATATGGTGAAGATAAATTATTTTCTTCCAACTATTTTCTAAAGTGGAAAAGATTACAATGTCGACAAAACCTATGTATCACGTGAATCGCTATGATGAAAACAAATCGTTAGTACAACAAACATCAATGTTAGATAAAGCAAGCTTGAATTTAGCGATTCTAGATAGAACGTGTCGAATGGACATGCCTACACAACTTAAACATATGGCTTTATCAAGAATGGTCGAAGTAGACTTTATCTCGAGATTCCTTCGTACGAAGACATTTATTAAATCTATGGATAAACAGGCATTTTATGCTGTATTTGATAAAGTCGAACAAACATTAAATGCGCATGGTATTGATATCAACACTTTGATTACGAATCCAGTATTTAAGCAGATTTATACGTTATACCATCATGCAGATGAATCGGTATTTATTCAATTTACGAAAGATGTCGTATATAACCAATGGCGTTATATCATTCAAGATGGCATGGTCTTCAGAGATTTCGTTCATCCATACGACATGATTCAAGCAACTGCTGTTGATTGCTATCCAGTCTACGAAGGAACACAAATGGTAGAAGACAAGAAATATGAAGTCATTCACGTCATGAAACCAGATGATATCAGCATTAGTTCGGTGAGTATGGTTGAAATCAACAATGCATTTAATGAATATGAAGTGGCGTACCAATTTAATGACAATAGACTTTATATTGCACATGATGAATTTAAAAAGTTAGATAGCAACATCGATGTTAATTTTAATGTGAAGTATGGTGAATCAGGACAATCATTAGTATATGCCTCATATCCTAGTTTCAATGATGTCTATAAAATGAAACGTCAAAGTTTTAAAGTTGAATTCATTCATAAAGAAAACGAAAACCAAGCGCAACAATCAACAGATATAGCGCATAAATATTTCACTAAAGTCATGAATCCTATGATGACCTTGAAAAAAATTAAAGTATACAAAGACTTATCTTTTAATGAACAAATCGATAGTTTAGAAGCCGGTGCTAGAGTAGACGTATCAGATGTTCAATATACATCGAATGGTACACCGCGTCTGATATTAAAAGATGGTAGCGTTATAACAGCGAATAAAGACTTTATTACCTTGATTAACACAGCAGGTTTAGAACAGTATATTACTAAGGTGCCTAAAACTGTGAAAATTATAAAAGCTTGTAAATTGTATGACTCACGTAATTTCAAAGATAATGTAGTAGGTAAACTTAAAAAAGAAGATGTACTGACTATTAAAGACATTATTTATACTAAGAACGCAACACCAAGACTCGTAACACAAGAAGGGCTATTCTTAACAGCAAATAAGGATTTTATTGAGATAATCAAATAATACGACATTTATTTATGACTTAGGATTCATTAGTTCCAAAGATGGACATCGAATGACGTTGTGTGCGGGGCCCCAGCAAAGAGATTTTCAACAAGAAAATCTACAAGCAAAGCAAGCTAGGGTTGATGAACGTAAGTGCTCACACACTTAAGTAAGTAGTTCTAAAATGGGTAATGGAACGTAGTTGAGCGACGCCTGAGGGAGCAGGATGAGTGTCGAGACCAAGGCTCGACCCAGCCCCCTAGGCAAGCGTCTCAACTTAAGTGAAATGAAGATCCATTTAAGAACTACTTTAGAGACAGCACCCCAGGAACGCGAAGCAACTTATGTGAGTGATTATCCATCCAAGAGCTGCTTTAGGATCTAGATGTTAACTAAGCATATAAAAAATAATAAGCCAATAAATGAATTCCTAAAAATTCATTTACTGGCTATTTTAATAGGAGGATGATAATAATATTAATTTAATTTCTTAATTGCGTTGTTTTAATTAAGTCTATTCCATGCTTCCATGGATTGTTTCGATATTGTGTTTCATCATTTTATAATATGAATCACCTTTAGAGCCTTTTTCTCCGATTGAATCGGTAAAGACTTCTCCGTAAATCTGCTTACCAGTTTCCTCAGATAAGCTATACATAGATTTTTTATCTACACTTGTTTCAACTAATAAATGTTTGATGTGATTGTCTTTAACAAACTTGATAGCTTGTTTCATTTGTGACGGTGTACCTTGTTTCTCAGTATTGATTTCCCAAATATAGCCTGGCTTGATATCAAAGGCTTTTGAGAAGTATTTGAAGGCACCTTCACTTGTAATCATAGCACGTTCTTGTTTTGGAATATCATTGAATTTATCTTTACTGTCTTTGTTTAACTTTTCAAGTTCAGCAAGATAAGCATCACCTTGTTTGTGATAGTCTGCTTTATGTGAGGCATCTGCTTTCACAAGTTGTTCTTGAATATTCTTAACGTATTGAATACCATTATCCAAACTTAACCATGCATGTGGATCAATCTTGTCCTTATTACCTGTTTCACCATTTAAATAAATAGGATTAACGCCTTTAGACACCGCGAAGACTGACTTATCATCTGTAGATTTGCCAGCTTGTTCTAAAGCTTTTTCAAACCAACCGTTACCAGATTCTAAATTGAAACCATTGTAGAAGATAACATCTGCATCAGTAAGTTGTTTAATATCTTTCGGTTTCACTTCGTATTCATGCGGGTCTTGTCCTACAGGTACGATACTATGGACGTCTACCTTGTCACCACCGACTTGTTTGACCATGTCATAAATAATGGAATTGGTTGTGACAACCTTCAATTTGTCATGATTTTTAGAATGTTGGTCACTAGAATTTGAACTACACGCTGCTAGAACTAGAATCAATGCAATAAGTAATGGAATAAATTTTTTCATGTTGTGTGTACACCTCTATACTTTGTTTTTAATTTTGAAAAGAGAAGGGTCAAGATATATATACTAAATGTTGCAATGACAATCGTTGCCCCACTTGGAAGATTGTAAATAAAGCTAAAGTACAATCCGACAATCGAACTTACTACGCCAATCAAACTTGCTACAATCATCATTGAATAAAGATTCTTTGTGATTAAAAAGGCAGTCGATGCCGGTGTAACAAGTAATGCGACGACTAGGATAATGCCAACAGTTTGAATACTAGCAACGGTGACTAAGGCGAGTAAGAGCATTACAAAATAATGAATGACTGTAGTATTCAACCCACTTACGCGACTGAATGTTGGATCAAACGTTGAAATCATTAATGGTCGATACAATATGACAATCAGTAACATCACGATGGCACCAATAATAAGGGTTGTCCAAAATGTTTGTCGGGTAATCGCGAGTAAGTTACCAAATAAAATATGATGTAAATCTGTCGTGCTGTTTATCAGACTAATAATGATGACACCCGTTGCGAGAAATGCAGTGAAACTGATGCCAATCGCTGCATCTGGCTTTGTTTTACTATTATTTGAAATGTATCCAATTAATAAACTTGCAATCATGCCAGTGACTAATGCGCCGATGAACATCGGAATATTGAATAAGAATGACAACGCCACACCAGGTAAAACGGCATGACTCATCGCATCTCCCATCAACGATAATCCACGAAGGATGATTAAACTTCCGACAGTCCCACAAACCACGCCCACTATAATAGATGTAATTAAAGCGCGATTTAAGAACTGATAATCAAATAAATGTTGAATGAAATCAGTCATTTGCTATGTCACTCCCTTCATTAAACGTAGAAGTCACATTAAATAAAAATGTGCGATTGAGATATTGGGGCTGCATTGCTTGATGACTAGAACCAAAGAATCTAACTGTACGATTCAGTAAAAGAATACGGTCGAAATAGTCTTCTGCTTTAGATAAATCATGGTGCACGATAAGAATAAGCTTACCTTGCGCCTTTAATTGACGAAGTTTCTCCATAATAAGTTGCTCACTATTAAAATCGATGCCTACAAACGGTTCGTCTAATAAATAAACTGTACTATCAGACATCAATGCTCTTGCTACAAGAACACGTTGCAATTGACCGCCACTGAGCTCGGAAATTTGTTTGTATTGCAACGCTTCTAAATCTAAGTCTCTTAATAGTTTTTGAAATTTTGTTTTAGACGCATGATCGACACGTTTGAACCAGCCAATGGTTTGATAGCAGCCAGATAGAATGACTTTCTCAACATTGATTGGGAAGTCTAAGTCTAATTGCGCTTTTTGAGGAATGTATGTAATGTATTGCAATTGTTTATGTATGGATTTGCCATATAAATACATCTCGCCACTAGCGTTAAACGTTCCGATCAAGCTTTTTAGCAATGAAGACTTACCCGCACCGTTGGGCCCCATGATGCCAATGATTTCTCCTGATATTGGAATCTTTAAAGAAATATCTTTCAGCACATGTTTATGATTTAAATGCAAATTCATGTTGTTAATTTCTATCAACAAACTACCTCCTAAATAAAAGTTTAGGTTAACCTAATTTATTTCATAATAACTTCCGAAAATAGAGCGTGTCAAGTCGTGATAGTTAATAAAAGTGTGGAAAGAGTATTAATTCATTTCGGTAAATAAGTTCTAGAGTGAGCGTTAATCATTGATATGGCTACATTTGATTATCATTAGTTTGATTGACAATTAAAAATTTAAATGTAAAATATAAAACGTAATAATTACGATTTATAAAAAGAAAGGTATGATTTTATGGGCAAGATACCTGTAACGGTATTGAGTGGTTATCTTGGATCAGGTAAGACAACATTACTTAACCACATTTTAAATAATCGTGAAGGCCGTCGAATTGCGGTTATTGTGAATGATATGAGTGAGGTAAATATTGATAAAGACTTAGTTGCTGATGGGGGCGGGTTATCTCGAACAGATGAAAAATTAGTCGAATTATCTAATGGTTGTATTTGCTGTACGTTAAGAGATGATTTATTACAAGAAGTTGAGCGTCTAGTAGAAAAAGGAAATATTGATTATATTGTGATTGAATCTACAGGGATATCTGAACCGGTACCTGTTGCACAAACCTTCTCTTATATTGACGATGCATTAGGTATTGATTTAACTTCTATTTGTCGATTAGATACAATGGTAACTGTTGTAGATGCGAACCGATTTATTAATGACATTAATTCTGAAGATTTACTTGTAGATCGTGATCAAGGTGCAGACCAAACAGATGAACGCTCAATTGCCGATTTACTCATTGATCAAGTCGAATTCTGTGATGTGTTAGTGATCAATAAGACGGATTTAGTTACCGAAGCGGAATTAACAAAATTAGAAAACATCTTAAGAAAATTACAACCGGATGCTAAATTAATCAAAACGACAAATTCCGAAGTGGATATCAATGATGTGTTAAATACAGGTCGCTTTGATTTTGAACAAGCAAGTAATTCTGCAGGTTGGATAAAAGAATTAACTGAAGGTGGTCACGCTGAACATACACCTGAGACAGAAGAGTATGGGATTGGATCATTTGTCTATTCAAGACGTTTACCGTTTCACGCGAAACGTTTCAATGATTGGTTAGAACAAATGCCTAATAACATTGTTCGTGCAAAAGGGATTGTTTGGTTAGCACAATATAATCAAGTTGCATGCTTATTATCTCAAGCAGGTTCATCTTGTAATATTAGTCCGGTAACGTATTGGGTAGCTGCAATGTCGCCAGAACAACGAGAACAAATTCTTAATCAACGACCAGATGTTGCCGAAAGTTGGGATATCGAATATGGTGACAGAAATACACAATTTGTAATTATCGGTACAGAATTAGATCAAGAACAAATTGTAAAGGAATTAGATCAATGCTTAGTAAATAGCGATGAAATTGGTAGTGATTGGAATCAATTAGAAGATCCATATCAATGGCAAATTCGAAAAGCTTAATATCATACCATCGTTCCAGTAGTTAATGTTTGAAAGACAACGTGGCTTAGGATGGACGATAACACCTCGTAGATTGCGTGGAATAATCAAAACGCCCGTTACGAGGTGTCTTTTTTATGGCATCATCCATTGAATATAGTGATGATTTAAATTTATTGAATATTTTGAACAAATAGATGTTAAATTTATGTATAATAGCTAGTAAACACATAATAGGAGAGATGTAACACATGATGAAACAGAAACTTTCAATCAAAGAAAATATATTTATTGGTTCGATGTTGTTTGGTTTATTCTTTGGTGCAGGAAATTTAATCTTTCCTATTCATCTTGGACAAACAGCAGGTGCCAATGTTTGGCTTGCTAATTTAGGATTCTTAATTACAGCGATTGGGTTACCTTTCCTAGGTATCGTAGCCATCGGTATCTCTAAAACGAATGGCGTT
The DNA here is from genome assembly GCF_017893165.1 of Staphylococcus sp. GDX8P54P. Lineage (NCBI taxonomy): Bacteria > Bacillati > Bacillota > Bacilli > Caryophanales > Staphylococcaceae > Staphylococcus > Staphylococcus sp. GDX8P54P. Next base: position 35,807 of record NZ_JAESMM010000033.1, read on the forward strand.
TTCGATATTTCATCTAGAGTGAGTAAAGGCTATGCATATGCATTTACAATTGCCCTATATTTAGTAATTGGACCGTTTTTTGCGTTACCAAGACTTGCAACAACATCGTATGAAATTGCATTTTCACCATTTATTTCGGCAAGCACTGGAAAGTTAGTGTTACCGATATTCAGTATTTTATTCTTTCTAATAGCATGGTTTTTCTCTAGGAAGCCATCTAAAATTTTAGATTACATAGGCAAATTCTTAAATCCAGTATTTCTAGTATTGCTAGGTATCGTAGTTGTCTTAGCGTTTATTAAACCTATGGGTGGTATTAGTCATGCGCCAATAAGTGCAAACTATAGTAATAGCGTCTTATTGAAAGGCTTTATTGACGGCTATAATACACTAGACGCACTCGCATCACTCGCATTCGGGATTATCATTGTGACAACGATTAAGAAATTAGGTATTACCAATCCGAATGGGATTGCTAAAGAAACGTTTAAGTCAGGATTTATAAGTATCGTAGGAATGGGCGTGATTTACACGTTACTTGCTTTAATGGGTACGATGAGTTTAGGCCATTTTAAAGTGAGTGAAAATGGTGGTATCGCACTTGCTCAAATCGCGCAACACTATCTTGGAGATTATGGCATTATCATCTTATCGCTAATTATTATTGTGGCATGTTTGAAGACGGCGATTGGTTTAATAACTGCCTTTTCAGAAACATTCACAGAACTATTCCCGAAAATGAATTACCTTTGGTTGGCAACAGGTGTCGCACTACTTGCCTGTATCTTCGCGAATGTCGGATTAACTAAGATCATTATGTATTCAACACCTGTACTTATGTTTATCTATCCATTAGCGATTACACTTATTTTATTAACACTTGTCAGCCCATTATTTAATCATTCGACAATTGTTTATAAATTTACAACGTTCTTTACTATGTTTGCAGCATTCTTTGACGGCATCAATGCAAGTCCAGAATTCTTTGCGAAAACATCATTCGCACAAGCATTCATTGGCTTTGCCGAACACTATTTACCATTCTTTACAATTGGCATGGGCTGGATCGTTCCAGCAATTATAGGATTTATTATAGGACTAATCGTTTATTCAATTCGTTCTCGTAGACATACACAAACACAATAAATATGCAGTTATAAGCTGTGAGCCTGGGACATCGATCAATGTCCCGCGCCCATAGCTTATTTTTTTGCGTTCATTCATGACTTTAAAAAATTCTTATTGTGTAAATGTACATAGTGTAGTACTATTTAAAACGTAATTATTACGATTTGAAGTAAGCGAGGAGAATGAAATGACTAAGACTTATGACGTTTGGTGGCAAAAAGGTCAAGAATCAGATGATGATATGGCACGAGACCATCAAGAAGCTTGGGAGAGAACGATAGAAATGCTTGATACATCTGACATCGAAGGGAAAACGATTTTAGATGTGGGATGTAATCAAGGCGGATTTTTACGACAATTATACGATACAACTCCGTTTAAAGAAGGTGTTGGCATCGATTTAGCACGTTTATCTTTGGAAAAGGCAGAGACATTAAAAGGACAACGTCCACTTACATACTATTTAACAGATAAACCACAAGAAACGAAGCACCTATTTGATACGGCTGTAAGTACGTCTGTCTTGTACTTAATAGAGGATATTCCGCAACATGCGAAAGATTTAAAAGAGGTATTGAAACCAGGTGGCGTTTATTACGCTTCATTCGCGGATTTAACTCATAACCCGAGTCGTCAGTTTATGGATGATACGATTAATCAATATGGTGCCACACCGTCTCAAAATCACTCTCTAAAACATATCGTTGATAGCTTTGTGGATGCAGGATTTGAAGTTGCAGTGATGAAAGAGCCTGTACCTGACGTCATTGATTTAACACATTATAGCGATTTTTATTTATCACCAAATGATTATTTACAAACATTATATGAAGAATCATTTTTAATCAAAGCAAGAGTGAAAGAAGGTACTGAGAAATGAAGAAACGTATATTAATGACAGTAGCAGCAAGTGCTACGCTCTTATTAGCAGGTTGTGGCAATGGTCAAAAAGAAGATAAAGATGTTACGGTATCGCTACCTACCGAAGCAAAGGCGGATAAACTTGACGCGCAAGGCTATGATGCAGCGATGCCCGTTTATAGTGCAGTGTATGATGCATTAGTTAAATACGACAAAGATAAGGGCGTTAAAGCAGGTTTAGCAGATAAATGGCGCGTGGATGAATCAGGGAAAGTTTATGAATTCCATTTGAAAAAGAACGTTAAATTCTCAGATGGTTCAGCATTAGATGCTAAGGCCGTGAAATTCTCAATTGATCGTGCGAAAGCGATGAATAAAGATACGACTGTAGAAACGTTAAAAAAATTAGATAAGGTCGTTGTTAAAAATGATCACGTGGTCCAAATTAGATTGAAATCTCCATCAAATCAAGTGTTAAATGAATTAACACAAGTGAGACCGTTGCGTATTATGAGTCCACATTCAGTAGAAGATGGTAAAGTAAACGGTAAATTTGAAAAAGCGATTGGAACAGGTGCATTTGTTGTTGATAAAACTGGTAAAGAAAAAACGACAATGAAGCCAAATAAATATTTCGACAATGGTCACCCAGTCAATTATCATCTTGCATTCCAAACGATTGAAGATGGGGACTCAAGAAATTCTGCAGTACAAAGTGGTTCTGTAGATATTTCTGGTGGTGCTTTAGGTATGCTCTCAGATGAACAAATCAAACAAGATAAGAAAAATAAGAACTTAACGATTGAAGATAGACCTAGCACAGTAAGTCACTTTATGGCATTTAACCCTAAAAATGATGTATTAAATCATCGCGCAATTCGTGAAGCGATAAGTAAGAGCATCGATGCGAAAGACATTGCGGGCAAATCGGTAAATGGTTTGTTCCAGAAGAACGTACAATTTGTGACTAAAGATAATCAACAGCCACACGATTATGATATGAAAGCGGCTGAAAGATTACTTAAATCAGAAGGCTATCATAAAAACGATGACGGCATCTTTGAAAAGAATGGCAAACCTTTATCATTTAACTTAGTCATTCAAACTGCAGAGTTCCCAAGTTGGAAAGATAAAGCAGAAAAAGTGCAACGTCAGCTTAAACAAGCCGGTATTAAGTTAAATGTGAAGACGTTAGATTCACAATCATACTATGATACATTATGGACGAAAAAAGACTATGATTTGATTTTCTATAGAACATATTCAGATGCATTAATGCCTTACAACTTTATGAGTTCAGTGTTTAAAAATAATGATGGTCAACCAGGGGTGTTAGCTGATGATGAAACATTAACGCAACAGCTAGACGATTTCCCATCAACCGTATCAAAAGAAGACCAACAGTGTTCGTTTGATGACATATTTAAACACTTTAATCAACAATACTATGGTGTGCCAATTGCTTATCCAAATGAGACGTTTGTAGTGAGTGATAAAGTAAAACAATTCAAATTCTCTGGACTTACGGATGCACCAATTGATTATAAAGTGTTGAAAGTTAATGAATAACAATGCTCAAACGTACAATTAAATTCATACTTTATTTAATCGTAAGTTCGTTTATTATCTTCATTTTAGTTGAGAAGACATCTGGTAATCCAGCGATTCTGTATCTACAACGTCATGGTTATACATCGATTACGCAAGACAATATTGAAGCGGCACAACATCAACTTGGCTTAGGACAACATGTGTTACTAAGATATATCGATTGGGTTGGACATGCACTTACGGGCAACTTAGGATACAGCTTTAGTACCAACGAACCGGTTACCGCTATGATAATGGAAGCCATCATGCCGACGCTTGTGCTAATCATTGTCTCTAGTTGTATCATGTTGCCATTTGGCTATATTGTTGGTTACTTCGTTGGGACGCGTCCGCATACACGTTATGCTAATGGAATTCGTGGATTCGCCCAAGTGATGACCTCAATGCCAGAATACTGGTTAGCTATTTTATTCATTTATTATTTAGGCGTACGTTGGCAATTGTTACCATTTGTAGGTAGTGATTCATGGCAACACTTTGTGCTGCCCATCTTCACAATTGTTGTTATAGAAGGGTGTCATATCTTATTGATGACAGCGCATCTGATTGCGCAAACGTTAGATCAAGATGCGTATCAACTTGCGCAGTTAAGACATTTCTCATTAAAAGCGCGTATCATCGTACAAATTAAAGAGATATTTGCACCACTAATGACCATTTCAATTAACAGTGTCATTCATTTAATTGGAAAAGCCGTAATACTTGAAGTCATCTTCAGCATGTCTGGAATAGGTAAATTGTTGATTAATGCTATTAACCAACGAGATTATCCACTAATTCAGGGCATTGTCATCTTTATCATCGTCTTTATTATGCTAATGAATTATTTAGGCGATGTGATTATCTTGAAGAATGAACCTAGACTTCGACGACGTCATACCCAGCAGTCAGGCAATGAGAAAAGAGGTGCGATGTGATGAAAAAATATCAAACGTACATCGCAATAGGTTCACTATTAAGTTTGATAGTTGTATTAGTGACGTATGGTTTAATGCAAGACACGCAACATTTGAACCCACTTGAGTCACCTAATGGACAACATTGGTTGGGTACCGATCAATTAGGCAGAGACTTCTTAGTAAGACTGATTGTCGGTAGTCTTGTCACATTGAGTTTGACAGGTATAGTGATTCTATTAAGTGTTTGTATGGGACTTATCTTTGGCTTAATTGCAGGCATAGAAAGACGATGGTTAGATCAAATCATTATGTTTGTTGCTGATATGTTGTTGGCTATTCCGTCATTTATTATCGCATTAGTCATTTTAAGTTTAGTAAGTAACTCCATGATAGGTTTAATACTTGCTTTAACGATTGGATGGATAGGACGTTATTTACGTTACTTCAGAAATTTAACGCGAGATATTCAAAAACGTCCATTTGTTCAATATGCACGATTGAGTGGGAACTCAACATTCAAAACGACAGTAACACATGTGATTCCACATTTATTAAGTAATATATTCGCTTTGGTAACGGCTGACTTTGGCAAAATGATGCTCAGTATATCTGGCCTTGCCTTTCTAGGACTAGGTATTAAACCGCCGACGCCTGAGTTAGGAACCATTCTTTTTGATGGGAAAAGTTATTTCAACGGCGCACCGTGGCTCTTCTTCTTCCCTGGTGTATTGTTAGGAGGTTTCGCCTTATTATGTCAAATCATCAACAAAAAAATAACGCAGTAAATACGGTAGTCAACGTCAATCAATTATCGATTTTAAATCAAGAGAAAGTATTGTTAAAAGATGTTGATTTGACAGTAACTAAAGGTGCATTTCATTGCATTATAGGTGAAAGTGGCAGTGGAAAATCACTGTTAACAAGAACAATACTTGGAATGAAGCGGCCACAATTAAGTTATCAAGGAGATATTGACATCGATTTAACTAAAACAGATGCAGTGTTTCAAGATGTTCAAAGTAATATGTTTCAAAATATAACATTAGCTAAGCATTTCCAATACATTTATGAAGCCAATCGCACACATCTGACAAAACAGCGTATTAAGGATGATGTCTTACAGATGATGCAATTACTTGGCTTAAGACAAGGGGAACAATTACTTGAGCGTTATCCTTTTGAACTTAGTGGAGGTATGGCACAACGTGTCGCCTTTATAATGTCATTAATTAGACGTCCGGACTACTTATTTTTAGATGAACCGACGAGTGCACTTGATCAAGACAATGTTAAAAAGTTTATGCATTACCTTCTTAAGGCACAAGAACGCTACCAAATGACCATCGTTTTTATCACACACGATATTAACTTAGTGAAAGATTTTGCCACGCATATTAGTATTATGCAGCAAGGTCAATTGATAGAAAGTGGTGAGGCGGCGTCAATCTTAACTAAGCCGACACATAGTTACACGGAAAAATTAATTGCGATTGCACATCGGAGACAACCTTATGCTTAAAATAGAGAGATTAACCAAATATATAGATACGCAACTGATATTTAAAGAGATATCATGTACAATGAATGACCAGCACTTACTCATAAGTGGTGAGAGTGGTTGTGGTAAATCTACGTTAGCCAAGATTATCGCTGGCTTAGATACGGACTATCAGGGCAAATTATATCTTAATGGGCGCTTACGTGAATCTTATACGTCTAAAGAGTGGATGAAGCACATCCAATATGTACCTCAATATCAACGTGATACCTTAAATCAGCGTAAAACGGTGTTAGCTACACTATTAGAACCACTTAAGAATTACAAGGTAGACAAACAGCGTTATACATCAAGTATTGAAGCAGTGCTTGAACAGTGTAACTTACCACACGATATACTTAAGCAGAAAGTATCGACGTTAAGTGGTGGTCAATTTCAACGCGTTTGGATAGCTAAAGCTTTAATATTAGAACCAGAGATCCTCATATTGGATGAAGCTACAACCAACTTAGATGTCATTAATGAAGAAGCGATACTCAAATGCTAATGTCTTTAAAGACGACGCAATTAATCATTATTTCACATGATGCATATGTCTTAAGCCGATTTAACGGTATTCAATTACCGCTCAAACAATGGAATCAGTAGCGTTGAAATATAGTCACACGTCACCTCCCTCAGCCTGTTTTAAATCGTAAACAATAAAGAAGTTTGAAACTATTTAAAACAGGGCATATTTTACTAATTAAACCTTTCATGAAAAATGAAACGGCATAAGGTTTTTAACTTTTATAGGGGGATTGTCACATGAATATATATAAATTACGTTACCAACATTACAAAGATATCGTAGATGATAATATCTTAACGGTCTTTGTATTAGCTAAAAATGAAGAAGAAGTTGAGCAATTTGCGAAAAAAGTAAGTTATGCAGTTGAGAGTATTACTAAAATCTCTCAAGAAGCGTATGAAAAAGAAAAAGAAAAAAATGAACACTTCGGACTTGAACATGCTGAAAATTATTTAGATTAATCGTCCGTTACTGTGAATCATTAGAAGAGTCCGGGACATAAATAATATAATGAAGCTATTTTGCAAATTCGCAGTAGCTGACTGAACTGAGAAGGCGCTTTAACAAAGCTTTTCTCAGTTTTAGTCATCCTTGCGGGGGTCGGGGCCCCAGCAAAGAGAATTTCATCAAGAAATTCTACAAGCAAAGCAAGCTGGGAGTGGGACGAAGAATTTAAAAGAATTCTGTCCCATTCCCTTTTTTTAAAATGAAACAAGTGTGCATTATCTATTTAGTTGACAAGTCAACCAATACGTTATACAGTTAAATAGTTGATAGGTCAACTATGTGAGGTGAGGCAATGCGAAACGATAAAGAATTTGAGTATCGTGATATTAAATTTATTGGAAAATTATCATCGAAAATATATAGACGAGGCAATATTTATATTACAGAGCAGTTAAAGCCATACGGAATGAACTATATCCAGGTGATGTGTTTAGTTGCACTCTATATTGAGAATGGTATAAGACAAGAAACCATTGTTGAAGACATCGGTGTAGATAAAGCAAGTGTGAATCGAGCAATTAAGTATTTGGAAGAAAAGGGTTATATTACAAGAGCGCGTAATCAAGACGATAAAAGAGCGTATAATTTATTTCTTACGCCTAAAGCAATGGCATTTAAAGAAATAAGTTGGGACATTTTAAGTAAATGGGAATTAATGATTTCCGAGGGTATTGATGCTCAAGAGAAAGCAATCGCTTTCGATGTCTTAAAGAAAATGTCGCTAAATGCAGACAAATATTATAAAAATTAAATGAATCAAGGAGTATATATCATGATTAATAAAGACAATATGGAACATGCAATTGTATTAGGTGGCGGTGGATCACTTGCGATAGGTTGGGAATTAGGATATCTTTCAGTCCTTTCTAAAGCAAATATCGATGTGAGACACGCAGATTTAGTCATTGGTACCTCTGGAGGTGCTCAAGCTGGTACGAGTTTAACATCTGAACAGAGTTGGGACGAGATTTATGAACAACAAATTGCGCCAAAAGCCAATGAAGCGCCACCAGTAGACGACATGTCTGATATTTTTGCCAGATATGCTCAAATAAAAAATAGTGCAAACACACCAAAAGAATGGATTGAAAATTATAGTGTCTATGCATTAGAGGATCACAAATTTAATGAAAGCGTCCATATTAATCGATTACAAAATAGAATTAAAGTATCCAATTGGCCTGAAAATCTGATGATTACGGCAGTAAATGCGAATAAAGCAGCGCGTGTTGCTTTAACTTCAGATAGTCAAGTCGACTTGCATAGAGCAATGGCCTCAAGTGGTTCATTACCCGGTGTGTGGCCGGCAACAACAATTAATGGTGAGAAACATTTTGATGGTGGTTGTCATTCTATGGAGAATGCCGATTTAGCTAAAGGTGCTAAAAAAGTACTTATCTTTGCGACAAATCTTCCTGTATCAACACCATACAAACTTGAAGATGCGATGAAAGCACTCGAAGAAAGTGGTTCAGAAGTTAAATTAATTACACCAAGTAAAGCAGTGTTCGATAAATTAAATGAACTCGGTGGCAATACTGTTAATCCAGCTATTAGACCTGACATTTTTAAAGCGGGGGAAGCACAGGCCCTTGAAGATGTAGAGATGATACGAAGCTTCTGGAATGAATAAGCCTGATTGGCTTCCAAAGCAATGAAGAAAATAGATATAAAAGGGGGAACGCAAACATGTCTAACCGTTTCGATCATGTTCGACCACCAAAGCAGTTTAAATATAAAGAAGGACAAACCATATTAAAGCAACAATATGATTTCGTCTGTGATAATCGAATTTATTTTAGTGAAACGATCTATCGAGATTTACATAATCATTCATATCGCTTGTATGTAAACGTACTTTCGCCAATTGGAGATTATGGTTTGGGATTAGATTTTAATGATATAGATGCGATTTATAGCAAAGTGATTGAACCAAAATTAAATCATCAACTCATCAATGAGACGTTACCGGATATGAACACGACTGCTGAAAATATTGCGATGTGGATTTGGGATGAATTTGAACAATATCTTCCAGAACAAAATGATATGTATGAATTACAATTATTTGAGACTGACCGCCATGGGGTGAGTCTAAATCGTACAACAATGAAGCCGTAATATACAATTGAACACTATAAAAGTATGGTTCTCAAGGATGTATTTTCAATTAAGTGCTATTTATATTAGTATTTAAAATTTAAATATTTTGATTATATATAAAACATTGATATAATTAGTATAGTAGAAAGTCTACAATTTTTTATTTTGGAGGAACATATTTGGGGACCACATTTAGTCTTATTACTTTTATATTATTATTAGTCCTAACGGCTTTTTTCGTTGCAAAAGAGTTTGCTATCGTGAAAGTCAGAGAAACAAGAATTGCGCAATTGTCTAATGCAGGAGAGAAGAAGGCAATCGCTGCTAAAAAAGTTGTCGATCATCTTGATGAATATTTAGCTGCCTGTCAATTAGGTATTACCATTACTGCACTAGGTATTGGTATGGTTGGGGAATCAACATTTGAATTTATTCTACATCCGTTATTCAGTAGTATCGGTATCCCTGAAGCGTGGATACATCCATTTACAATTGGTGGTGCATTTGTCATCGCGACATTTTTACACGTAGTTGTAGGTGAGATGGCGCCTAAGACCATTGCGATTCAAAAAGCAGAGTATATTACATTACTCTTTGCAAAGCCGATTATCTTTTTCTATAAAATAATGTATCCATTTATTTGGATATTAAATGGTGCAGCACGATTAATCTTGAAAATGTTCAACATGAAACCAGCTAAAGAAAGTGAAGTATTCCACTCTGAAGAAGAATTGAAACAATTAATTCAAGATAGCCATGAAGGTGGCGAAATTAATGACAGTGAATTACACCATATCAATCAAGCATTTAAATTCGATAATTTAGTCGCAAAAGATATTATGATCGATCAAGCACATGTTAAAACACTCAATTTAAATACGCATTTTGATGATGCGATTCAACAAATTAAAGTAGATGCGTTTACGAGATATCCAGCTGTTAAAGATGATCAAATCGTTGGTTTTATCCATTCCAAATCACTATTTAACGTGGATCAGCCATCTAAGCTAGAGACATTTGTTAATCCAATTATCAATATTAAACCGGATACGCCATTGAAGCATATCTTGGAAATAATGAAGAAGAAAAAAGTTCATATTGCCGCAGTTTATGACGATGCTGATTTCAAAGGAATCATTACTTTAGAGAATATTCTGGAAGAAATCGTAGGCGATATTGAAGATGAATATAATTAATGTGAACATAGTCTTATATAATTAATGTAATTGCTTATATTGACCCTATCATTGAGATTTGAAAGTCTGAATGATAGGGCTTTTTTTTATGAATCGATTTAAAAAATTGACATTTAACTCAACTTGTAACTATAATGGTTACATGAGGTGAGAAGATTGAAAATTAGTAGTCGTTTTACTGTGGCTGTGCACATTTTAGCGTTAGTCAAACTAGAACAGTCGCAACCATTAACGTCTTCTTGGATTGCCAGCAGTGTGAATACAAATGCTGTCGTCATTAGAAGGTTAGTTAGTAAATTAAAACAAGCGAACTTAATTGAAACACAGCAAGGTAGTGGCGGTATTCAATTGTTGAAACCTTTAACGGACATTACATTACTTGATGTATATCAAGCGGTGGAAGTAGTAGAAGAAGGCGAATTATTCCAAATGCATGAAGACACGAATATGAATTGTGTTGTAGGTGCTAATATTCAAAGCGTACTTGAAATCATTCTCTTACGCGCACAAGATGCGATGGAAGGTGTCTTGGCAAATGTTACGATGGAGGATATCGTTTCAGGTATCTTGCAACAAAACGGATAAATCGTCATCCGTTATATCCAACTTGTAACTAAAATGGTTACAAGACAAAAGCAACAATACCAATTCACTATAACGACCTAATTGACGCATATCACCATTGAAATCACTATAAATACAAATAAGTGGAGGAATAAATAATGAAAATTGGCATTATCGGAGCAACAGGTAAAGTAGGAACTAAAGTATTACAAGAAGCAACACGTCGTGGTCATGAAGTGACGGCCATCGTCAGAAATGCGGCGAAATTAAATCACTCAGATGTCAAAGTGATTGAAAAAGATATTTTTAATTTAACAACAGAGGATATTAAAGATCTTGATGTCGTTGTTAATGCGTTTGGCGCACCACTCGGCGAGGAAGAAGCCCATGTTGAAGCAGGACGTGCGTTAATTGCATTATTAAAAGATGTAGATACAAGAGCGATTATTGTTGGAGGTGCGGGAAGTCTATTTGTGGATGAGGCACAAACAACTCGTGTCGTTGATACACCAGATTTTCCAGATGTTGTTAAACCGACAGCTAAAGGTCAAGGACGCAACCTTCAAGACCTTAAGGATGCAGAAGGTATCACTTGGACATTTGTAAGTCCATCTGCAGAATTTGATGCGGAAGGTAAACGCACAGGATCATATACATCAGGTAAAGATCAATTATTAGTGAATAGTCAAGGTAATAGTTACATTAGCTATGCAGATTATGCGATTGCGATTGTAGATGAAGCTGAAAATGCAGCCCACATTAATGAACGTTTTACTGTTGTTGGCGAACAAGCATAATTGATTAAACGAGCCATTTAAGACTAGTGGATATATTGTCTGAGTATAAATATACAAAGGGCGTGGAACAGAATGCTTTATGATTCATTGTTCCACGCCCGTTTTCTATGGCTAATACGATTGTTTTTAATGTATATCTTATTTCATTCCGGATTTCGCCATTTGGATAAAGGTCTTAGCTGCTCTGGATAATCGTTTTTTATCATTTTCTTTATATGCTAACACGACTTGATTGTAATAATGATGCGGGTTCAACTGGACAAACGCACCATTAAAACGATCAGATGTCATATCTTTAACGCTTTTAGGGACAAATGTGATAGCAATACCTTCATTTACGAGACGAAGCGCGTTCTCTACACTCACCGTTTCCATCATTACGTCAGGTACGACATGATAATCGTTTAAGATTTGATTGGTTAATTGACGTAACGTCATTTCAGGCTTTAGTAAGATGAATTTTTCATTATGCAATAAATGAAATGGGAATTTACCATCATCTGCATGGGCTTTTGCTTGGTCGATAAGGTCATGCCCAGGCGGTAACGCTAAATAGACATTTTCGGTATACAAAATATCATAAGATAAATCCTCAGTGTACAACGGTAAAATCGTTACACCGATATCCACTTTCTGATCGGAAACAATTTGTTCGATTCGATGTGCCACTTCTTCTACCAATTCAATCTCGACGCCAGGATAATGCTCGATAAACTTTGGCAAGATACTATAAAGCGTATGTGTAGCTAAAATTGGATTTACACCTATACGGATGCGTCCCTTTTTCAAATTAGAAATCGTCTGTAACTCATCGCGCATTTGCGTGTCGATATCCTCAATGTCGTGTAAATAATCTAGAAATCGTTCAGCTGAATAAGTGAGTTCTAAAGGATTACTGTCGCGATTAATCAAAGTAACGCCTAAGTCATTCTCAACTTCTTTAATATAACGACTTAAATAGGGTTGAGATATATAAAGATGTTTCGCTGCATGTGAAATACTGCCATAACGTTGAATAGCTTCTAAATATTGAATTTTATTTTTATAAGTCATGTAGATGACCGCCTTTCATCGTGCTATATATGGCTATAACTTTTTAGTTATGCATTTGATAGTTAAATACGTCTTTTACATTTAGGCTATAAGGTCAGATAATAGATTTAGACATAAAACAGACACATTTTCCAGAATGCGTATTGTTAATTTCATACCTTTGGGGGTGACATGATGGACATGATTGGAACGATAGGGATTGTATTAGCAATTCTTTTCATTATATATATGTCAGACAAGAACTATTCTATTTTAGTTATAGGTCCTTTGGCATCTATTATAGTCATTTTGACGAATAATTTACCATTTTTCGACTCATTAATTGGTACGAAAGCGTCATATATGACTGGGTTAGCAGATTTTATCGTTAGCTTCTTTGGCGTTTTTATACTTGGTTCATTATTAGCAAAATTTATGGACGACAGTGGCGCAGCACAATCTATCGCTGAAAAGATTGTGTCAAAAACAGGAACGAATAGTCCATATGCTATTTTAGTTGCCATATTCATTATTACAGCAATCTTAACATATGGTGGTATTAGTCTTTACGTCGTTGTATTTGTATTAATTCCATTAGCGAAACCACTTTTCAAAGAGATGGACTTAGCTTGGAACTTAATCGGTATTCCAGTTATGCTTGGTTTGGGTACATTTACCATGACTATGCTACCCGGTACACCTTCAGTACAGAATGTTGTACCAACTAAGTATTTAGGCACAACGTTAACAGCAGCACCGATATTAGGTATTGTAGGAGCGATTGTCGCAATTGTATTTGGTCTTTGGTATATGAAACATGCGTTAAATAAAAGTATCGCAAAAGGTGAATCTTTTGCAGACTATAATATCAAGGATATGCAATTTGACAAGAAGGAACAGACACCGCATTTTCTATTAAGTATATTACCAATTGTCGTGCTTATTGTGATGAATATCGTTGGTAGTGCAATGGGTATTTCCAATATTATACTGATCAGTTTAACGACAGCGATTATACTTTCAGCACTTCTATTCTTTAAATACATTCCAGTTAAAAGACAAGTGCTCAATGAAGGTGCATCTAATTCATTAATGCCAATGTTCCTTACCGGCTCAGCAATTGCATTCGGTACGGTTATTACATTAGCACCAGGATTCGAAACGATTCGCTCATTAATATTAAATATTCCGGGTAATCCATTAATTAGTTTAGCTGTTGCATCAGCACTATTTGGTGTGATTACAGGTTCAGCATCAGGTTCACTCGGCATTGTGTTACAAGCATTTGGTCAACACTATGTTGATATGGGCATTGATCCTGAAGTGATTCACAGAGTTGCAGCGATGTCATCATCAATATTTACAGTAATGCCTCACACAGGCGTTGTATTAACATTCTTTGCAATTACTGGTTTAACACATAAAAACGGCTTTAAATATTTATTCATTACAAATACCGGTGCCAACCTTTTAGCGCTGATCGTCATATTATTAGGCGTCATTATTTTTTAGGAAAAGGCAGCACCAAACACTTATAGGAGGTAATTCATTATGACAAGAAATGTAATCGTAACAGGTTCAGCACAAGGAATAGGATTTGCAATTGCGCAAGCATTTGATAAAGAACAGGATCGTGTGTTCATCTTTGATATGAACCAAGAAGCGGCAGACAAAGCAGCGAATGAATTAAACAATGGCGTTGCATACAAAGTAGATATTACAAACGAAGATGAAGTGTCACAAGCAATTAAAGACGTGAATAATCAATATGGTGCGGTTGATGTATTAGTTAATAATGCAGGTATTCAGCACATCGATAAAGTTGAAGATTTCCCATTAGATCAATGGAACAAAGTCATTGGTGTTATCCAAACAGGTACATTCTTAATGACTAAACACGTGTTACCTTCAATGAAACAACAACAAAGTGGACGTATTGTAACAATTTCATCAGCACACGGTGAAATGGCGGATCCATTTAAATCAGCTTATGTTGCTTCTAAATTTGCACAAATTGGTTTCACTAAAACAGTTGCGCTTGAAACAGTTAAAGACGGTATTACAGCAAATGCTGTGTTGCCTGGACCTGTGCGTACGTCATTAATTGAGAACCAATTAGCACACCTTGCAAAACAAGATGGTTCAACAGAACAAGAAGCAATGGAAAAATATATTACAGGTAAAATGCCTATGAACCGTTTATTAGAACCTTCAGAGATTGCAGCAACAGTTGTATTCTTAGCTTCTGAAGGTGCTACAGCGATTACTGGTGAAACAATCAGTGTATCTGGCGGTTCAAACGCATAATCATCAATTATTAAAAAAATTAAGAAAGGATGTATTTAAAATGGCAGAACTTAAAGAACAATTAATCGGAACTTGGAAATTAGTTAGATATCAAGATGAAGATAAAGATGGCAACATCTTCTTTCCACTAGGTAAAGATGCAACAGGATTCATTATGTATAATCCAGATGGTTATATGTCAGCACAATTAATGCAACAAGGACGTCAAGCTTATGAATCAGGTGACTTACACACAGGTACACAAGATGAAATGGCTGAAGCAGCACATGGTTACGTTGCATATTCAGGTCGTTTTGAATTAGACGAAGAAAATTCAACAGTGTACCACACAATGGAAGTGAGTATGAATCCAACTTGGTTAGGCGATACACAACCACGTTTATTTGAATTAGAAGGCGATACACTTAGCATTGTAAACGGCAATGTGCCTAACCAAAAATTAGTTTGGCAACGTGTGCAATAAAAATACTTTTCACGAAATGATTAAAGCGTGCATTTTAAAGGTAGACATGTTGTGAAAGCGATATGCGTGAGTCAATGTGATGCATAGCTTTCAATAATGGTTCTTTGCACATCGTATACAGAGATAAATCAAAGGGAGATGTTAAATATGAGATACAATGAGTTCGAAGGGAAAACAGTTGTTATCACAGGCGCAGCATCAGGAATTGGGAAAGCTACAGCATTAAAATTTGCTCAAGAGAAAGCTAACATCGTTATCGGAGATGTCGATGAACGTGCGCAACAAACAGCACAAGACATCAATGATAATGGTGGTCATGCAGTATTCGTGAAAACAGACGTTTCTGATCCAGAACAGGTACGCGCATTGATGCAAAAAGCACTTGATGAATTTGGTAGTTTGGATCACGCATTTAATAATGCAGGTATTTTAAATCAACCGAAAAAATTCGCTGATCTTGACCCTGAAACATTCGATAAAGTGATGAATGTTGACGTCAAAGGCGTATTCTTATCAATGAAATATGAATTAGAAAGCATGCTTAAAAGTGGTGGCGGCACAATTGTTAATACTGCATCAGTTGCCGGATTAATTGCTGACCCTCAAATGGGACCTTACATTGCTGCAAAACATGCAGTTGTCAGAATGACAAAATCAGCAGGTTTTGACCATGCAACAGATGGCGTACGTATCAATGCTGTTGCACCTGGCTTAACTGAAACAGAAATGACGAAAGCTTGGAAAGATGATGATGAAAAATGGCAACAAATGATTTCAGGTGTACCAATGGCAAAAGCAGCACAACCTGATGATATTGCTGACATCGTATTATTCTTATCATCTGATTCAGCAAAATTCATGACAGCACAAGTTTACCTTGTTGACGGTGGTCAAACAGCACATTAGTACTCATATTTATAAGATTTAGTTGTAATGAGTCTAGGACATAAAAATATAATAATGCTACTTTGCAAATTTGCAGTAGCTGACTGAACTAAGAAGGCGCTTTTATCAAGCTTTTCTCAGTTCTAGTCATCCTTGCAGGAGTGGGACGACGAATTTAAGAAAATTCTGTCTCACTCCTTTTGCCTTTGTCTTTATATTATAAGCCATTATCGGTATAGTTAGGTTCAAACTATATTATAGAGAAAAGTGAGTGGATAACGATGTCAGCAAATATTTGTGCCTATTTAGGTGTATCTATCGATGGTTATATAGCGGATCAATATGAAAGTGTTCAATTTCTAGAAGAGGTCGAAGGCGAAGGGGATAATGGTTATGCTCAATTTTATGACAGTGTCGATGTTGTGATCATGGGTGGGAATACATTTAGGTGGTTACTCGATAATGGCGTTAAGACAAATCCATATGAAGGTAAACGCGTCATCGTAATTAGTACGCAACACGTTACGATAGACTGGGATATTGAATTTTATAGTGGAGACCTAAAACAATTGTTTACGCAATTTAATAATGACGCACTGGTTTGGATTGTAGGTGGCGGAGCCTTAATTTCTGAGTTAGTGAATTTAAATATTCTAACATCAATGCGCTTAACGCTAGCACCTAACTTATTAGGTCAAGGTATCAGTTTGTTCAATGATATTAAGGATAACGTTTATTTAACGTTGCGTGATGTGACGCAATATAACCAATTTGTAGAATTAAATTATGACATTAATTACAAATAATAAAAAAATTTAAATCAATTTATTGTAATTCTTATTATAAGTATTGCTATACTTGTTAATAATATGCATAAAGGAGGGGAACGATATGTTTCTTGCATGGAACGAAATTAAACGGAATAAGCTGAAATTTGGATTAATTATAGGTATTCTTGTATTAATTAGTTACTTACTCTTTTTATTATCCGGCCTAGCGAGTGGTTTAATTAATATGAATACAGAAGGCATCAAGAAGTGGAAGGCAGATGCGATTGTCTTAAATAAAGATGCTAACCAAACTGTGCAACAATCAGTCATAAAAACATCAGACGTTGAAGGCAAATTTAAAGAAGAGGCGCCTTTGAAACAAATGGGCGTTATAGCATCAAATGGGGATAGTGAAGAGAATGCGCTACTCTTTGGTGTAACGTCAAATTCATTTTTGATTCCAAAGATTGAGGAAGGCAAAACATTTGATAAAGATAATGATGTCGTCATTGATCAATCATTGAAAGATAAGGGGTTCAATATTGGTGATACGATCAAGTTATCTCAATCTGATGAGAAATTACATATCGTAGGGGTATCAGAAAGTGCTAAATATAACGCTTCTCCAGTTATTTTTGCGAATAATAAAACGATGGAAAAAATCAATCCAGCATTATCATCAGATAAAACCAATGCTGTAGTCGTCAAAGATAGTAATTGGAAAGATAAAAAGGTTGATAGTGATTTAGAGGTTATAGGTATCGATGACTTTGTAGAAAACCTACCAGGCTATAAACCACAAAACTTAACAATGAACTTCATGATTACATTCTTATTTGTTATTTCTGCTACAGTCATCGGCGTATTCTTATACGTGATTACACTACAGAAAAAGAATTTATTCGGTGTGTTAAAGGCACAAGGATTTACAAATGGCTTCTTAATGAAGATGGTATTAGCACAAACCTTTATATTAGCCTTAATCGGAACGCTAATTGGTTTAATACTCACATTACTGACAAGTCTAGTCTTACCTGAAGCGGTACCTGTCCAATTTAATATTGGTACACTCATTATCTTTGGTATCGTCTTAATATTAACGTCACTTGTTGGTAGCTTATTCTCAGTACTATCTATTCGCAAAATCGATCCACTCAAAGCAATCGGATAAGGAGGTGCCACTATGTTAAAATTTGATGAAGTAACAAAAGAATTTCAAGATGGGAATCATATCATTGAAGCAGTTAAACCAACATCGTTATCTTTTGAAAAAGGTGAACTGATAGCCATTGTCGGCCCTTCCGGTTCTGGTAAGAGTACGTTTTTAACAATGGCTGGTGCGTTACAAACACCAACATCGGGTGAAATTTATATCAATGATAAGAAAATTTCGCAAATGAGTCAGAAACAATTAGCTAAAATGAGAATGAAGGAAATTGGTTTTATTCTACAAGCGACCAATTTAGTCCCATTCTTAACAATCAAGCAACAATTCCATTTATTGAAAAGTTATAAAAAAGATGTCTTAAGTACAGAAGAATACGATAAGTTGTTGAATGATTTAGGCTTAAAAGAAATTGAAAATAAATTACCTTCTGAGGTGTCAGGAGGACAAAAACAACGTGTCGCCATAGCTAAGGCGATTTATACGCAACCATCAATTATTTTAGCCGATGAGCCAACTGCATCACTTGATACGGAAAATGCAATGGCAGTTATGGAAATCTTAAAAGAACAATCTAAACAACGTCATAAAACGTGTATCATCGTTACTCATGACGAACGTTTAACTAAATTCTGTGATAAAGTCTTTCATATGGAAGACGGACGTCTAAAAGAAAAATAAATAAATGAAACACCCTCCGAGTAGGCTTTAAGTGCTCCTACTTGGAGGGTGTTTATAATAGGTTGAGATAACTTTAATCAACATCTATTTATCTTGTAATTCTCTCTCTAAATCAGTTTCATCTTCCATCGCGATGGTCGCTTTTTCAGATTCTTTTTTATATTTTTGATACATAATTACCAGTACAATTCCCCAAACTGGTGCAAAGAGTACAGCATAACGTGTACTACTATTGATCAGTAAAACAATAAAGATAAATGCGAAGAAGACAAGAATCGCATACGCCATATATTTGCCACCTGGCATTTTAAATGAACTCTCATTGTGTAATTCTGGGTTTCTTTTCACGAAACCTAGATAAGCAATCATAATACAAGTCCAAATCATAATATTAAGTACTGTTGAGAACGTTGTGATTTGAACGAATACTTTCGTAGCGTCTTTAAATATAGCGTTTAAGATAATCGCAATACTTAATAAACCACACGTTAATAAGATAGCGTAATATGGGACACCATGTTTATTCGTTTTATGTAAGAATGGCGGTCCTTGTTTTCTGCCGGCTAAACCGAATAACGTACGGCTATTAGCGAAAATACCACTATTACATGATGAAGCGGCAGCTGTTAATACAACAAAGTTAATAATTCCCGCTGCAAATGGAATACCAACTAAACCAAATAATTTAACATATGGACTTTCTGCAGGATCTAATTTAGTCCAAGGTACAACTGACATAATAACTGCTAATGAACCGATATAGAATATTAATATACGGAAAGGTACATTGTTAATTGCTTGAGGGATTGTTTTATATGGATTCTTAGTTTCTCCTGCAGTGATACCGATTAACTCAATACCAATAAATGAGAAGATTGCCATTTGGAAGGCCATTAAGAAACCAGAGATGCCGTTAGGGAAGAATCCACCATAACGCCAAATGTTCGATACACTTGCTGTACCGTAGTCAGTCTTCATTGCAAAGACAACCATCACAATACCTACAACAATTAACGCAATAATTGTTATTACTTTAATTAGTGATAACCAGAATTCTAGTTCACCAAATAGTTTGGCGCTGAATAAGTTCATGCCAACAAGTACAAGAATTGTAAATGCGACAGTTAACCAGTTCGGAATTGCTGGATACCAAAACTCAACATATTTCGCGACAGCTGTTACTTCAGCCATACCTGAAATAATCCAAGTGAGCCAATATGTCCAACCAACCATGAACCCTGCCATTGGGCCGATGTGATGATGCGCGATATCCCCAAATGATTTAAATCCTAAATTAGATAATAAGATTTCTCCCATTGCACGCATAAACATAAATAATACGAAACCAACGATAATGTATGTAAGTAAAATCGATGGACCTGCTAAATGAATGGATGCACCGGCACCTAAGAATAAACCAGTACCAATCGCACCACCAATTGCAATCAGTTGTATATGCCTATTGCTTAACTCCCTTTGTAATTTATCTGCCATAATGTTCGTCCTTTCATGAGTATATACATGACTTAAGGTTATGACTGACTATAGATACCCTTAATAATTAGTTAAATAATTGTATTAAATTATGTAATTAATTTTTTTGTTAAGATTAATGATACCCTATTTATTATTTTTTAATCAATTGATACTCAAATGTTCGGGCTATTTTAACAAGCGCAGATACGTGGATTGAAATCAGTGTGATACATCAAATCAGTGATTTCATTGGCGCTTTCGTTACTAAGGAAGACTGACGTGAGTCTAAAGTATAGTAACAACAGAAAACATATTATTGTACATAGATGCTATTTGCATTTAAATTATAACTAGAGAAAATGAATAGAAAGTAGGCTAAATCATGCTTAATGACTTTAATGAAATATTAGAAGGTCGTAGATCAGTTAAAGGTTTCGACCCAGACTATAAAATTCCGCATGAGGAAATGAATGAGATGATTGCAAAAGCAACCAAAGCACCATCTTCAGTAAACATGCAACCTTGGCGTTTTGTTGTGGTTGAAAGTGACGAAGCGAAAGCGAAATTGCGTCCATTGATTCAATTCAATACGAATCAAAATGACACATCATCAGCAATGATTGTTATATTCGGCGATTTACATTGCTATGAAGAAGGCGAATATATTTATGAACAAGCGGTGCTTAATGGGCACATGCCACAAGAAGTTAAAGAACAAATGTTGCCAATCGTCTTAGAGAATTATAAAAATCGCACACGCCAATCAATGAATGATATTGTGAAAGTAGATAGTAGTTTAGCCGCTATGCAATTAATGTTAGTAGCAAAACAACACGGTTACGATACAAATCCAATTGGTGGCTTTGAACATGAAGAAATCGGAAAAGCATTTGGCTATGATTTAGAACGTTATGTACCTGTCATGATTGTTGCCATCGGTAAGAAGGCTAAAGAGGCACATACATCATTCAGAATGCCAGTTGATCGTGTCATCGACTATAAATAATACGTTAAACATATCTTACAAGACACAGTAGCGAACGCCATTGACCGCTGTCGATAACGAGTTTTGGCTACAGTCATCCACATGGTGGGGCGGAACAGTAAATTCATGATGAATGCTGTTTCGTCCTTTTTAATTAAAATAAAGACCGTGAACATCAATGGTCATATTCAATATATAGAAAAAGGGTATAGCTAAAGATACAGAATTTCACAAAGGGTGATCCACATGGAAAATAAACAATTCGAGACATTAACACACATAGAAAAAGGGTTATATGAAACTACAAAGGCAGCCTTACCGTTTGATAAACGTTACCGTATCAAATCATTTGTATTAGAGCGATCAGCAGGCAATATCATCATATATCACTCTCCTGGGTTAAATGAGGCAGATTCAGATATTCAATTATTAGGTGGTGCGACGCGCGTTTTAATGAATCATGAGCATGAATCTCTAGGTGGACACCCTCAGATTGATGTACCGTTTTGGATTCATCGAGATGATGTAGCCGCTATACGTCATACAGTGGCCATTGATGGGCAATTCGAACAACGTGAAACAATTGCAAATGATTTGGAAGTCATTCCTACACCTGGACATACGCCTGGTACAACCATGTTTCTATGGAATAATGGTGAACATCGTTTTCTGTTTACTGGTGATTTTTTATGTGTAGAAGGTGGCGAATGGCGTACTGTGATATTGCGTTCAAGTAATCGAGACGCATCGATTAAAAGCTTGGAAATGATTCGTGATTTAGCGTTTGATGCGATTGTACCTTGGGTTGCGATTGAGGGTGAAGATGCAATTTATTATGTTGAGAATGAAGAGGATAAACAAAATAGAGTGCAAAAGATAATTGACCGTATACGTCGTGGTGAAAATACGTAAACATAATATGAATAGCTTATTAAACGGGGTGATAGCATATGAATATCAATAGAGGCATTAATCATATTGGACTGACTGTACCTGATATCGAAGCGGCGACAGCCTTTTTCAAGGAGGGCCTTAATGGCAAGATTGCCTATGATAGTCAACGAAAGAACGACGCGCCACGTGGTGGAGAAACGGTTGAACGCATACTTGGCTTAGAAAAAGGGGCCGCCATTATTCATAAACGTATGATGGTCTTTGGCAATGGACCGAATATCGAAATGTTTGAATTTAAAGATGCGCATCAAGGTCAAGCGCAATCATTACAGGATATTGGTTTTACGCATATTTCATTTTATATCGAGGCAGAACATTTTGATGAAGCTGTTAAACAGTTAACACGTGCTGGTGGACAGCCAATATCTGAGCCTCATGCGAATACAAAATATGAAGATACGGAAGGTAACCGTACCGTTTATGTGAAAAGTCCATGGGGAAGCTTAATCGAATTACAAACCGTGCCGAATGGATTTTACTATCCAGATGATAGCGAAGCAGCCGTTTTTGTGCCGAAAAAGTTAGACGATTGATTAGTGAAAAATATATCAATATTCATTAATATGATACATTTGTCATATTTAAAAATTTAAGTATTTTCTCCTTTTGAATTAAGGTATAATGCCTTTATCAAGCCTTTCAAGGGGCTTAATGAGCTAGATGTTATAGGGGAGTTCGGGTTGTTTGATAGATACTATTTTGAATATCTATGCTTAAAAAGGGTATAAATTTAAAGACATAATTTTTTTGATATGTCAACAAAAATTTAAGGGAGTAATAGTCATGATTGATATTCAAATTCAAAAATCAGAATTAATCGAAGCAATTGAAAGTATTGTAAAAGAAAAAGTATATGTTGAAAGTGACGATGCATGTGAAGTATTAGCGACTGAGATTGTCAATGGCTTGGAAGAGTTGAATAGCGATGAAACGCAAGCGAATAATTTGCTAGGTCTAAATAGTGAATTGCAGCACAAGGTTGATCAATCAAATGACGCGATCGATAAAGTAACCGTCTCCACTGCAGGTAATGCCTCCAGTAACGTACAATCTATGAATGCGCGGGCAAAATAGTCAGTCGTGGTTAACGTAATCATGATGCACATGAGACTTTCAAGTACAATGGCAATCAACGACAAATGATAAGCACCACCTATGTTAAGAAGCAAATGCTTTTTAAGATAAGTGGTGCTTATTTGATTTGTCATTTATTTATGAAAATAAGACTTTCAAAATATTAAATAAAGAACCTATTAATTGAAGCACAGTACCAGACATGAGAGGACCTCCCTTCGGTTAGATTGAAATATGTGTTAAGCCTCACGTGTTAGCGACTCACTTTGAACTAAATCATCGGCTAAACTATGCCAAAATTGTTGTAGTTCGTCTCTAGTACGCTTCGTATCAGAACTATCTTGACCTACAAAATCGACATGGTCCCAATCGTGTTTCGTTGGAGTGACTTGCCAAACGCCTTTTTGATTCGTATCTGTAGCTTGAGTAAAGGCTTGATTAAATGGATGTTGTGACGAAATAACAGACACTAAGCCATCATTTTCTCGCCATTCCTTTTCAGCTACTTTGCCGATCACATTAGCAGTAAGGGTGAACGGGAAATATAAATTTAAATCTGATTTTTGACGTCCGAATAATGATGCATGTGTTGATTCACCAGTGTATGTTTTATATACAATATTTGGATTTAAAGATGTTTGGCGATTAAGGTTTGTCGCGCCTTCACGTGTTAAATCATAAAAGCCATTGTCTTTTGTATGCCATAATTTAGAATCTTTAACTCGTTTGGCGTAGTCGATATAAGATTCATTCGGTTGTTGTTTTAGACCCCACTGAGACAGACCGAAGTCTACACGTGAATCTTTATTGCCAAGTACTTTTCCTGCGTCAAAGACAATTTGACGAATAAGCGCCTCGTTACCTAATAAATCTGATGCATGTGTACCGTTATGCGGCGTACCAAGCGTCGTTATAGAAGAAA
The DNA here is from genome assembly GCF_017893165.1 of Staphylococcus sp. GDX8P54P. Classification (NCBI taxonomy): domain Bacteria; kingdom Bacillati; phylum Bacillota; class Bacilli; order Caryophanales; family Staphylococcaceae; genus Staphylococcus; species Staphylococcus sp. GDX8P54P. The sequence continues at coordinate 60,256 of NZ_JAESMM010000033.1, forward strand.
TCATATTGTCGTGTTGACCTTGGTATAATGGTGAAATGTCACCACCATGAACACGTTGGTATTCCTGTTCTTCTGGATTACCATTTCTTAATAATGCCTCTAATTGACGAATGGTCTGACCACCCATACTATGTCCGACTAGATGTACTTTTTGGCCTGGTTGCCAATCTTTATAGACACCTTCGTATGTTTTGCCGTAACGCTCATGACCATATTTAGCAGCGTGTGCAGCCCCATAATCAACCGTTCCACCTTTAATATAGTAATAAAGTTCAACGGCACGATCGTAGTTACTACCAAACGCACTAATACTTGCTTCATAAGATTCATAACCGTTTTCTTCTAAATCTTGGCGAATGTTTAATTTATCGCCGCCCCAATAATGTGCTAATACGGATGGGTTTATATCATCAGTAAAACCACTAAAGCCATGAACTAAAATAATAGGATCTTGGTTTTTATACTGAGCTTGTTTCGCAACTTTATTGGTTTGATCTTTTGTGCCACTTGCCACTTGAGATTTAGATTGCGTATTAGTTGTTGCGACTGAATTATTTTTAAGTGTATTTAACCCTGATTGTGCATCTTTATCTTGCTTAGAAGGGTTGTCGTTATTGAAAGGGTTAGTTTGTGCATCAATAGAAATGTTAGCATGATCGTCCTTTTCTGTGTTGAGATCTTGTGATGCTTGAGTTGTCGTTGCTTCTTTTTTAGTTATCGTTTGTTGCTGTGACGGTGTGGTTGCTTTAAGTGCCTCGCTTTGATGGTTATCTTTTAGTTGTGATGACGCTTGTTGATTGTCGTCTTTGGATTGAGTGGATTGCGTTGACTGTTGTTGTTCAGTTGCTGCACTTTTGCTCGAATGTACGTCATTTGAAGACACACTTGTATCCTTAGATTTAACAGTATTTGAATGTGGTTGATTTAAGTCCTCTTGTTTAGTTTCAGATGTTTGGTTAGCTTGTGATTCAGTATGTGGTGTCACTTTCTTAGTTGAATCATTCGTCTTCGATGATGGTTCAGATGATTGTAAAGATGGTTCATCTTGCTCTGATGATGCTGTGTGTTCTGTTGATGTGACTTCGTTTGTAGTTGTTTTAGAAGTTGGTGTTTCAGTTGAATGTGTTTGTTGAGAAGTTGATGTCACTTCTGTATGTTGATTGTCTGTATTTGAATCTGACTTCTCAGATTCTTCAGTAGAAGGTTGATGCGTCTCTTTGGAAGAAACATGATCCTTAGATGCATCCGTTTGATGAAGTTCATTATGTAAGCTTGTTTGATTTTTATTTTCATTTTTAATTTGAGACACATCGTGCTTTGCTTGTTCAACGGATTGAACTTGTCCCTTTTGAGCCTCTGGTGTGTCATTATCCCCAATAGATTGTGCTGACGCCGTATCAGGAGTTCCCACTTCCTGTTGTTTCTCGGCTGCCTGTGCTGAGCCACCTCCCATGAATAGCAAAGTCGCTACTACAATTGATGACGCACCTACGCTTAATTTACGAATACTAAATCGGTTCTCTCTTGTTTTCATAAACAGCACCTCTATTTTATTTAATTTTTGAAAATGTAAATCAGTGAATCCATGTTAGATAAATAAATTAATAATTACACGTGGTAAGAATTCAAACAATTTGCTAAATATCGCCTTAATTTCTTCCATAATGACCTTCCTTTCTTTTGAAAAGAGAAAGCGTTTGCAGAACTAGATAAAAAAATATGTATTGATAAGGACAGTTCAAGTGGAGAAACGTATCTCTTTCAAAGTAATTTAAACAAATAGTAACCTTGCGCGCAGATAATTGTCAACTCATGCCAATATATAATTGTAGCGTCTGAGACGTAAACCATAAAAAAAAGACTGAAACGATCATCGTTTCAGTCTCAAAGTAGCGGAGAGGGAAGGATTTGAACCAACGCGAGCAAAAAGCTCCTACCAACCATAAATGATTGGCCTCTTTAGCCAGGCTTGAGTACCCCTCCATAACTATCTATGTGATATGTTGTATAGTTTACATGTAAAAATTTATTTTGTAAACAAAAAAATATTTTATATTTCTTATTAAATTTGAAAATAAGTATAAAATCTTAATAATTTATATATCTAAAGACGTATATTGTCCGTCTCATATTATATAATTATATTGAAAAATGATGATATTGAGCGATGTATGTCGTAAAATCGTTACTTTATTTAAGAAAGGTATTGAGGAGAAGACGATGTGGAAAACAAAAGTTGGTAAAACGTTTATTGCTAGTGTAGTGATTGGAGCATCGATGTTTGGTTATGCTGGACATCATGAAGAAGCGCAGGCTGTTGGTAATTATTACTATGATGGCACGCATGCAGGTGAGTATTCAGGGTATTTAAAAGCTAAAAAAATTGCAAAAAGTTCAATTTCTAACCAATATTATCCAAATGCATCTAAAAGTAATTTAAAATCTATTGGTCGTGTGTCGAATCTAAACGGTTGGAAGGTTAAAAACCCATACTATAAAGGTCAGGACTCAATGGGTACAGGTACGGTCATTGGTGCGCATACCTTTATTACAAATGCACATGTGATTGATGATCGCTTTGGTAAAGCTGCAGCACCAAAATATATTACCTTTCAATTGAATCGTAATGGTAAATCTATCCCGTATGCTTTTCATGCGAGTGAAGTGATTAAAGTACCGCAGTATGATATTGCCATCGTCCATACAAAAGAAAATATGTCGAAGTATGCTAAACCGATACGTATTGCAACAGATTCAGAAATTAAAAAATTGAAATTTAATACACCATTATATTCTTTAGGTTACTCAAAAATAAACGGAGACAACACGAAACCATATTACAGTAAATTACGTGTTACACAATTTTCTCCTAATGGCACCGAAATTCAAACGAAAGACTTTTTTAGATCAGGTGCGTCTGGTTCACCGATGTTAAATAGTAAATATAATACAATGTACGGTATGAGAACGTATGGCCATAATTTAGGTGGTACCGCGACTGATTTGTATGGTAAGCAAGAAATGGCTGGCGGAGAGTCATTTAAAGGGTACGCTGGTAAATTTGTCCGTCAGCATATTAAGTAAGTTGATTGAATAAATGGAATGACAAGCGTTTTGCAATTTATCTTACAAAGGGAATAAAGGGTGGCGAGAAATGAAGAAACAGTATTTAATGATTGGTGCAATAACGGGGACAATGTTATTAGCTGGTTGTAGTTTAAGTGACTTTGGACTTGGAAATGGAGCATCCGACGATAATAACAAATCATCACAAACGGATAAATCAAATAAAGATAAGGATTCTAAGTCTGATAATAGTACGAATCACACTAATAAGAATGAACAGGCCCATTCTGACAATAGCGTTGAAGATTTAAATCAAGCAGAGAAAGTGGCATTAGCGCTAAGTGATGACCGTGTGTCTAATATAGCGATAACTGCCAATGATTTAAAGCGTCATTCATACATTGAAAATAGTAATACTGGAAAAAGGCAACAAAGTATAGATAAATATGAATTACAAGCAACTGGAGAAGCAGTTGAAGACGCACCAGAAGGGATGACATTTTATAGTGCTTCACCTGGCAAAGGATCCTTTGCGACGTTAATCGGTGTGAGTGAGGATAAAGTAGCAGTAATAGGTACGCAAAGTCCAGGCAAATACCAACAATTTATTCAATCCGACTTAGGATACGAGCTTGATTTAAATGCGTTATATCGAAAGTATGGTAAGGATTCAGATTATAAAAAAGTGGCAAAACAAATTTCAATTAGTGGCGGTTCTAATAGTACGCATTCGGCCGACAGTAATGATAAAAATACGAAAGAATACTTTGCTAAAGTATGGCTGACAGCACGAAATGACGCGGATGAAATATTTAATGGAGAAGACCATACGTATGAACCTATAGATATGTCGGGCAAACCGATTAATTCATATAATGAAGATGCGTCAGAAGTGTATCCGGAGGGAACTATTGTATTAAGTCCATCTGTTACAGCGCTTGGTCACATTACGTTTAAAGATAATAATGATGGGACAGTCACATTTTATGATGTGCCAAGTCATTTCCAAGACCATCGTTGGATTGAAGATGGTTACTCTAAACAAGAAACTGCTCGAATTTTAAATAATGGTCAAACGAAGAAGTTGAAGAACGCGTCAGATTCAGAAATTGAAAAGGTAGCAAGTCATATTACGTCAGAAACAGCTAGACAACCTGAAGATTTCGATAGTTCAAACTCAGAAGATAGTAGTTCAGAAGATAACGATAAGAGTTCAAGTGATGAAACGGTGACACGCGATAATGTGATTGATAAAGTCGAAGCATACGAAGGGCATACCTTAGATACAGACACATACACCTATAAAGAACCAGAAAAAAATGCTGACGGCGATTGGGGCTTCTCATTTACTGATAAAAATGGTGAGTTAGCTGGATCATATATAGTAACCTCAGACGGTAGCGTTACGAAATATGATGAAAATGGTGAAGAAGAATAAGTTAATAATATATAAGGCACCTCGTTAATTTAGTTTAGTGATGTTTACTAAATCAACGAGATGCCTTTTTTGTAATTGGTCGTTACATTGATGAGGGATTGGGACAGAATGTGTTTTAAATTCATCTTTCCCAGCTGCTTTGCTTATAAAATCACTTTCGCGATTGTTTGTGCTGTGGTCCCGACCCCCAGCTTGCTTTGGCTGTGGACTTGCTTTGAATTTAGGGTTTAACTAAAAGACGTTTCGTCGAACCCTTCTATGATCGATATATGTCTTTAATTTCATCTAATCTATCCACAAAGCTATCAATGTACGATTGTGGTTTTAGAATTTTGGCGTATGGCGCTAACTGATAGGCAATATAATACGCATCAAAACGCGTACAATTCACCCATACCGTGATACTATCTTCGCTGTGTTCAACGACTTCCTTAATTGAAAACTGTTGTTGGAATTGGTTCCAAAAGTGTGTGTGAATTTGGAATAACACAGGATTACATGTGCCATCTTTCTTAAATTTTAAATTTAAAATCTTAACAGACAGAATATCTCGAAGAAGAATCGTTTCAATCTCATGGTCTTCCTCATATGTAAACCAATAGTCATAATGCATATATAAGATAGATAATGGTTTAACCACTATCTTTTTATCTTGAAGTTCAATGCGAACAATTTCTTTATTCACGATTGCTTTTTGCAGGAGCATAAGATGTTTCCCAGGCAATAATTCTTGTCTGATTTTAAATTGATGTAACGTACTCATTAAAACATGTTTATCTGAAACTTTCATTGAAGTAATTGAACTAAGTAAAAATTTATGAATATCGTGATGCAATATAGGCGTTAAGCTTTGAAGTTTAATGAGCAGACTCAAAATGCCCAAACTGTGTTTACTTTGAGTATCCTGCTTAAGTTCGTATCCTGCCAATTGATGATTATAAACGACTCTAGTATTACTAGGATTCCAAAACTCATTTTCATAAAAGAAAGTGTTAATCGTATTAATATCACGTTGAATTGATTTTTTACTTACATCAGTGAATTGATTTAAGTCTTGTTGCGTAACAACATAACCTTTAAGAAGCAAAGTTAAAATATTTAGTATACGAGTTGATTTATCCAAGAATTGGGTCCCCTTTGCATCAATTCTATATTTACTTTGAAAATTAATTATATAGTATCATATTATTTTTGCAATGTGTATAATTCCAAATTTAAAAAGTAGCGATATATCAATAAACATAACTAATAAGATAGCGTACATTTACAAAAGTAATAATCTATAAATGTTTTATTTAATATTGCATTTAAAAGAAAAAAGTGATAAATTTTTGTGTAAGCGGTTACACATAAAAGGAGTGGCAAAGTGAGAACGATTAAAGAAGTGGCTAAACAAGCAAATGTTTCAGTAGCCACAGTTTCAAGAGTGATTAATAAAAGTGGTTATGTTAAAGAAGCAACACGTAAAAGAATTGAACAAGTCATCAAAGACCTAGATTATTATCCAAATGAAACTGCAAGAACCCTATTCACAAAGAAATCTAAAACGATTGGACTGCTTTTACCAGATATGAGTAATCCATTTTTTACAATTGTTGCTAAAGGTGTTGAGGATACTGCAATTCAAAAAGGGTACCATGTCATGATTGGTAATGGTGAAATGCAAGAACATAAAGAACTTAACTATTTAACCACATTTAAAGTAAATAATTGCAGTGGCGTTATTGCTTCACAATTATCGACGCAATTTGCTTTTGATCAATTCAACTCCTATCAATTACCCTATGTTCTCATTGACCGCGTTACAGATAATCAACAATGTATCGAAGCAGATCATTATAAAGGTGGTCAATTACAAGCTGAGGCAATTATAGAAGGCAATGCGCAACGTGTATTAGTGATACATCAAGACCTGAATTATCGTTCGTTTGAAGAACGATTCAACGGTGCAAGAACGACGTTAGAAAGTCAGGGCATTCAATTATGGATTGAAGATGAGCGTGATATCACTATGGATAAATTACAGCGTTACATTAAGCACAATGATATCGATAGTGTGATATGTAGCAATGATGTATCAGCACTGAAAATGATGAAATGGTTACATGATTTACATATTACTATTCCAGATGACGTACAAGTCATTGGGTATGATGATATCCCGTTAGCTAAGCTATTTTATCCAAGTCTCACAACAATCAAACAACCTGCATATGACATTGGTAAGAAAGCAGCATTAGGTTTGATTCAACAATTAGAACATAATGACATCACAACGAAGGTAGTATTAGATGTTGATTTAATTTATAGAGAATCTACAAGGAGGAAGACAAAATGACAAGTATTTATGTAGTTGGAAGTTTATCTATTGATTTAGTCGTTTCTACGAATCGAGTACCAAGTAAAGGCGAAACCGTACTAGGTGAGTCATTCTTTACGACACCTGGAGGCAAAGGTGCGAACCAAGCTGTAGCAGCTGCCAGACTTGGTGATGATGTGTATATGGTAGGACGCATTGGGGATGACGATTTTGGAAATCAAATTTTCACAAATTTAGAAGACAACCATGTTTTAACGACATTTCTGAAACCCGTTACACATTCAGCATCAGGGACAGCGCATATTACATTATCAGACAATGACAATAGCATTATTGTGGTGCCTTCAGCTAATAATTATGTGACTTCAGCGTATGCATTGGAAGCATTAGATCAAGCGCAAGCAGGTGACATTGTATTAATTCAACAAGAAATTCCTGCCGAAACAGTTAAAGACGTCATAACTTATTGTGACGATCATGATTTAATCTCGATTCTTAACCCGGCACCATTCCGAGAAGTAGAATCAGAAGTCATTGATAAAGCGACATATATTACACCTAACGAAACAGAGAGTAACGCAATGTTCCAGACTAACATTGATGAAGCGTTAGCACATTATCCTAACAAACTGATTATTACATTAGGGGATAAAGGTGCTATGTATCATAACGGCACTAAAAAGGTTCATATAGCAGGATTTAAGCGAGAAGTTAAAGATACCACAGGTGCCGGAGATACATTTAATGGTGCTTTCGCAGTAGGATTACAAAAAGGATATTCCATTGCACAGGCCCTTACACTTGCGAATTTAGCAGCAAGTCACTCAGTAACAGGTATGGGGGCTCAAGGTGGTATGCCGACCTTTTCAGAAATAGAAGGTGAATTCGATGTATAAAACAGGCATATTAAACAGCGATATTTCAAAGGTACTTAGCGACTTAGGACATACAGATCAAATTGTAATTGGCGATTGTGGGCTACCAGTGCCTAAAGATGTTAAGAAGATTGACCTAGCATTAACGTTAGGGAAGCCTAGTTTCCTAGACGTTTATGACGTCCTTAAGCAACACATGGAAATTGAACATATTACGATAGCTGAGGAAATGGAAGTCAACAATGCACCTATTTATAAGCAAGTGACACATGACTTTTCAGACATAACACAAGTCGATCATGAAACATTTAAAGCATTAACGAAGGATGCGAAAGCGATTATACGTACAGGTGAAGCAACACCATATGCAAACATCATACTTCAAAGTGGTGTCATATTTTAAGGGGTGAGATTAATGATTCAAATGACTAATATTCATAAAGCCTTTGGTGATAACGAGGTGCTTAAGGGTGTTGACTTTACTTTGAAACCAGGTACCGTCCATGCCTTAATGGGAGAAAATGGGGCTGGAAAATCGACGCTAATGAAAATTTTAGTAGGTATTCATAAGAAAGATCAAGGTGTCATGACGTATTCTGATGTTGAAATAGAATATAGCAATCCTAAAGAAGCGGAAGAAAAAGGATTAACCTTTATACACCAAGAATTGAATTTATATCCAGAATTAACAGTACTCGATAATTTGTTTGTAGGAAAAGAAATCCGCAACAAAATGGGCATACTCAATACAAAAGCAATGAAACAACAGGCGGAACAAGTATTTAAAGAATTAGATTTTTACATTCCGTTAAATAAAGTAGTTAAAGATTGCTCGATTGGTGAGCAACAAATGATAGAAATCGCTAAAGCGATGATGACGAAAGCACAAATCATTATTATGGATGAACCGACAGCTACCTTAACAGACAAAGAAATCCGACGTCTATTCGATATGATTCGTAATTTAAAAGCAAAAGGTGTTGCCTTTGTTTACATTTCGCATAGAATGGCTGAAATATTTGAAATTTCAGATGAAATAACGGTCATGCGTGATGGCGTTTCTGTTATGTACGATGAAACACGTCATCTAACGTACAACCAAATTGTGAAAGCAATGGTAGGACGTGAATTAGATGAACAATTTCCACATAGAACGTATGAACCACAAGATATTATCTTAAATGTAAAACGTCTCAATAATCCGCTACATCACATTGAGAATCAGTCATTTTATCTTAAAGAAGGTGAAATATTAGGTGTAAGTGGCTTGATGGGTGCAGGACGTACGGAAATGATGCGCAGTTTATTTGGTGTGGATAAAGCAGACAATGACATTGAAATTAAAGGTCAACCAGTGACGATCACGTCCCCAATTGAAGCGATGAAACATGGACTTGCTTTTATAACCGAGAATCGTAAGGAAGAAGGATTAATTTTAGACTTCTCCATTCAAGACAATATGGTGTTACCTTCGTTATTTAGCTTTTCAAAACGTGGCATCGTAGACGATAAGAGTTCTGAGCAATTTGTTGATACGATGCGCAAAAGACTGAACATTAAATCGCCAGGCAAGCTACCAGCTGGTTCATTATCAGGAGGTAATCAACAGAAAGTCGTATTAGCTAAGTGGATTGGTACGGGTGCGCAAATCATCATATTGGATGAACCTACAAGAGGTATTGATGTTGGCGCTAAGAGAGAAATTTATCAACTTATGAATGAACTTACAGATCGTGGTGTGTCTATTATTATGGTCTCATCTGAATTACCAGAAGTCATTGGCATGAGCGATAGAGTGATGGTCGTGCATGAAGGTAATATCAAAGGAGATCTTACAGGAAATGAAATTACAGAAGAAAATATTATGACGTTAGCTACAGGGGGAACTTTAAATGAAACAGTTAACAGCTAAAACATCGTTCATGGAAAAGATCATTCCATTTATTGGTCTGATTTTATTAATTATTGTAGTGAGTATTTTAAATCCATCATTTTTAGATTTATCTAATTTACTCAACTTATTAAGACAAATTTCTATCAATGGTCTGATTGCCTTTGGGATGACATTTATTATCTTAACTGGTGGCATAGATTTATCAGTAGGTTCAATCCTTGCTTTATCATCTGCGTTTATTGCACTGATGATTACAAGCGGCGTTGATCCAATTATCGCCTTAATTATAGGTGTACTGATAGGCTTCGTTTTAGGTGCAGTCAACGGTTTACTAGTGACGAAAGGGAATATGGCGCCATTTATTGCAACACTTGCGACAATGACGATCTTCCGTGGATTAACATTAGTCATTACTGACGGCAATCCAATCACTAATTTAGGTGATAGCTATTTATTCCAATTATTTGGTAAAGGCTACTTTATTGGTATTCCGGTACCAGCAGTAACGATGATTATCGTATTTATCATTTTACTTATCATTCTTCAAAAAACAACGTTCGGTCGTCATACATATGCAATTGGTGGGAATGAGGTAGCAGCTAAAATTTCAGGTATTAAAGTGAATAAAATTAAAATCTTTATTTATGGTATTTCAGGATTAATGTCAGCGTTAGCCGGCGGAATACTAACATCACGTCTGAATTCTGCACAACCAACAGCAGGTATGTCTTATGAGTTAGATGCGATTGCCGCGGTCGTGCTTGGTGGTACGTCATTGACAGGTGGTAAAGGACGAATTGTTGGAACACTTATAGGTGTACTTATCATTGGTGTTTTAAATAATGGATTAAATTTACTCGGTGTGTCTTCATTCTATCAACAAGTCGTTAAAGGTGTAGTCATTTTAATTGCGGTATTAATTGACCGTAAAAAATAAGAGAAAGCAGGATAACAATATGAAGAAATTATTAGCCATTACATTAGCACTCGTCCTATTTTTAGCAGCGTGTTCCTTAGAATCACCTTTGAAAAATGATAAAAATGGTAAAACAAATAAGAAAAAATCAGAGATTACAATTGGTGTAAGTATTTCAACGTTAAACAATCCATTCTTCGTTAAAATTAAAAATGGTATTGAAAAAGATGCCAAAGCACAAGGGATGAAAGTCAAAGTTGTAGATGCACGAGATGATTCAGCAAAACAAACGAATGACATTGAAGATTTAATTCAACAACAAGTAGATTACTTAATTGTTAACCCGACAGATTCAAGTGCAATCTCAAGTGCGGTAGAATCAGCTAATAACGAGGGGATTCCGGTAATTACGTTAGACCGATCTGTAGATAAAGGTGATGTAGCGTCATTTATTGCGTCAGATAACGTTGAAGGTGGTAAAATGGCTGGAAATTACTTGGTAGATAAAGTCGGTAAAAATGCCAAAGTGGGTGAACTTGAAGGTGTACCTGGGGCAAGTGCGACTAGAGAAAGAGGTAAAGGGTTCCACGATGTTGCGGATAAGCAGTTAAAAGTCATCGCCAAACAAAGTGCAAAGTTTGATAGAGCAGAGGGGTTAAATGTAACGCAAAACATGCTTGAAGCACACCCTGATATCCAAGCAATCTTTGCCCAAAATGATGAAATGGCTTTAGGTGCAATAGAAGCAATTGGTGGTAAGGATATTCAAGTCATTGGATTTGATGGTAATGAAGATGCGATGAAATCTATTAAAAATGGCAAACTAGATGCGACAATTGCGCAACAACCTGAACTTATGGGTAAAGAAGCAATTAAAGTAGTTAATGGTCTAATGAAAGGCGATTCTGTCGATAAACAAATTAAAGTGCCATTAAAGTTAAAACAAAGTAAGAGTTAACTAGAAAAAAGAGCCTGGGACATATATCAATCAATGTCTCAGGCTACAAATATATATTGGCAGTAGTTGACTGAACTGAGAATGCGCTTAAATTAAGCTTTTCTCAGTTCTAGTCATCCTTGTCGGCGGGACCCCAGCAAAGAGCATTTCACTAAGAAATGATAAAAACAAAGCAAGTTGGGGTTCGGGGCCCCAGCAAAGAGAATTTCATCAAGAAATGCTACAAGCAAAGCAAGTTGGGGTCGGGGCCCCAGCAAAGAGAATTTCATCAAGAAATTCTACAAGCAAAGCAAGCTGGGAGTGGACGACGAATTTAAAAAGAATGCTGTTTCATTCCCTTTTTATTTTGCAATAGAATGATGTGACAGTAAAAGGGCGTAAACAGTGTCTAGGTGGGGTGTGTTGAGATTATAGTATCTCGCCTTGCTATAGATAAAGCCTTGAATGGCTTCAACTTCAAGCGGTTGGCTATTGATCACATCATAATACATACTCGTACCCATATGGTCAGGATAACCTGCATAAATCTGCATAATATCATCGACCAATGAATCAGGAAGCGTAATGCCCTCTGATAAAGCTACGTGTTGTCCCTCGTATAATAAGTTTCTACATAATTGTTCCACTTCTTTAATTTTTAAGATTTGAGCGGTATTATGACCAAGCGCAGTAATAGAATTAATGCCGAGGTTAACTAATAATTTATACCAAATTTTGTCTTCAATATGGTCTTCAAGTACGAGTTCAATTTTTGTGTGATCAAGTAATTGTTTTAAGCGCATTGTTTGAGCATCTTTTTGGACATGTAAGCGATAATCACGAAAATGTACGACTTCGTTTCCCGACTTTTGGCCACTAATATAAACAACAGCTTGGTAAGTGTGTTGAAATGGAAGACGAGATAGTAGGCCGTAGCCATTTTGAGCTAAAATAAATAGCGTTTCGTCATGGGCTAAACGATGTAACTTTGGAATTAAATGATTAAGCTGATGTGTTTTGACAGCAATGATTATAACGTCAAAGGTCGACGTCACGTCATCTATATTAAATACTTCTACCGCTTGATTTGCGGGTTGAATGGTTATGTATTTATTAGAACGACCAATTAGTGTGACGTTTGGCAACGATGTTTGTAGTTCATAGGCGATCGTAGTGCCAACCGCACCTGGTCCAATAACAGCAATTTGCATTTAAAACTTTCCTTTCTAGGTATTCTTACATATAATTATACGTATTATTATCGAACTTTTAATATAGGAGTTAATTTAAAAATGAAAAATTTAGCAAAATTAGTTGAAATGAAACAAGAAAAAACAAAAATTTCGATGATTACGGCATATGACTTTCCAAGCGCAAAACAAGCACAAGATGCAAATATAGATATGATTTTAGTGGGTGATTCACTTGGAATGACAGTGCTTGGTTATGAGACGACAACACAAGTGACGCTAGATGACATGATTCACCACGGCAAAGCGGTACGCAGAGGCGCAGATGATACTTTTGTAGTAGTAGATTTACCAATTGGCGCAGTTGGTGTGAGTGACGAACATGATTTGAAAAATGCGCTCACACTTTATCAACAAACAAATGCGAATGCGTTAAAAGCAGAAGGTGCACATTTAGTTAATTTCATTAAGAAATCAACGCAAATTGGAATACCAATTGTAGCGCACCTAGGTTTAATGCCACAAAGCGTGGGTGTTATGGGCTATCGTTTACAAGGTAGTACGAAAGATGCAGCTGAACAATTAATTCAAGATGCACATGCGGTACAAGAAGCAGGTGCAGTTGCCTTAGTATTAGAAGCAATCCCTAGTGACTTAGCTGGTTTAATTAGTGACCAATTAGATATACCAGTGATTGGTATCGGCGCAGGAAAAGACACAGACGGTCAAGTATTGGTTTATCACGATATGTTGAATTATGGTGTAGATCGTTATGCTAAATTTGTGAAACAGTTTGGTGATTTTTCAGTGGGAATTAAAGGCATCAAACAATATGATGAGGAAGTTAAGGCAGGGACGTTTCCAGCTGAAGCACACACATATAAGAAAAAGATATTGAACGAGGTAAATGTTAATGACTAAAGTAATTCAAACTGTAGCTGAGATGCAACACATTACGCAAGAATTGAAACGTTCGGGTAAGACAATTGGTTTTGTCCCTACAATGGGCGCCTTACATGAAGGGCATTTAAGTATGATGCGTCGCTCAGTTGAAGACAATGATGTTACGGTGATTAGTGTATTCGTCAACCCACTACAATTCGGACCAAACGAAGATTTCGATGCGTATCCACGTCAAATTGATCAAGATGTAGCTTTAGTTGAAGCTATACATGTGGATTACGTCTTTCATCCAACAGTAGAAGAAATGTATCCAGACGAATTAAGCATAACATTGAAGGTGGGACGTCTAGCGGAAGTCTTAGAAGGCGCACAACGTCCAGGTCATTTCGACGGCGTTGTGACTGTCGTGAATAAATTATTTAACATCGTCAGTCCTAATAAAGCTTACTTTGGTAAGAAGGATGCGCAACAACTTGCAATCGTTGAAAAAATGGTTGAAGATTTTAACCACCCAATTGAAATTGTTGGTGTTGATATTGTACGTGAAGCGGATGGACTCGCACGCAGTTCGCGAAATGTATATTTAACTGACGATGAGCGACAAGAGGCTGTTCACCTAAGTAAAAGTTTAGCATTAGCGCAAACGTTGTATAATCAAGGGGAACGTCGTAGTCATATTATTGTTGGTGAGATTAAGGCATACTTAACGGAACATACGCGTGGTCATATTGATGAAGTTGCAATTTACAGTTACCCCGGTTTAGAAGTTGCGACAGAAATACAAGGTCAAATCTTTATATCACTCGCTGTTAAATTCTCGAAAGCACGGTTAATAGATAATATTATTTTAGGAAGTGAATCGTAAGTTATGATTAGAACAATGATGAATGGTAAGATTCATAGAGCACGAGTAACAGAATCAAATTTAAATTATGTTGGAAGTATTACGATAGATGCAGATATCTTGGATGCAGTTGATATTTTACCGAATGAAAAGGTAGCCATCGTGAATAACAATAATGGTGCCCGCTTTGAAACCTATGTCATTGCTGGTGAACGAGGTAGTGGCAAGATTTGCCTTAATGGTGCAGCATCTCGATTAGTTGAAGTTGACGATGTGGTGATTATTATGACTTATGTTCAATTAGATGAACGTGAATTAGTTGATCATGCACCGAAAGTTGCTGTGATGAATGAAAAGAATGAAATTATTCAAATGATTCATGAAAAAGAAGGCACTATAATTAAATAAATAAATAAGTATGACGGCAGTCTAAAAATATTGAAATGATTTCGATCCGGTAGCTTAAAAGCTATCGGATTTTTGTGTATTTTTGTGTATGTTGTGGGTCAAAGTATTATAAGTAACGCCTCTATATATAACTTTTATATAGTATAATAAAATTATATAAATTGTTTAGATTAGAGGGCTTGTTTATGAAAAGATTTATATTACTTAGCATCACATTTATGTTGATTTTAACAGCTTGTAGTACGAATGAATCGTCCAAGGAAGGTAAAACTAATTCACATTCGAAACAAACGGATACTAAGACAACAGAAGACAATAAAAAACAAAATAAGGTTGAAAGTAAAAAGAAGAATGAAGAAAAAACTAAAGATATAGTAGCTAACTTTTCAGAAAAGGAAAAATTAGCTTTAGCATTTTGTGTCGACCATGTTGACCAATATACATTAACTAAAAATGAAATTTTAACTGGATTTTATTTAGCTATAGCACCAGCTGGAGAGTATCATTATAAATTAGTCGATTTCACATTAGTTAAGCATGATAAACCTGTTGCAAATGCGCCAAAAGATATGCATTTTTACACTGTATATCCTGATAAACGAAATTTTGCTGCAATCATCGGTGTGAATAATGAAAAGATATTCTTAGGAGGAACACAAGCCGCAATCATAGATTATAATGCATTGATGCAACATGGTAGAGAAGTGAATTTAAGCGATGTCTATTTAAAAAATAAACATAACAAAGCTTTGCCAGAATTAGTAAGTAAAATGCATATTGATAATAAGTATCCTGACATTAGTTATGATGAGAATGGCATCTCTTATAAACAGTTGGAGAGATTGGGTGGCGTAGGATTACATCTTAGAAATCAAATTTACCAAATTATTGCAGATTTTGAAGGTGTTAGTTTAACAGATTCAGGTTATTTGTGGGAAGATGTGAAGTTACTTAATTCAAATGGAGATTGGTCGGTACGATATCGCAATCAAGATGGAGAAATCGTTGGTTCCTATAGAAATAAAAATGGCACACTTCAAAAACTCGATGCTAATGGTAATGTAGTCAAAGAAAAAAAGGTTGAATAGTATTTAGAACGCTCAGAGAGTCATAAGTTAGCTTTCTGAGCGTTTTTTATAATGAACATATTCTTCTAAGGCTTTGCCAGATTGGGCTACTTTAGTAGCTGTGTCCTTTCCTAAGTAGCGAAGATGCCATGGTTCATATTGATAGCCCGTTACCTGTTCTTTACCTTTGGGATAACGCACAATAAAACCATAGTTATGAGCATTGCGTGCAATCCATTGCCCCTCTTTAGTCTCTCCAAAACATTCGCGTAAATTGCAATTTGATCCAATAGCACCTACATCATAACTTAATCCACTTTGATGTTCAGAAGTGCCAGGACGCGCACTATATCGATTCGCAGCTTGTTCGCCATCACGCGCAACATACTGCTGATACAAACTCACTTGTGTTTGGTAACTTCTGAAACCACTTATCTGATAAAGGTTTACACCCTCTTCGCCAGCATCAGCAAACATCCGTTGTAATGCACGTTGCGCTTTCGGGTTTTCACAAGGATTGTAATCAGGTGGGAGCTTTGTTGTTTTATTAACAATTAAAATATCGTCATAATACGTTCGACCATTTTTGATTTCTTTCTTGTGTACATGATGAGTTGATTTTTGTGATGACTCATGATTATTTTTGCTTTTAGAGTCATGATTATCATGACATGCACATAAAATTAAAGTACTCAAAATTAAAATTGCAATAAGCTTCTTCACAATATAATTCCTTTCCCAAAAAAGTTTGTTAATAGAGTATTCTTACAATGTAAGATTAGCATAAAAAAAGAAATGAAATAAGATATAAAATAACTAAATTACATACAAATTAGATTTTGACAAATGTAATAATATTTTGTAAATTGTAATTGAAGTGAAATATTACTCCTTTTAGAGGTGATGTTTATTGCATGGTAGTTTAATTTTTATTGAATCATCTTTAAGCGATTTAAACCCCTCGGAACGTAGAGTTGCAGAGTATATTCTTAAACATCCAGAAGAAATTATTAATTACTCAGTACAAAAGCTAGCCGACCTAACAAACGTAAGCGTAGCTACGATTGTTAGGTTATCTAAAAAGATGAAATGTAAGGGCTTTCAAGAATTAAAATTGAAAATCGCATTTGATTTAAACGAACCTGGGAATGTACAACGCGATTATGCAGAAATTGATGAAGATTATTCAATTGAAGAAGTCACGCAATCAGTATTTCATAACAATACTAAAACTTTAAAAGATACAGAAAGGATTTTATCCACAGTTAGTATTAAGCAAGCTTTTGAATTAATTATCAATTCAAGAAAAACTTGTATTTATGGAATTGGTGCATCAGCTATTATTGCACAAGATTTTAAACAAAAGTTAACGCGTATAGATTATTGGTGTGATGTAGGAAGTAGTTTTGATGAGCAAGTTACTTTAAGCGCTAACCTATCTTCTGAAGATGTTGTAATTGCAATATCAAATTCAGGTCAAACTAAAGATATAGTCTACGCTACGCAATTAGCTAAAGAAAAGGGTGCAAAGATTATTTCTATAACTAAATATGGTGATAATTCTATAGCTAAATTAGCAGATGTACAATTGTTTGTTAGTTCTTCCGAAAAAACGATACGAAGTGGGGCAATGAGTTCAAGAATTGCTATGCTAAGCATCATTGATATTTTGTATATTTGCATCGCTAGTGATGATTATTTAAGTAATCGCCAGAAATTAGAGAATACAAGAAATGCTATAAAAAACAATAAATTAAAATAGAGGAGTGTTTTAAATGAAAGTAATTATGGTTTGTTCAGGTGGAATGTCAAGTGCAATGGTAGTTGATTCAATTAAGAAACAAGCAGATAAAGAAAACTATAATCTTGAAATTAAAGCAGTAGGATCTGAAGAATTTGAAAATCAAATTGAACATTATGATTTAGGATTAGTTGCCCCACAAGTTAAACATCGTTTAGATAAATTTAAAAAAATGGGAGAAGAAGTTGGTAAACCAGTTGATGTAGTTGATCCAATGGGTTATACACCAATAGGTGCACCCAAAATTTTAAAACAAATTAAAGAATACGATAACTAATATACATGTTTAGGAGATGGTCTTATGCAAAAGATATTACAATGGCTTGAAAAAGTATTAATGACACCAATGGCAAAAGCATCGGAGCAAAGACATTTAGTTGCCATTCGTGACGGTATTATTGCAACATTACCATTGATTATCGTCGGTTCATTCTTCACTTTGTTTGCATCACCACCAATACCCTATCTCGCAGATTTAGTACAACCACATGCTGAGAAGATTATGATTGCAAATAGAATGACGTTGGGGTTAATGGCTTTATACGCAGCATTTTGTATGGGTTATAACTTATCAAAATCATATAAGATGGATGGTCTTTCAGGTGGCTTACTTTCATTAGCAACGTTTCTAATGATGAATATTCCATTGAATTTAGATGATAAATTAGCTAAAAAGGATGCCGTTGGATATGTATTGCCTATGGCAGATTTGGGAGGGTCTGGTTTATTTGTAGCTATCATTTCTATGATATTTGCAGTAGAAATAAGCAGATTAGTTATTAAATCTGGTTTTACTATTAAAATGCCTGAACAAGTCCCTAGTTCAGTTGCCAGATCTTTTGAGTCTTTAATTCCGGCTACTTTAGTTATTGTTATTTCATGGTTTATCCGTGTGATATTAAATGTAGATTTAAATAAGATTGTTAACATGCTATTTGAACCACTCGGTAAATTTGCAGGAGATTCATTGTTAGGCGCTTTGATACCAGTATTCTTTATCGTACTTTTATGGGCTGCAGGTATTCATGGTGTTGCTGTCATGGGTGCTGTTTTCCAACCAATTTGGTTCTCACTCTTAGATCAAAATATTGATGCTAAAGCAGCGGGAGAACAACTACCAAATATAGTTGTAGAACCATTTTTCCAATGGTTTGTCTGGATTGGAGGCGCAGGTGCGACATTAAGTCTGTGTATATTAATGGTTTTCTCTAAATCAGAATATCTTAAAAAAGTAGGTAGATTCTCAATTATTCCAAGTATATTTAACATAAATGAACCTCTCATTTTTGGGACACCATTAGTAATGAATCCAATTCTAGCTTTACCATTCATATGTATTCCTTTAGTTTTAACTACTATTACGTACTTCGTTTTTAAATTGGGATTAATTGCAAAAATTACCATCTTAGCACCGTGGACATTACCTGGACCTATTGGTGCATTGTTTGCGACTAATGGAGATTGGAAAGCACTTATATTAGTATTAATCAATATCATTATTGCAATTGTACTTTATTATCCTTTCTTTAAAAAATATGAGCGTGAAATGTTAGCTCAAGAACAAAGTCTTAATGAAGAGGCTACTGAAAAAGATTAGGAGAGGTAATTGTTATGGACAATAAAAATGAAACAGAGATATTTGAAATTATTGCACATGGAGGAAATGCAAAAAGTTTAGCTTATGAGGCATTAAACAGTGCTACTGAAGGCAACTTTGAAGAAGCGGAAAAATTTCTTGATGAATCAGAGAGAGAAATGGCAGAGGCTCATAAAACACAAACACGTTTAATACAAGATGAAATTAATGGTGAAAAAGTTGATACGTCGTTATTAATGATTCATGCACAAGATCATCTTATGACAGCATTAAGTGAAAAAAGTTTAATTGAAAAAATGATTGAGCTATACAAAAAGTTAGAAGAGAAGTGATATTCCATGAGACTTTTATATATCCTAGGATTATTATTTTTAATATTTTTTTGCTTCAAGTTATCACAGTTGATTATTAAGAAGGTTGCAATTAACAGATGGTTACTTTTAATTATTATGCCATTTATTATTGGTATTCCAGTTTTAATCTTTGATGAGATTAATTCATTCGGATGGACCGTTATTTACGTGTTGATCATATTCAATAGTATTTTATTTTTTGAACAGTCAAGACAATTACTTGAAAATAAAAAAATTAAAGGCGTTATTTATAAATCTGAGGAGGGCAAGTAAATGCATCGATTAGGTATTTCAATTTACCCTACACAATCTGATCTAGAGAGAATGAAGAATTACATTGATACCAGTGTGAAATATGGCTTCAAACGTATATTCACTAATCTGCTATCAGTAAAACAGGAAGATCGTGAAGTTTTTGAGAAGTTTAAGGAAATAGTGAAATATGCTAATGAGAACGGTATGGAGGTCATAGCTGATATAAATCGAGAAGTATTTAAAGATCTTCAAATAGATAATTTAGACTTATCATTTTTTAAAGATTTAGGTGTATCTGGAATTCGAATTGATTCTGGATTTTCTGCTCAAGAAACAGCGAAAATGACGCATAATAAGCAAAATATGTCTATTGAATTAAATATAAGTACAAGTGCAACATTTATCAATGATGTATTAAATTTTAAACCTGATAGAGATAAGTTAATAGGATGTCATAATTTTTATCCACAAAAATATACAGGCATATCATTTAAGCATTTTAAAAAAACCTCAGAATCATATAAACAGCATCAATTGACGACTGCGGCATTCGTAACATCTCAACACGGTAAAGTAGGGCCTTGGAAAGTAATGGAGGGGTTACCTACATTAGAAAGTCATAGAAATTTACCTATTGAAGTTCAAGCAAAGCACTTATTAATGACTGGATTAATCGATGATATTATTATAAGTAACGCATTTGCTTCTGAGGAAGAGTTATACGCATTATCTAAGATTAATTTATCAATGCCTACGCTTGATATAGAATTAAATCCTGAAATTTCTAGTTTAGAAAAAAAGATTGTGTTAGAAGAAGATCATTTTAATCGTGGCGATGTCTCAGAGTATGTTATTCGCTCAACAATGAGCAGAGTACATTTTAAAGATAAAGATTTCCCGCCTCATAATACTTCTAAAATTAAAAGAGGAGATATTTTGATTTGCAACGAAACTTATGGTCACTATAAGGGAGAAATGCAGATAGCACTTCAAAATATGGAAAATGATGGTGTAAAAAATGTTATAGGTAAAATAACTGAAAATGAACAATTTCTATTAGATATGATAGAGCCTTGGGAATCTTTCGTATTAAATGTGAAAGAATAGGATTGATATAACAATGAGTATTAATAAAAAATACTATATTGGTATTGATGGTGGAGGAACCAAAACAGAAGGTGTCATTGGTAATAATTACGGAGAAATTATTGGACATACCCTAGCAGAATCTACAAATATACAAGTTAAAGGTTTGGACACTGTTAAAGAGATATTAATGAATATGATATCTATATTGAGAAAACAAGCAAAGATAGACTTAAATGAAATTGATACGATTTATTTATCATTAAGTGGTGCTGGGAGAGAAGAAGAAAAACATCTGATTATAAAATCATTGGAAGCGTACAAATTACAAAAGATAAAAATTGTCGTTGAAAATGATGCTATATGTGCTTTGGCATCCGGGACATTTGGAGATTCTGGTATTGTGCTCATAGCAGGAACTGGCTCTATATCATATTATTTTAATAAAGAAACAAATGAAATGAATAGAGTCGGTGGATGGGGTTATTTACTAGGTGATGAAGGCAGTGGGTATGATATAGGCAAAAAAGCACTTACTGCAGTAATGAAAAATTATGATGGTAGAGGCCAATCAACTCAATTAACTGAAGCGGTTAAGCAACAATTAAACTTGGTACGAGAAACAGAAATAATTCCGTTTGTTTATCAAAATATGGAAATGAGATCAGAGATTGCTTCATTAACTAAAGTAGTGTTTGAGGTTGCCAACAGTGGTGATATGGTTGCTAAAGATATCATTAGTAACAGTATGAACGCATTGATTGAATTAATTAATGGTGCGTTTCTTTCAATTAATAAGTCACAATATCATCCACCTATTGTATTATGTGGAGGTCTATTCTCTAATATTCAGTTTAAAGAGACATTTATGAATAAATTAAAAAAAGTTTATCCGAGTAATGAAATTATAATACCTAAATTTCCACCGGTGATTGGAGCCTATACACTATCTTTAAGAGAAAATAGCGAAAATAGTTTTACTCATACAATTCAACAAACAATTGAACGTAGCTGGAAAGAGATTGATACATTAAGTTAAAAAAGAGTGTTCCTAAGATGATAAAGGAACACTTCTTTTTTGCAAGAAATACTTTCAATTAAGTATTTACAAAGTACACTTTTATAAATAAAATATAGTATAATTAATTGATTTTAAAAATGCAAATGATATGAGGAGACATAGATGAAAAAACTAGTATTTATATGTGGGGTGTTTTTACTTTTACTTGCAGCTTGTGGTTCTAATGATGGTTCTAAAGAAGATAATAGTAAAACGAAATCTAATGCAGAACAAACAAAATCTAAGAAGTCTAAAAAAGACCAAGAGTTGGAAAAAGAAGTAGCAAAACTTACTGAAAAACAAAAATTGGCTCTTGCCTTCTGTGTGGAAGATGTTGATCGCTATACATTGACTAAGAATGAAATTTTAACAGGTATTTATGAATACAGACTTGCGTCTGGTAATAAAAACTTTAAGCTAGTTGATTTCAAACTTGTGAAATATGCAAAACATATTGATAATGCACCTAAAGGTATGAATTTCTACAATGTATCACCTAATAAAGGGAACTTTGAAGCATTGATTGGTGTGAGTAACGACAAAATCTTTGTTGGACGTATGCAATCGGGTTCATTAGATTATAAAGACTTATTAGGCAAAGGCAAAGAGGTCAAACTCATTGATGTTTATAAAGCTAATAAAGATAACAAAGCTTTACCAGAATTAACTGACAAAATAAATATTGTAGATCAATTATCTAAAAAAGATAAAGAAGACAATAATCCATTATCTGCAGCATACTTAGAAAAATCAGGAACAGTTAATACACATTTCCGTAACCAAGTGTATCAAATGATTTCAGATTTCGAAGGTATTGCGGTAGGTAAGACAAACTATTTATGGGATGATGTTAAAATGGTTGGTCATAGTGGCGATTGGATTGTCAATTATCGAAATAAAGATGGCGAAATTTTAGGGACGTATAAAACTAAAAATAATAAAATTCTTAAATTAGCCCCTAATGGTAAAGTCATTAAACAAGAAAATTAATAAATCAGTATTATAGAGTTCTCATGTTAATTAATTTAGCCTGAGAACTTTTTATATAGGGTTTTATAATTATGTCAGTATGGTACGATGAAACTGAAGGGAAAGACGGCAATTAAAATCACACAAAGGAGTTTATGCTTATGAATCCAAAGGTAGGTTTTGGCGAAGCATTTAAGTTATTTTGGAAGAATTATTTTAATTTTAAAGGACGCTCAAGACGTAGTGAATTCTGGTTTATGCAATTATGGCATGTCATTTTTTACGGACCAGTACTTATTCTTTATATTGCTGCTTTAATCATGATTATGTTCTCAGTAGCATTAGAATCTGACGCGTTATCGATAGTAAGTATAGTCATGTTAGTTGGCACAATCATTTATATGATTTTATATGCAATTATTACTTTCATTCCGAATTTAGCATTGACAGTCAGACGCTTCCATGACACCGACCGTACGATGCTTATTCCAATTTTATCGGTTATATTAGGTGTGATATCTTTTATTAGCCAATTGATTTGGGATATTAATGACCCTAACGGTGACAATGGTTGGGCATTATTGTTTATTCTTCTTCTTGCACTCGTTCAATTTGCTATTTCAATTTATCAATTAGTGATTACATGTTTAAATAGTAAATTTAATAAGAATAAATATGGAGTAAGTCCTAAGTTTAAAGGACATTATGAATAATTCATTGTTTTAAAAAATGCTTTTAGCGATATAAATTAAGGTTCAACGTGTAGTTTATCATTATAACCACGTTGAACCTTTTTTAGTATGTCTATTTTCGCTTACCTACATGCCATTTCCAATAAGTGAACATACGTAGAAGATATTCTAATGGACCATAGCGGAAGTGTCTTTGATGTAATGTTGCTAATACAACTAAAAGAATATAAATCACAATAAATAAAATGCTGGTATAGATGAGTATATCTTTGCCAAATAATCCTAGACCGTAACTATAGAAAATAAGTGTACCGATAATACTTTGAGTAATATAAACGGTGAGCGAGATTTTGCCGGCATTTTCTAAACCTTTAAAGATAGGATGTTTCCCATGACGTTGATATAAATATTTAAATAAACTCATATAACCAAATGATAAAACAGGTCCAAACATAGCAAGGAGTACACCGGGAATTGCATCGTTATTTAACCAAAGTATGGTTGATTTGGCAATAATCGCTATTGGTATCAGGTATATGAATAATTTCGACGACCAAAAGTGTCTTGCATCTTTTTCGAACCAACCAGATCTAGAAAGAAAGATGCCTAAAGTAAATAACGGTACCTCAAAAAGGATGGCTACCAAGAAGATGGCGCTCTTATTATCACCTAATTGATCTTTTAATTCTGCAAATTTAGGAGATGGCGCAATGTCATCTACATGATGAATGTCGTCATAACTACCTTGTGCGTAAATCTGCTGTACCTTATGGATATAAGCAGCAGCATCATGATTGTCGGATGTTGTAGACGATTGTGAATCATCAAACATAGACCAAAAGCCCATGATGAAGACGAGAGAAATGATGATAATATTAAACCATTTAAAGGCTTTCGTACTAAGTGAAATGAAAGGGATGACACATAACATCGCTAAACTATAAGCGGTTAAGATATCGCCTTCCCATATGTAAGATGCATGTATAAAGCCTAAAATCAGTAAGAAAATGGCACGACGTAATAATTTTAATCTAGGTCGGGGTAATCCTTTTAATTTCATAGACTGATACAACTTATCCATCGAAAAGCCAAATAATATGGCAAAAATAGGTAAAAAGCTCTCTTCAACAAGTATAATGATAAGATTGAATATGACTTGGTTGATGGGACTTAAATGGAAATGTTCGATGTAGTCTTTGCCGGATAAACTAAATTGAAATATAAGTAAATTAGCAAGAAATATACCTAATAAGCTGAAACCTCTTAAACTGTCAGCAAATGTAATACGTTTCATAATGTCACCTCAATACATACAGTAAACAATAATGATAAAATCTAGCATAAATGCACCTTAAATCTATCTTAAATAATTAATATCACAACAAAGTAGTGGGGTGATGAGAGTATAATTTAAGCTCAACACCCCACATATGCCGATAATGTTTTACATGAAACAATGTTAATCCAAATCTTTAACTTGGTCTTTGGCACGTTTGTAAATGCTGTCAGGGAAGTGGGTAATACGCAATAATTCAATAGCGTTTCGCGTATTGGCTTTACCTGTTTTAATCTTATAATCGAAATGAATTTCATTGTTTTCAATCGTTTCATTAAAGTGATAGTTATGATAATTGTCTTTTAACAATTCGGAAAGTTCGATATCATGTGTTGCTGCTACAATTCTGTAATTGTGCAAATGATTCAAATACGATAATACGGATTCTGAAGCCGCAATACGCTCAGTTGTATTGGTACCTTTGAAGATTTCATCTATGAAACAATAAACGGGCGATATCGTTTCTATGTCAAATAAGCGACGAATCGATTTGAGTTCAGCCATAAAGTAGCTATCGCCTGATAACACATCATCGGCATTTGCCATGGAAGTATAAACTAAGCCAGGTCGATAGCTAAATGTATCGGCTGTCGCAGTTTCAATCGTTTGTGCAAGGATAATGTTAATGGCTACAGCTTTCATAAATGTTGATTTTCCTGATGCATTTGACCCAGTTAATAGAATATTGTGTTTAATGTCGAGGTCGTTTGGGACGGCATTGTCCAGTAAAGGATGAACTAAGTTTGTGAATGATACGTTCTGTTCTTCTGAAAAGGCAGTCGGCTCACAATATGTGTCCAATGTGCGTCGATACATGGCTAATGAATAGTGATTATCTAAGGTACTCACATAGTCATAGCAGGCGAGCACTTCGTCTTGATATCGATAATACGTATGCTGGATGATATGAAAGAGGAAGTAGTCAACCATAAATGCCATCTTGATTAACATGATAAATGCGCCGCCAATATCTTGATCGCCCACTTTGCCAAGTAGACCGCTAAATAGACGCGCACCTTTAAAGTGATTAAAGTTCGTCTTAACTTCTGGTGTGCCTTCGATTTGGTCAAGATGATAGCCTTCTTTAAGTACTTTTGCTGTGTAGAATAGTGACTTTAAATCTTGATCATACGTGCGTTTAAGACTACCAGATAAAATAATATTCAATAGCACTGCGAAAATAGTTATAAGTACACCATTTGATGGCGAAAATAGAATGATAATAATGCCAATCAATGGTAAGAATGGACATATCATAAATAAATTATTACGTTTAATCGGTTTAAGTTGATCTGGAAAGATAGGATAAACCACTTTTCCGATAGAAGCGAGATGATAAGATACATTAACTCTAAAAGTTTCATTGTTATTAAAGTAGTCTAAGAGTTGATGGTCATTAACCTTAAACATATTGCGCAATGTAGCGAACCAACGCATTTCTCCAATAGCTGTGAAGTTAAAGTTACTGCGATGGAAGATTTCCTCCATATTTAAATCTGACCATGTTTTATCGTCAATAAGATTGTCGTGCTGATCACGCTTGAGCTCAAATTGATAATCGAAACGAGCATTTGGACGTATAAAGTTCTCAATTGGCTTCTTATTACGCCAAAGTGTATGTATATGATGAATCAACTTTCGCTTGTCTGATATGCTCAAAGCAATATTCACAATTAACCCCAGAATGATGATGCCAATCACCAATAATGCATAAGTCTGATAAATATTCATAACTAAACTCCTTAAAAATTTAATTCGTTTATGCAATTATTTCATAATATGATGTAATTAACAAAAATAGATAAATCACGCTATATCAGTATAAAAATAATATAGGATTACTCAGATAACCTTTGTCACATAGATTTCACGTCATAGCTCGTGATATGCTTAATAATGGTATAGGAGGCTTTGGTTGATATGATAGAGAAACAAATAGCATCTACATATAATTTAATGAACTATAACATGTGCGTGTGCCATGGTGAATGTATATGATGACATTTCTAGCAATCACTATTTTTGTCATAACGCTCATTTTTGTCATCTGACAACCGAAAGGATTAGATATAGGAATAACGGCCGTTATAGGCGCAGTTTTAGCACTCATTACTGGGGTTGTGGGTTGGTCAGATATTGTAGAAGTAACGCATATTGTTTGGAATGCGACGCTAACATTTGTGGCGGTCATTTTAATCTCATTGATTCTTGATGAAATAGGTTTCTTTGAGTGGGCTGCCTTACATATGGTTCGAGCATCTAAAGGTGACGGTTTCAGAATGTTTGTGTACATCATGATTCTCGGTGCGATTGTCGCAGCTTTCTTTGCGAATGATGGTGCTGCGCTGATTCTAACGCCAATTGTGTTAGCTATGGTACGTCATCTTGGCTTCAATAAGAAAGTCATCTTTCCTTTTGTTATCGCAAGTGGTTTTATCGCGGATACAACGTCATTACCATTTACAGTAAGTAACTTAGTGAACATCGTTTCAGCGGATTATTTTAATATTGGTTTTGTAGAATATTTGAGTCGTATGTTTATGCCCAATATATTTTCATTAATTGCAAGCATCATTGTCCTTTGGCTGTATTTCCGAACGTCTATTCCGAAGACAGTCGATATTCAAAAGGTTCAAAGTCCTAATACTGCAATCAAAGATCAGAAACTATTCCGTATGTCTTGGCTTGTTTTAGCAATACTCCTAATAGGTTATCTTGTCAGCGAGTTCATACACGTACCAGTGTCTCTAATAGCCGGCTTTGTCGCCATTATTTTCTTACTCTTGGCACGTCAATCAGACGTTGTTTCTACTAGAAAAGTCATCAAAGGTGCGCCATGGAATATCGTGATTTTCTCACTAGGTATGTATCTAGTCGTCTTCGGACTTAAAAATGTGGGTATCACAACTGTCTTAGGGCATATATTCGCATCGATATCTACGCATGGCCTATTTACCAGTATTATGGGTGTAGGCTTCATATCCGCAATACTATCATCCATTATGAATAACTTACCGACTGTTTTAATTGATGCGATTGCCATACATCAATCACAAGTAACAGGTATGCTTAAAGAAGGTATGATTTACGCTAACGTCATAGGTTCTGACTTAGGTCCGAAGATAACACCTATAGGTTCATTAGCCACCTTGTTATGGCTTCACGTTTTGGCTCAAAAAGACGTTAAAATATCATGGGGTGTCTACTTTAGAACGGGCATCGTTATTACAATTCCTGTACTCTTTATGACGTTGTTAGGTCTGTTTCTGACATTACTCATTTTTTAACATAGCAATCATATTTTAAGAGGGATATGACAGTTAGGCATTGATACGTAGCTTTTAAGAATAGATGGACATCAGGTTTAAATCATCTGATAACATGTTAAAAGTATATTCAAGAGAAGTTAGATTGCTCGCCATCCCAAAATGTTAAAGTATAATTCGACCATTCAAACAGTTAATGACTAACTTTTATACATCTTGCAGTCTAACCTCCTTGTAATATAAGGCTTAGATATATACATAATTGAATATACATAAATTGTCATTAGAAGACCTTTGAGCGTCTAGTACTAGTGACTTAAGTGAGATAGCGGATGTGTCGTCTATGATCCGTCTATCTCATTTTTTTATGCCTTTTAAAAACTTAGTTAAAAAACATGTTAATGACATTAAAACGAGCATAACTTTTGGTGAAATGATGGTGTCATAGTATCTTAAATCTATAACTATACCAATTCTATAGAGGTGAGAGTGTGAAAGCATTAATTGTATACGCCCATCCTGAACCAAAGTCGTTCAATGGTGCATTAAAAGATAAAGCTGTAGAAACATTAGAGGCACAAGGTCATGAAGTTAAAGTTTCCGATTTATATGCAATGAACTTTGATCCAGTAGCTCGAAAAGAGGATTTTGAAAATCTGACAGATCCTGACTTCTTCAAATATGCAGTGGAGCAAAAACATGCCTATGATAACGATGAACTGACATCAGTGATTAAGGGAGAATTTGAAAAATTATTATGGGCTGACTTAGTCATTTTCCAATTTCCATTATGGTGGTTTAGTGTTCCAGCTATTCTTAAAGGTTGGTTTGATAAAATCTTTATTTTTGGTGGCATTTACGGTGGAGAATATGACCGTTACGATAAAGCACGCTTGACTGATAAAATCGCAATGATTTCAACGACAACGGGTTCACCCGAAGGCAGTTATACTGCCAATGGTTTCTCAGGAGATATACACGAACAAGTACTATTCCATATTAATCACGGCATGATTTATTTTTCTGGAATGACACCGTTAGAACCATTTATCGCTTATCAAGTAAGTCATAGTGAAGCAGTAAGACACGACTATCTTGAACAATTAGCCGAAAAATTAAAAAATATTGATGCAATTCCTAGAATTAAATATCCTAAATTAGCCGATTTCGATGATAATGGCCAATTAAAATAAATGTTTGGTAGTTAGAAGTATCGGGCGTGGCGCAGTGAATTCAAATAGAATACTGTGTCACTCCCGATACTTTTTTAGTTCACCAATTTTCAAAGCCTGCTAGCACACGTATGAAATAACAACAATAACAAATGTAATTTAAATTGTAATAGTATATCTGATTGTAAATAGGGTATGATGTAAATAATCATTGAGTGAATGATAGTAATATTCTATATAAGGTGCTGATGAGTCATGGAAGAGAAGAAACGGAAGACATTTAAGTTTAAGACGCCGCATACATATGCATTATTAATGTTTGTCATTTTTCTAGCTTGGTTGCTAACATATATCATTCCTGCTGGTGAGTATGCACGTGAAAAGAAGGGTGACCAAACGCTTGTCGTTTCAGGAACATACCATACGGTAGAATCGGCAAATGTCAATTTTCTCGAAATATTCAGAGCCATTCCTGAAGGTTTGATTAGTGGTGGAGAGATCGTATTCTACATATTCCTTGTGGGTGGCGCCTTTGGCATTATTCATAAGACAGGTGCTTTTGAAAATGGTGTTAACAAAGCAATGAGAATGCTAGGAAAGGCCAACTTTCTTATGATTCCGTTAACGATGACGGTATTTTCAATATTAGGGTTTACAATTGGTTTAGCAGAAGAAACGATTATCTTTGTACCAATTGGAATCATCATCGCACGCACATTAGGATACGATGCTTTAACAGGTGCAGCTATGGTGATTTTAGGTGCTGCGAGTGGTTTCAGTGGAGGGATGTTAAATCCATTCACAGTTGGGGTAGCTCAAACTGTCGCTGAATTACCCATGTTCTCAGGCTGGGGCTTACGTACGATTATCTATTTATTTATCTTAACCGCCGCCATTTCAACAGTGATGTTATACGCTAATAAAGTGAAGAAAGATAAATCTAAGAGTATTGTGTATGAGCTCGAAAAAGAAGAAGGACATACAGTACAAGAAGTTACTTACCAACATTTTAGTAAACGACAAGCAGCAAGCTTATTGATTATCGTTGCTACAATTTTATTTAATGTATTTGGAATATTTGTATTTGATTGGACATTTAATGAAATGAGTGCCAATTTCTTACTTGCAGGTATGATTGCTGGTTTAGTAAGTGGACTCGGTTTAAATGGCACATTTGATGCTTTAATCGAAGGGATGCAAAATATTTTATTTGGTGCAATGATTGTTGGATTCGCTAAAGGTATTGTTGTTATTTTGGAAAATGGCAAAATCATCGATACGATTGTTCATGGTATGACAATGCTGTTGTCAGATATACCAGCTTCATTTGTTATTATTGCGATGTTTATATTGCAGTTTCTACTTAATTTCTTTATACCATCTGGATCAGGACAAGCATTAACAACCATGCCCTTAATGGTACCAATATCGGATTTGCTTCATATTAATCGTCAGTTAACTGTCCTTGCTTTCCAATATGGAGATTCAATAAGCAATATTTTATTCCCAACGTCAGCAATCTTAATGGGTGCGCTAGCTGTTGGACGTATTACCTATACACAATGGATAAAATTTGTATGGAAATTGATACTGCTTTGGGTGGTTATTTGTGCAGTAGCCATGTCGGTGGCACTTATAATTGGATATTAAAATGTGTATTTAAATCTAGATATAAACAGTGTGAAAATAAAATGAGGCAAGACTGACGTTTGTCTGAAGTTAGAGGGAAGTGTGTCTAGTGAATGCTGTCATAACAATGGGTAAGCGCGTTCCTAACATTACAGAAACGCGCTTGTTTCATATGATCAATTAGTTGTCTACTGTTGTATTGAATGGATGTTTATGATGTTTACCATGGACGATATAATACACAATAATTGCGACGGCTAATAGTAGAGCCATGGCTAAATATAAGTTGCGATATCCCATAAATGGAATGATTAGTCCAAGTATAAATGGTCCCATACCGGCACCGAAATCTACGAAAATAAAATAGGTTGATGTTGCTAACCCCATTTTGTGCTTAGGAGATTGCTGAATTGCAATGGCTTGTGCAGTGGGAATAATGGTGCCATAACCAAAGCCGATAAATGCTGCTGATATAAGTAAAAATAATGATGAGGTTGTCATACTCAATATAACTAAACCAACTACAAAGCTAATCATAACTGGATACATTACTTTATTTTCACCATAATGATCATAAATTTTACCAGTGAAAGGTCGGGTTACAAATGTCGCTAAGGCATATACAACAAAGAAATAACTTGCTGCAGTAACTAAATTTAGTAACTCGGCATAAATGGATAAGAAAGATAGCACACTTGAATAAGCTATGCCAACCAACATTGTAACCATTGAAATCGGTAAGGCTTCTCGTTGTAAATAAGCGTGAATGCCTTTAGGTTGAGCATTCGCTTCATCTTTGTTTGAGGCGATATTGATTGGAAGCCTTTTAACAAAAGTAGTGAAAACTAAAGCAATTACGATACTGATTAAACTAATCGTAAAGATAGAAGAAAAACCTAGACGCTGATTTAAAATTAACCCGAAAAATGGTCCTAAAGCTGACGCTAATGTCACACTTAATCCATAATAACCGATACCTTCACCTTTACGTGCTTCAGGAATAATTCTTGAGGAAATTGTGCCAGTTGCTGTTGATGCGAATCCAAAAGCAATGCCATGTATGAAACGAACTAACATGAGAATCCATATATTCGTAATAGTGAAGTATAAAGCAATTGCGACCACTGAAGCGATGACACTATAAAATAATATCGATTTCGGTTGGAGGTAATCAATGATACGACCCGAACCTAAGCGCCCACCTAACATACCAATAATAAATACACCTGCTGCTAAGCCTCCAATGCTTTCAGATGCGTGATATTCGTCAATAGTAAACGCTGTGACCGTTACGATAAGCATGTAATGTATTAAATACATAAAGAAGTTCACTAATGTAACGAAGATAAAATCTTTTGTCCATAAGCGATGTTCCATCATGTCCCTCCTAAAATAGTTAGAGTGACTTAGACTCTATATTGTTTTTTAAGCGCATGGTTTATTATATAAATAATTAAAACTAATGTATAATTAGAATAAATGAATTTAATATAAGTAGAACTGATATAAAGGGGTATATATGAATTTCGAACAATTGAGTTATGTTAAAACAGTGTATGAACAGGAATCTATGATTCATGCCAGTGAACGTATGCACATTAGTCAATCAGCAATGAGCCAATCTATAGCGCATTTAGAAGAAGAATTAGGTTATAAATTATTTTATCGTTCTAGAAAAGGGACAGTACCTACAGAAATCGGTAAACGTCTCATTCCTAAAATGTTAGATATTATTGAAGCCAAACAGGCGCTGCTTTCAGAAGTTGATAGTATTGAAACACATTTTGAAGGTAGAATTAAAATTGCTACGAATCCAACCTTGTTCCATAAATTACTTCCTAAAGTACTCTCTCAATTTAAAAAAGATCATCCCAATGTAGACATCGAAGTCATTGAATCTGACAAAGAAGATATATTAAGAATGATTGAAGACCATGATATTGATTTAGGATTGATAGGTAAGACCAATCATTCTGAAATATCAAATCATATTATTGAATTTCCGCTTTATTTTGGTTCGAATTTTAAATTGATCGTGCCAGCTAAATCGAAACTTTCGTTTAAAGAAACCGTGGATCTTGAGGATATTAAAGCGTACCCATTTGTCTTATATGATCGTAGCTTTTATCATCATCATTTAAAGAAATTTCAAGAAGCGAATGGAGATTTGAAGATTGTCTTCCGTACAAATAATCCAATTGTCTTAATGAGAACTGTTGCTGAAGGGCTAGGTGTCGGTATTGTATCAAGCTTTATGGTTGAGAATGAGCCTTTTTTAAACAATGAATTGATTAAAGCGTTACCTTTAGGACGATCTTTCGATTATACAGTTGACTTTGTAGCCATCACACATCAAGAACATCAAAATGATCCAACCGTGCTTGAATTTATTAATTATTTAAAAGACTATAAGACGTTGTAAACAACATATGACAAAGATGTGTCGATTTTGTTATAAAAATTTTGCTCAATTTAAATAAATTTTAGTATATAATACTGTGTAACACCGATTGAAAGGAGCAACTTATGAATTTAAATAACATTAACTTAGTTTCAGGTATTTTATGCTTATTATCATTTCTATTAGTAGTTTCAATTATGTTTACTAGCATGTTCTGGTTTCTTCCAGGATTGTTCGTCATGTTATTAGCTATTATTGCGAGTGTTTTAGGCATCTTGAAAGGCAACAAAGCCATTAATATTACAATGTTGATTTTAAATATTGTATTTTTAGTTATTTTCTCAAGCCCGTTATTACTAGCATAAGCGTGTGAGAAAATCATATATTTTGAATTTATATAAGATAGCGGCTACAGAAATTAATCGATAACATTAATTTCTGTGGTCGCTTCTTTTTATTACGTCTTATTAAGGGTAAATAGAAGGTATAACGAAAGATAACTAAGGGGGATTTATCATGGACGTAAGATTTCCGATAGGAGAATTTGAAGCACCTAGTAACCCGTCATTAGTCGATGTGAAGGAATGGATGAGTGACATAGAAGTGTATATTGACCATCTTAGTGCAACGGTCAATTCGTTAACTGATGCGCAATTAGCACGTCGTTATCGAGAAGGCAGTTGGACAGTCAGACAATTAGTACATCATATCGCAGACTCTCAAATTAATTTATATGAAAGATTAAAAATGGCGCTTACTGAGACACAGATAACAGCATATATGTTTGATCAAGAACGTTGGGCTGAACTACCAGATTCAAATTTACCTATCCAAGTATCAATGAATATTTTAGATGGGCTCAATCAACGCATTGTTGAAATGGGGAATCATGTTACAGAAGATGATTTAAAACGTTCGATTAAGCTTTCAGATGGTAGCCAAGTACCAGTTTCAGAATTATTGGCAAAATTATCATGGCATGAGCGTCATCATCTAGAACACATCAAGATTGCTTTATCAGACCAAGATGTGTCACAAGCATAAAGTGTTCAAAAATAATTATATGAAGAAGTCTCTACAACCTAAGAATGAACTTTATCAAAAGTAAGTGTTAATACGCATACTAAAAGTATAAAACTGTTATAATCTGAACTTACTAAGAGATAGATAGGGGAGGAAGTTTCATGAAGGAACAAGTTTTAGTAACTGGAGGTACAGGCTTCTTAGGTTTGCGTATAGTCGCAGAGTTGTTAAAACAAGATTATGGCGTACGTGCAACAATTCGTTCATTGTCTAAGAAAGAAACGGTACTTGAAACATTGAAAGCACAACAAATTGACACGCAAAACCTAGCGTTTGTTGAAGCGGATTTATCTAAAGATGATAACTGGGAAGAAGCTATGGAAGATTGTACATATGTGATGAGTGTCGCTTCGCCTGTAGTAATGGGGAGTGTAAGTGTGACCGATGAACACTCCATTAATAAACAAGCAGTTGAAGGGATTCAACGTATTTTAAGAGCTGCTGAGAAGACAGATGTCAAACGTGTCATTATGACAGCAAACTTTGGGGCAGTTGGATTTAGTAATAAAGATAAGTCGAGTGTGACAACAGAAGCATATTGGACTGACCCTAATGAAAAAGGACTTTCTGTGTATGAAAAATCTAAATTGATTGCAGAACGCGCAGCATGGGACTTTGTTAAAGCGACTGAAAATCATATTGAATTTGCGACCATCAATCCCGTGGCAATACTTGGTCCTTCGTTGAATCAACATATGTCATTGAGCTTCCAATTTGTAGAGAATATCGCCAGTGGCAAAATGAAACGTATCCCTAATATCCCAATGAATATTGTCGATGTCAGAGATGTGGCATTAATGCATGTTTTAGCAATGAAGACACCTGAAGCCAATGGCAAACGCTTTATTGCTACTGCAGATGGACAAATCACTATGCCTGAAATTGCACAATTAATTAAACAAGAACGCCCTAAACTATCAGACAAAATTTCAACTAAGACAATTCCAGATTTTGCGATTAAGTTAGGCGCTAGATTTAATAGTGAAGCACAAGAAGGAAAGTTATTACTTGAAATGAATAGAAATGTCAGTAACCAACAAGCACGAACAATTCTAGGATGGACACCAAACTACACACAAGAAGAAGCCATCTTAGCATCTGTTGATTGTATGATAGAACACCACATCTTAAAATAAATATAAGTGAATACGCCATTTAAGGTAGCACCTTTATCTATAATATTGTAATTAGAAGATAAAGGTGTTTTTTTACTTACAAAATTTAGAAAGCGCTTACTTTTTCTCTTGTTTCATGAAAAATACATATGCTAGTATAAATCTATGATAACGTTTTCATAACAAAAAGTAAGGTGAAACGATGAATAATACAGAGATTAAACAATTTATTGAAGCAGGACATTTAACGGTTGGTATTGAATTCGGATCAACACGAATTAAAGCGATAGCGATTGATGATCAATGCCAAACACTCGCAACAGGTTCATTTGAGTGGGAGAACAGTTACCGTAACGGTTATTGGACATATTCGATGAATGACGCGTGGGTAGGTATTCAACGTGCATATGGCGCAATGACGCAAGAACTTAAAGACAAATATGATGTGACGGTGCATCAACTCGCTTCATTAGGTATTAGTGGTATGATGCATGGCTACTTACCATTTGATGACAATGATGATTTACTCGTGCCATTTAGAACTTGGCGTAATAACAATGCTAATAAAGCAGCTGAACAATTGCGTGAAGATTTCCAAGTCAATATTCCAGAACGTTGGAGTATTGCGCAACTTTATCAATCAGCATTAGATCAAGAAGCACATGTTGAGAAAGTACGTTATATGACGACACTTGCGGGATACATACACTGGTATTTAACTGATGAGAAAGTATTGGGTATCGGAGATGCATCAGGCATGTTCCCAATTGATAGTGAAACACAAGACTATCGTGAAGATATTATTCAGCGTTTTAATAAGAAATTTTCTGAAAAGGGTTACACACAAGACATAAGAGACCTCTTGCCTAAAGTGGTTGTAGCAGGAGAGTATGCCGGACGTCTTACGGAAACGGGTGCGAAATTAGTAGACCCGAACGGTGAGTTACAAGCTGGATGTCCATTATGTGCACCTGAAGCGGATGCGGCTACAGGAATGGTAGCGACGAATAGTGTAGCACCAAGAACAGGGAATATTTCGGCAGGAACAAGTATCTTCTCAATGATTGTTCTTGAAAAGCCAATCAAAGATGTTTATCCAGAGGTAGATATTGTTACAACACCAGATGGTTATGAAGTAGCAATGATTCATGCGAATAACTGTACATCAGATATTAACGCGTGGGTTGATTTATTTGGCGAAGTTTTTGAAACGATGGGCGTTCAATATGATAAAGGTGAACTATTTACCAAATTGTTTGAACGTGCTTTAAAAGGCGATGATGATTTAGGTAAGTTATTGTCATTTGGTTATATTTCAGGTGAATTTATTACTGATGTACAACATGGCTATCCAATGCTTGTACGATCAGTAGATAGCAATTTTAATTTAGCTAACTTAATGAAAACGCATATTTATAGCGCGTTTAGTACGTTGAAAATTGGTATTGATTTACTAAAAGAAAAAGAAAATATTCATATTGATTCAATGTTTGGTCATGGTGGCATCTTTAAGACTGAAAAAGTTGCGCAATCCTTCTTAGCAGCCGCTTTAGATAGTCCAGTGCGTGTCATGCAAACTGCGAGTGAAGGTGGCGCTTGGGGTATCGCTGTCTTAGCAAGATACATGATTGAAACAAAGACATCTAATTTAGCAACTTATTTAAATGATTTCGCATTTAAAGGAACAGAATCAATGACTATAACGCCAACTGAAGATGAAGTTGCACATTTTGAGCAGTATACAGAACGTTTTAAACAAGGCATTCCACTTGAAAGTCTTGCGCATGAACAATTTCATTCAGAACATAAATAACAACTAATAAACAAAGGTAGAAAGTGGGATTAAAGTGACGAACGAGATAGAAAAACGAGAACGTCAATTTTTAGGATTGCCTATGGTATTAATATGGGGTTATATTGCCGTAGCAATCTTCATGACCGGAGATGGTATGGAACAGGCGTTTTTATCTAAATATATTATGAGCCTGGGCTTTGATAATTCAGAAGCTGGTAATGTCTTAACCGTTTACGGTTTAGTGGTAGCAATTGCTTCGTGGTTATCAGGTGTGATGGCTGAGATTTTTAGCCCAAGACGTGTGATGACATTCGCATTTATCATTTGGATGGTCTTCCATGTTGGATTCTTAGTCTTTGGTTTAGAACAACAGAACTATGCCATGATGATGATCATGTATGGTATTCGTGGTTTAGCATATCCAATGTTTATTTATAGCTTTGTCGTATGGATTACATATTCTTCACCAAGTTACAAGCTTGCGTCAGCCATGGGTTGGTTCTGGGCAATGTATTCAATTGGTATAGGTGTATTAGGTTCATATTTACCAAGCTTTTCAATTCCAGTGATTGGTGAGATGGGCACTTTATGGTCATCATTAATCTTCATCTTAATTGGCGGATTAATCGCGATGTTCTTAGTTAAAGATAAAAAAGGTAAAGACGTAGAAGCGCAACATATGACTAAGAAAGAAATGTTAAGAGAGTTTGGTCGAGGGATTACCATTCTTAAAAATAAGAATGTAGCAGTTGCCTTTGTCGTACGTATTATTAACCAATTGTCATTATTCGGCTTGGTTGTATTCTTACCTCATGTTTACACTGCAGATTTCGGTTTCACTACGTCAGAATGGTTACGTGTATGGGGCTTAATGTACATTATTACCATATTCACAAACTTATTCTGGGGTATTATGGGCGATAAAATTGGTTGGGTACGCCAAGTCCGTTGGTTCGGTTGTATTGGTATGGCCGTATCCACATTAGCGTTTTATTACTTCCCATCATGGAGTGGGCCTAATATCATCGTGACAACGTTAATTGCGATTATGTTTGGTTTCGCAGTTGCTGCGTTCGTCCCAATGTCAGCTATATTCCCAACGTTGGTGCCAGAACATAAAGGTGCCGCAGTATCTGTACATAACCTAGCAGCAGGATTAAGTAATTTCCTGGGTTATGGACTTGCAAGTGTGATGCTCATCTTCGCTTCAGCAGAAGTGACTATTTGGGCTTATGCAGTGATTTATGTATTAGGCTTTGTTCTTACATTCTTTATGAAAGTACAACAGCCTGGAAGACAAGTCAAAACAACAATTAGTTCACAATCAAATTAAAAAGGATGATAAAAATGACAAACATTATTGATCAATTTAAAGTAAATGGTAAAGTAGCAATCGTAACAGGTGGTGCCATGGGTCTAGGTAAAGCGATGGCAGAAGCATTGGCACAAGCAGGCGCAGATATTGTAATTGCAGACATTAAATTAGACTTAGCGCAAGAAACAGCGAAAGCAATTGCTGATAATGAAGGTGTTAAAACAACGGCATTAAAAGTAGACGTAACTAATCCAGAAGACGTTAACAAAATGGTGGATGACGTCGTAAATGAGTATGGCAAAGTAGATATCTTAGTCAACAATGCGGGTATGACCATTAATGAAAAAGCAGAAGATGTTTCTTACGAAAATTGGTTAAAAGTAATTAACTTAAACTTAAATGGTGTCTTTTTAGTAGCACAAGCAGTAGGACGTCAAATGATCAAACAAGGCTATGGTTCAATCATTAATACTTCATCTATGTCAGGCTTAATTGCCAATAAACCTCAAGAACAAGCATCTTATAATGCGTCTAAAGCAGGCGTTATCATGTTAACGAAAAGTTTAGCAATGGAATGGTCTAAATATGGCATCAAAGTAAACACAATTGCGCCAGGATACATGAAAACGGCATTAACTGAACCAATGTTTAATACTGGTGGCGAAATGATTGACTATTGGATGGGAGCAACACCAATGGGTCGTCCAGGTGAACCAGAAGAGCTAGGTGGCATTGTTGTATACCTTGCATCAGATGCGTCATCATTCGCACAAGGTAGCGTATTTACAATTGACGGTGGTTACACAGCATTATAATCATATTTAATGATTGCCAAAGATAAATAGGTACAATATACATCTCAACAGTAGGTGAAAATCCATCTGTATGAGGTGTATTTTTTATAAGCAGATCAGGAATTTCAAGAATGACGTTATGCTTGCCGGTTAGGTCGGGTAAACAGTACATATAGACGTATTGAACGGAGGAATAATGATGAAACGCTCGACAGATCTCGATAAGACATTGAAATCTTTAGATGGACAAAAATACGGCGCGTATAAAAGAATTAAAGGAACATATGCCTTTAATCAATTTCGTTTAGCTATTGATCATGTACAGGTGGATCCTTTTGCGCCACCTTCAAAAATGCGACTTATGATCCAACGAGATGTTGCTCAAATTCCGGATCATTTACTAGATACGAAAGACAAACGGCTTGCAGTATCGGACTTCTTGACCCGAGCGTTTGCCTATCAAGTCGCAACGTTTAATCGCACTGTAAAAGGTTCTGGGAAAAATGGAAAAATCTTTATCGATCATTGTGGCCAAGAAATGCTAGAACGCACGTCGGTTGTAATCAATGATAAAACCATTGAAGTGCGCATTGAAGTTGGTATGCCAGCTGCAGGACGTAAGATTCTTGGAAAAGCTGCAGCGCAAACACTGATCAACGGTTTACCAAAGATTGTAAATCAAGCCATTATGTATCAAAATATTGATCAGCAAGCACTCCAACATCAAGTGACAGTAAAACTCGACCAAACGTATATTAGAGAACAACTTGAACAACAACATCTAGTTGCTTTCGTTGCGAATAATGCTATTTTACCAAGGAAAAGTGGTGTGTCTGATGAACCAATGAAAGGTGCGATTCGATTTACGAGTCCAACAACGCTTGAAACGACGTTTAACTTACCAAGTGGTCGGGCAGTCACAGGGATGTCTATTCCTGAAGGCATTACATTGATTGTTGGTGGGGGTTATCATGGTAAATCGACCTTATTAGAAGCACTTGAACGTAGTGTTTATGATCATATTCCAAATGATGGACGTGAATTTGTAATTACACGTCATGATGCTATGAAGATACGTGCTGAGGATGGACGTGGTATTCACAACGTTAACATTAGTCCGTTTATAGATAATTTGCCTGGTAAGAAGGACACGACGCATTTTTCAACTGAGAATGCGAGTGGCAGTACCTCTCAAGCGGCAAATGTGATGGAAGCATTGGAAACGCAAACGTCAACATTGCTTATAGATGAAGACACATCAGCAACGAACTTTATGATACGTGATGGGCGCATGCAGAAATTGATTGCGCCTGATAAAGAGCCCATTATACCATTTTCAAATAAAGTGAGACCACTCTTTGAAACACATCACGTTTCAACCATTTTGATTGTCGGTGGCTCTGGTGATTACTTTGACGTAGCCGATCAAGTATTAATGATGGATGAGTATCATTTGAAGGATGTGACGGATGAAGCGAAAGCCATTGCACAATCAGACGGCTATCAACGCGACACACAAGTAGAAACGTCATTTGGTGAGATTCCATCTCGGGTGCCGTTAGCCACTTCTTTCTCTAAAAAGGGAAAAGATGATCGATTGAAAGCGAAAGGACTACGCACAGTCATGTACGGCAAGGAAGCAATTGATTTATCTGGTTTAGAGCAACTGGTCGACGATAGTCAAACCAATGCATTGCCGGTTATGATTAATTACTTTAGACATCAACTGATAGATCATCATTTAAGTCTTATTGAGGCGACGAACCAAATGTATGAGATGATTGAAAAGCATGGCATCGAAGCGGTATCTAACTTCGATGGTCATCCAGGTAATCTAGCGCTACCACGTAAACAAGAATTTATTGGAACGTTAAACCGTTACCGTGGATTAAAAGTGAAATAACATAACAAAAGCACATTGCACTTGATAGTTAATCAAGCTTTGCAATGTGCTTTTAATTCGTTAAGAAAAAGTCTACGGTAATATCATCATCATAATATCTTTCGTCATATTCTTCAATTGACGTATTAGGCAGTATGCTTAAGCTTTTGACATAATCAATACCATAGTCTTCGACATAGCCGTGTTGGCCATGTTTAACATAAGGCGTTACTTTTGATTTAAATTTAACAACTTGATGTAAAAATGGATCTTGGTCGTGATAATATCGCTTCGCTGCATAAACCCAAACATGATCGAAATATTGACCGCCGATGTTCACATCAGTTAATAAAATTTTCGAGAAAATAGGTTTATTTGGGATGTGTATTTTAGGTGTTATAGTAATATGTTCAATTCGACCTATGACGGTTACAGTTTTATTTTTCAAAGATTTCAAGCTATCGCGAGGCATACCATCACCTTCTTTTGCAAAAATTGTAAAATTGATAACTATTACTTGAAAAAAATAATATTTGATATAATTTTACAATAAAATGCATAAAAAGTGGTGGGATATACATTTTGAAAATACTTTATTTCGGAAGTGTATATTTATGAAAATTACTGTATATAATGGTGGATACCTTCAGCTGCACGTATGCCACTAAAGATACAACCACCAAGGAAAGTGCCTTCTAAAGCGCGATAACCATGGACACCGCCACCACCAAAACCAGAAGCTTCACCTGCCGCATATAGACCTTGTATCGATTGCATCTTTGAATTAAGTGCTTGGCCTTCTAAATTTGTTTGAATGCCACCAAGTGTTTTACGACTAATAATATTTAATTTGACGGCAATTAAACGTCCGTTTCTTCCACTTAATATTTTATGAGGTTTGGCCGTACGTATTAATTTATCGCCTAAGAACTGGCGTGCATTATTGATGAAGGCGACTTGTGGATCTTTCGTAAACGGATTATCAATTTGTAAGTCGCGTGCTTTGATTTCTTCCTTAATCGCTTCATAATCAAGTAACGTACTACCAACTAAGTCGTTCATCTTTCGAACAAGCGTACCTAAATCATCAGCGATAACAAAGTCCGGGCCATTATTCATAAAGGCTTCTACTGGAGAGGTTGCTTTACGACCTAAGCGTTCTTGAAGTAGCAACTTGATATCTTTGTCCGTTAAATCAGGGTTCTGTTCAGAGCCTGAAAGGACGAATTCTTTCTTAATAATGTCTTCTGTTAAGATGAACCACGAATAGTCGTAACCTGTGTTCATGATAGTTTCTAATGTATGTAAGGTGTCGAAACCAGGATAATCAGGCGCAGGCATACGTTTGCCAGTAGCGTCAAACCACATAGAAGATGGACCTGGAATAATACGAATGCCGTGGTTCGACCAAATTGGGCTATGATTCTGGATACCTTCAGTGTAGTGCCACATACGATCTTTATTCACGATGTTTGCACCTGCATCTTCAGTAATTTGAATTAACCGGCCATCCGTTGAATCAGGTACCCCTTGAATCATAGTTTTTGGTGGATTACCTAAACGTTTAGGCCAGTATTTACGAATAAGTGGCATGTTGGCACCAATGCCACCTGAAGTAATTAACAGTGCATCCACTTCGAAATGGAATGTATCTATCACGGTACGGGATGATTTCTCACCACGTGCCACATCACTTGGTTCTAAAATATTTCCAGCAATGTGTGTCACTTGATTATGTTTGATACCAATATCTGTTACTTGATGACGTGCGAGAAATTCAAATTGACCTTCTTGTTCTTTTTCAAGGACGTAACGACTAAACGGCTCAACTAATCCAGGACCTGTCCCCCATGTGATATGGAAACGTGGCACAGAATTGCCATGACCTGAAGCAGACGTACCGCCACGTTCAGCCCAACCTAAGATCGGTGTTAGGCGTACGCCCATCGATTTTAAATAATTTTCCTTTTCAAAAGTCGCAAAGCGCACGTAGGCTTCAGCCCATTGTTTCGCCCAATAATCTTCATCCTCCGGGCGGTCAAATTGAGCAGAGCCAAACCAATCATTCAGCGCAAGTTCATACGAATCTTTAACCCCTAGACGTTGTTGGATCTTAGAATTTACAAGAAACAACCCGCCAAATGACCAGTAAGCCTGTCCGCCTATCGCTTGACGTGGTTCCTGGTCTAACATTGTGACGTGATAGCCTTTC
The DNA here is from genome assembly GCF_017893165.1 of Staphylococcus sp. GDX8P54P. Taxonomy (NCBI): domain Bacteria; kingdom Bacillati; phylum Bacillota; class Bacilli; order Caryophanales; family Staphylococcaceae; genus Staphylococcus; species Staphylococcus sp. GDX8P54P. The sequence goes on from NZ_JAESMM010000033.1 coordinate 103,927, forward strand.
TTTAATAATTCTGTCGCAGCAACTAACCCACTTAACCCTGAACCAATGACAAATATCTTTTTATTCATAACAAACTCCTTACAACCATTGTTTTATGTAGTCTACATATTTTATCAAGTAATATTGTCATACGAAAGTGACAACCTAAATGTTAACAAAACGGTTTGATAGATTATCAACTTCTACGGGTATATACTTGTATCAAATGTTCTTAAAGGGGTGGATGTAAATGGCAACATTAGAAGTGCTTAATCCAGCGACAAACGAAGTGATTCAAACATTAGACTATACTGACGAAGCAACAGCGAAACAACAAATTGAGAAAGCACATGAAGCGTTTAAATCTTGGAGAGAGGTAGATGCACATGAACGTGCAGACAAATTATATAAATGGTTCGCTTTGATTAACGAACATAAAGAAGAATTGGCAGAACTTATTACTAAAGAGGGCGGTAAACCTTTAAAAGAAGCACAAGGTGAAGTAGACTACGCGAATTCATACGTTTCTTGGTATGCCGAAGAAGCCAAACGTATTTACGGACGTACCATTCCTGCGAATACACCGAATAAAAACATTATCATTAAGAAATTCCCGGTAGGTGTAGTTGGCGCTATTACGCCATGGAATTTCCCAGCGGCAATGATTACACGTAAGATTGCGCCAGCATTAGCTGCAGGTTGTACCATTGTGTGTAAACCTGCGACGCAAACACCATTAACTACGATTCGTCTCATTGAATTGGCGCATGAAGCGGGAATCCCAGAAGATGCCGTTCAATACGTTATTATGTCAGGTAAAGACGCAGGTGAATTGTTCACGAAACATCCAGTGATGCAGAAAGTGACGTTTACTGGCTCAACTAATGTAGGTAAGAAACTTATTGCGCAAGCGGCTGAATCCGTTGAAAATGTCACAATGGAACTGGGTGGCCTGGCACCACTGATTGTTCATGAAGACGCCGATATTGACTATGCGGTAGACCAAACAATTGCTTCAAAATTCCGAAATGCGGGTCAAACATGTATCTGTGCAAACCGTGTATACGTACATGAAGCGGTTGAAGATGCGTTTGTTAAGCAATTAACGCAAAAAGTTCATGAACTGAAAGTCGGAAATGGTATGGATAAAGACGTTACGATTGGGCCGTTAATTAATGAAGATGGCGTGAAGAAAGTCGTTAATCAATTGGAAGATGCGGCATCTAAAGGTGCTCAATTATCACGTTCTTTAGAGGATGCACAAGCGTTAGGTGGTAACTTCTTGAAACCTGTTGTCGTATCAAATGCGAACCAAGAGATGTTAGCCATGCAAGAGGAAACATTTGGTCCTATCGTGCCTGTTGCAACATATTCAGATTTAGAAGATGCGATTCAAATGGCGAATGATACACAATTTGGCTTAGCTGCTTATTTCTTTACAAATGATTATCGCACAGGCTTCCACTTATATCATTCACTTGATTATGGCGTGATCGGTTGGAATGACGGTGGACCATCAGCAGCCCATGCACCATTCGGCGGTATGAAAGAAAGTGGTTATGGCCGAGAAGGTGGCACAGAAGGTATTGAACCTTATTTAGAAACAAAATATTTATCAATCGGTAATATTTAAGCTACAACGGGAGTGGGACAGAATTCTTTTTAAATTCGTTGTCCACTCCCAGCTTGCTTTGTTTGTAGAATTTCTTGATGAAATTCTCTTTGCTGGGGCCCCGACTCCCAACTTGCTTTGCTTGTAGAATTTCTTGATGAAATTCTCTTT
>NZ_JAESMM010000034.1:0-902 GCF_017893165.1 Staphylococcus sp. GDX8P54P
TTACATCAACAATCAAAACCTCTATCATCAATCAGTGCGTATCAAATTCGAAAAGCTTTCCAAAACATCATTCAAGAACGTTTCACGCTAAACATGTTGTACCCCTATATTGATGAAATTAATATTTCTAAAAACAAAACCCTTGCGGGGATCTATTTCAAAAATGAACCTCTAAACATTGTCAATCAAACTACGCAATCATCGATTGCTTAATAGATGAAAGGATGAAAAAATATGAGTGAAATGAAGAAGAAGAGAATCGGAGGGTACATCCGCGTATCCACGGAAAAACAGGTAATGGGCTATAGTATAGAAGGACAAATTACACAAATAGAGCAATATTGCCAATTTAACAGCTATAAACTCGTTGATATATATGCAGATCGGGGCATATCAGGAAAATCTATGAACCGTCCTGAATTACAGCGCATGTTAAATGATGCTAAAAATGGAAAATTAGACTGTGTTATGGTTTATAAAACAAATCGTTTGGCACGTAATACTTCCGATTTACTTACAATAGTCGAAGAACTTCATCGCCAAAATGTTGAATTTTTTAGCTTATCTGAACGTATGGAAGTCAAAAATTCAACAGGCAAGTTAATGCTCCAGATACTTGCAAGTTTTTCCGAATTTGAAAGAAATACAATTTTAGAGAACATTTACACCGGACAACGTCAAAGAGCTTTAGAGGGCTATTATCAAGGCAATCTTCCATTAGGATATAATAACATACCTGATAATAAAAAAGAATTAATGATTAATCAACATGAAGCTAACATCGTTAAATATATCTTTGAATCTTATGCCAAAGGTCATGGTTATCGTAAAATAGCCAATGCACTCAATCATAAAGGTTATGTCACTAAGAAAGGTAACCCATTTAGTATTTCAGCTGTTAC
>NZ_JAESMM010000035.1:0-13147 GCF_017893165.1 Staphylococcus sp. GDX8P54P
TTTTTTTATTGCTTTCTAATGCTAAGACTTGCTGATTTTCTAGAAGCCTATTAAGTGTATTTATTTGTTCTTTATCTCTACTTGCCTGTTTCTTATATATGTCTAGTTGAATATATAACTGTTTTATTGTTTCATCTTTTACAGGATCATTATTTTCAGAATTTTTTTCATTTATTTTGCTTTCAACGTCAATGCTCTTTTTTTGATTTTTTTTTATTCTATTTACTACTACAATCTCATCTTCACTAGATAAGTAATTTACGTTATCAATTTTCTGAAATTTCACATTTGCTTTTTTAGCATTATTATAAACTGTCATTTTTGTCACATTTAGTTCGTCAGCAATTTTCTTCATACTTTTCATATAATAGCCTCCGTATAACTATATACGGTATTTATTATGCGTTATATAGTTATTATACTTAATACATCAATACTTTTATACTTATACATAAAAGGTATACATATAATTATACGAATACGATTTATCATCTTTATATACTTATTATATACCTTTTATACGTGCTACAATAGCTTTCTTTATATAAAATCCCATATCACTATATAAAAACAATATATAGCTTTTTATTATTCTTACAAGATATATACATTAAATATATATAAAAAATGTAACAAAGATTTGAAAAATGTTATTATAAATAGAAAGAAGCCCAACTACGGGAATAGTTAGGCCTCAATGGTAATAAAAAAGTTGTTTTTTGTATAGTTGTTGTATTCATATTATATATATTAAGAATTATTAGCGCAAGTCTAATACATATATACTTACTTATGACTTTTTATTACCTCTTTTAAAAATTTGAATATGAAAGAGGTTTTTGTATGTCTAATTTTAATATTAAAGAAATCCAAAAAGAAAAATTCTATCGATTGCCTAAAGTATTTTTTACAAATCCTAAATATACTAAATTGTCTAATGATGCAAAAATAACTTGGTCAATATTAAGAGATCGTTTAGATCTATCTATAAAAAATAATTGGATAGATGAAAACGGAGATATATTCTTTATATATACTAACGAAAAGTTAAAACAAATCCTAAATATTAGCAGCCCAAACAAATTATCTAAAATAAAAAAAGAATTAACTCGAGCTGATTTGTTTAGTCAAATCAGAGTGGGATTAAATAAACCAAATAAACTATATCTAAAAAAACCTGAAGTAACAAAAGCTGATGTATATTGTATTACACAACAAGAAAATGACGTAGAACAGCAGTATTCTACGGATGTATCAAATTCATACATCCAGAAATATGATAATGATACATCAGGAAATATCAAAATGATACATCATGATATATCAAAAAGATACACTAATGATACTGATTATAATGATACTGATTATATTAAGACTGAGAGTAATGATATGTATGATTTGAATGATAAGAAATTAACATATCCTAGTAATCACACAAACCATTCAAATCACTACTATTCAAAATTTAATGATGAAGCTTTAAAGTTTCAATTATTGGAAGAACTACCGCAAAGTATTCAAACTTATTTAAGTAATTTTTCTGTAGATGAAATTAAACTTATTAAATCTGTATTATTAAAAGCCAAGAAATCCTTTAACAATTCCATTGATACATATTACTTATTAGAAGACGTTGAAATAGAAATACTTCATGTTCTTAAACGCTTTAAAGCCATGCTTATTCAAAAAAACGAAACCGTTGAAGCAATGCAAGGATATCTCATGAAATCTCTTAAATCTGAATTTGCAGAAGTACATACGTTGAATAAGCGACGTGATAATTTACCAATCACTTCTTTATTTAATAGTTAATTAGAATATGGTTGGCCAACTTTATATTCAAGGAAATGTAATTAGGTACATAGATGGGACTAAAACTTTTCAGCTTTAGTCCTATCTTTTTATAAACAATTATTATTCATTGTAACTACGGCCAGCACTTTCTTTTATTAATCATATTAGTTATATAGTTCATCATCTACACCTTTTAATTTTTCAATTTCATTTTCTCTTGATCCTGTTTTTTACTTGTATAAGTATAATAAAACTAATATTTTTGATACTATTTTCAATTACTTGTCTATTCTCTTCTTCAAGTGAAAAAACCAAGATTTGTAGGTCTGATCAACTACTTCTTTTTAAATTTATTTGGCTTATTCGTATTAATATAGTTGGAATATATCCTTAACAATTCTTCTGTTTCATCAGGACTTAAATGCTCACATTCAAAATATTTTTCAAGCATTGCACCTTTTCGAATCAGTCTATGTGCTCTTTCTTTTCTATCTAAATTTTTTAATCTATGTTTTGTTAATTCTGCTTTTTCAATTTCAGCATTTATTTTTTTGAGATTTTTAAAATCATTCATCGTATCACTTACTATTCTGGTTAATTTTGTCTTCTGTTAAATTTTCGTTGTTCCCGTCGCTGCTATTTTGTTCGATATCTTTATTAAATTCTTCAATGACTTTATCCATAATTTTATACAATTCATCACTAGAGTTGATCATATTTAAATCAAGTTTGTTTAAAAAATAACCACCAATTTTATTAGTTAGTTGTGCTTCTTGTTGTTTCTTTTGCTCTTTCAGTTGTTCAATTTGTTGTTCTAATTGACTTAATTTCGTAATATCTGTTTGTTTGATTTTAGACATTAAAAAACTCCCTTAGTTTATCTATATAAAGCATACCATAATTCATTGGGTAAGTCGCTTATTCATGGTATAATATAACCAGTTCTTAAGATACTGCCCATTTATATGCAAATTAAAAATTGTCATAAAAATGGGCAATCCTATGTGTTGATTGTTATAGTTCCCACAGGGGTGTAAATAAAAAAAGAGAGGAGGTAAAATCATGGAGAAAGGTTACTTTATGTTAAGAGTGACTAACATTAATCGAGCAACTAAAAATATCGTTGCATCAGCGTCTTATCGTTCTGATGAAGCATTATATAGTGAACGAACAGATGAAAAAATTAAGTTTAGAAATCATAAAGTAAAGCCTGAAATCATGATTTTAACCCCTCAACATGCACCTGATTGGACTAATGATAGACAGCGTTTGTGGAATGAAGTCGATAAAGTTGAAAAGAATAATGCGAAAACGAAAAATCCTAGATTAGCAAAAGAAGTATTGTTAAGTTTGCCTAATGATTTTGATAGAGAGGTGCAAACTGAATTAACAAAAGATTTTATAAAAAGTGAGTTTGTAGACAAAGGAATGGTGGCTGATATTTCAATTCATAGAGATGATATGAACAACCCACACGCTCATGTTCTACTGACTCAAAGACCTTTTAATTCAGACGGTACTTGGGGAAAAAAGACAAAAACGAGAACACAATATGATGAAAATGGTAATGCTATTTTAAATCAAAATGGTAATAAAGTGAGAAAACAAGAACGTTTTGCCGACTTTGATTTCAAAGAAGTTCGTAAGCATTGGGAATTAAAATTAAACCAATATTCAGAACGGGAACAAAGTTTAAGACGATATGATAGTCGTTCTTTTGAAGATCAAGGTTTAGAAAAAATTGCCGAAATTCCACTGACAAGAGAAGAATATCGATTAGAAAAAAATGAACAAAAACGTTGTGAAAAAGAGGGCGTTGAGTACCAACCCGTTACTTATTACGGACAAAAAAATGAACAGATTAGACAATACAATCGTGGCGAATTATCAGAAGTATATAATGATAAAGAGAAAGAACAAGCACAAAATGCAATTAGATTACTTGTTCAAAACGCTAATGATCAAGTAAGCAAAAATGAACATAGTTATTCTATTTTATTTAATAGATATCAACGTGATGTTGGCTATATAGAGGCGAAAGAAACACTAAAAAATACGTTTGATAGTGCGTCTACCTTTGGTCGTAAAATTCAAAATGACTTACTTAAAAATGAAATTAAGAGACATCAATTGAAATTCTATGCTGACAATTATGATACTAATTATCAATTTAGAAGAGATATGGAAACTAAAGGATATAGTCAACAAGAATTTATTAATACTGTTAAATCTAACTATAAAGAATTACTCAATGAAAAGAATAAATTAGAAAGTAGAGAAGAAAAACGTAAAGAAATTTATCAATCAGCTAAAGATGTTTATTTAACTGAAAGTGAGAAAAATAATATAATTGTTCAGCAAATGTACCCTAAATCTCATAAACAATTTAGTAATGATGAGAAAGCATTTATTGTTGATGAGGCACAAAAAGGTAACTTTATAAAAGCAACTCATGTTCAATATCAATTTAAACAAAATAACAATATTCCTAATGATATATTGCTAGAAGATACTTATAAAAAAGCGAGTAAAGATATTTTCTTTAGTCAAAGACAGCTTAAAAATTTAGAAAAAGATAGCTTTGAATATAACGTTGAGTTGCAATTTATTAAGGAAAAAGAAAAAGAAATTGATAGTTATAAAGAACATATTGATGATGATTTAAGAATAGATATAGGCGATAAAAACTTTGAAAAAGTCAAAGACCAAACACCTAATGAGAAAGTTCAATTACTCATTAAACTTGAGAAATATAATAATGTCGATCAAGAAGAAGTTATCGAAAAACATATTAATCAAGTAGATAGAAATGATCATGACAATCGTATTGAACATGAAAATGAACAAACTAATCACATTCATTTACCAACGATAAATGCTAGTGACTTCCTTATGTATTATGCGAATGAAACAGAAAAACAAAACAATATTAATCATAAGAAAAAGAAGAAGAAACAAGATAGAAATAACCAAATGAGAAGATAGTAGGCCGTTGAAATGATACAAAGTTCATTCTTTAGTAATAAGAAACTTAACCCAATGTGGTACATTGACTTTATTTTAAAAATAACATTTGAAATTTATTATTATATATGGAATTTTAACTTATCAAATTGATTGAAACAAATGTCGGCATAGCGTGAGCTATTAAGCAGACTATTCGAAAAGTTTTGATATTGTTGAAGATCCAAGCTTCAATATCAATAAAGCAATTGGAATAAAGCAAAAAGGAGAATTGACTTTATGCAAGATGAATTTTCAAAGCAATTTGTGACTGGTCGAAGAATAAAAATGAAGTGTTGGGAATGTGGTTTTTCAACTTTGAAAATTGTAAGTAAAAATTGTCAAGACATGGAAAATTATAAAGCTTGTTCAATTATTACGAAGTGTGAAAATTGTAATGCTCATGACGATTTTTTTATAAATAAAGATTATTACGGATATATTGATGCAGATGTTAAGCCGTTAAGTGGGGAATGGAAGTTATAAAACTCCTTCGCATGCGTGGAAAAATTGGATTTGAATTTTTGGTTTTTGAAACGAGTTGAAAACGAGTTTCTTCTTGTCTTGATAGTTATTTAGTCATAAAATGACTTATCAGAAGTTATCTGTAACTCATCTAGTACAGATGATATAATATATAGGTCGCCTATCTCTCAGGCGTCAATTTAGACGTAGAGAGGAGGTGTATAAAGTGATGCTTATTTTCGTTCACATCATAGCGCCAGTCATCAGTGGCTGTGCAATTGCGTTTTTTACTCATTGGCTAAGTAAATGCAATAAAAAATAGGTGACATATAGCCACACCAACAAAAATCCCCTCACTACTCGCAATAGTGAGGGGATTGGTGTATAAGTGATTACTTATTTTCGTTATCTAAATTATAACACTGGTTAGTAGAGGAATGCAAAATTAGTATTTAATAGCGCATTAACAGCAGCCTTTATTATTATTTTGATCTTTATTTGTATTTTCTTTTTTGTTCTCTTCTTTTTCCTCAATTTCTACAGAGCAACAAGCTTGTTCTTTAGGTTTTAATTTAGAAATTGCTTTTTTAAATGCATTTTTTTCCATTATAACACCTCCTTTAATTATTAATTAACATCCACATGATGTGTCACAACATTCATTTTTATTAATTAGATTTTCGTTTTCATCTATAAATTCAAAAACTTCTTTATATGGTGCTTGCTTTAATATATTAAAGGTCTTTTCATATACAAATGTTCGTTCACCTCGTTCAAAAACATGGTCATCATCATCTTCAATGTGTTTAAATGGCCCTTTGTATATAACTGATTGTCCTTTATCAATACAAGGTCCTTCTTTACCTTTATGAGCTATAACAGTCATACTTCTAAAATCAATATCTTCAATAGTAGTCCATGTTTCTTCACGTTTATCAATTTCTACACCATAAAAACCTACATCTTCGAAAGAATCAACAAATGATTTTTCCTGAATAGCTCCTGAATAGCAACCACTCCACAAATTTTCATCTTGTCTCAATTTTTCTGGTACTTCTACATTAGAAACGATATCTGAAATAACTGCTTTACCTCCATTTTTCAAAACTCGGTAAATTTCTTTGAATAATGCTTCTTTTTCATCTGTTGAAACTAAATTTAAAACACAATTAGATATAACCACATCTATGCTATTATCTTTTATCATTGTCATTTCATTTTCTAAGTAATTAATATATTGATTGATAGATTGATAAGTATCTAAGTTACTAGCAGGGTGTTCTTGAATATATTTATCGAGTTCTTCTAAATTTAATTTTAAGTTTTGAATTTTTCCTTTATGAAAAATAATGTTGTCATAACCAATTCTTTCAATCATTTGATTTTGATATTTTTTAGCAAGGTTTAACATATCATCATTCATATCTACACCAATAACTTTACCTGTTTCACCAACGATTTGAGAAACTATATAAGGAACTTTGCCACCGCCAGAACCTAAATCTAATACTGTGTCTCCTTCTTTGATTTTGCTTAAAGGATCTCCGCAACCATAATCTTTCTCTATAATTTCATCTGGTATAAGCTTTAAATATTTTGTATCATATTCTACTGGGCAACATAAGTTTTCTTCGTGTTTTTTAGCTGCATTTCCATACCTATTGATTACTGAAGTTTCTTGATTCATTAATTTATCCTCCTTAAACTTAAACAATTATATTGATTATTAATCCTGTAGCAACAGCTACAACTAAAATTGCGATAACGAATGAAACTACAAATTTTTTCTTGAATAATTTAGATAATAATACAACTTCGGGAATACTTGCCCCAGCACCACCTATGATTAATGCAACTACTGTTCCTAAGGACATCCCCTTTGATACTAATGCTTCAGCTATAGGTAACATTGTTTCAGGTCTGATATACATAGGAATACCAATAACAGATGCAATAAATACAGATATAACGCCATCTCCACTTGCGTATTTTGTAATAAATGTTTCGGGTACAAATCCATATATGAATGCTCCAATAAATACACCAATAAATAGGTAAGGAAGCATTGGATATAAAAATGCCCACGCATCGTTTAATGCTTGTTTAAAACGAGATCCTGTTTTATTAGCAAAAAATCCATCGCCTTTAACATTTACTCCTTTATAACTTTTAGCTAAATTCATTTTTGAAAATACAAAACCTGTTAAGATACTAAATATTGCTAGTACAACAAAATAAACAGCAGCAACTTTCCAACCTAATAAAGCCCATAACATAAATAGCATTAATGGGTTCATCAATGGTGAAGCCATTAAGAAACTCATAGATGGACCAAAAGGTACTTTAGAATTTAATAATCCTGCGAGTATTGGAATAGTCGAACAGGAACAAAAGGGCGTTATCGCACCAAATATCATCCCTAAAAAATAATTGATTCCTTGGTTAGGCTGGCTTAACATGCTTTTGATTTTATCTTCCGAAACTACTTGTTGGATCAGACTTACAATAAAACTTACGATTATGAACAGTATTAATAATTCAAAAAATAGCATTAGAAATGTTTTTATAAATTCTATAATCGAATCTATCATTAGTATAACGCCTCCAAATTTATTTAATCAATATTTCTTGATTTATTAATCAAAAAAAATTGATTAATACTATGATAAAAAAGATACTTAAAGTATCTTACAGCAAGTATCTTCATTTAAAACTATCTGTATTTGTTGCTCATTAATTTGATAATAATTCCAAGTACCATGCTTTTCAGCACTTAATATATTTGCATCTACCAATCTTTTTAAATGGTACGAAAGTTTAGATTGTTTCAATCCTAATATTTCTTCCAAATCGCACACGCACAAAGACTTTGTATCACTTTGACGTATTGATTGTAAAATTTTAAGTCTAATCTTATCTGCAAGTGCATCAAATATCTTTTCATAAAAATCTAATTGTTCTTCTTTATGTACATCTGGATTGGTCTTGATTATTTCCATTTAATCACTTCCATTCTTATATTAGATAATTATTTAAGTCTTTCAACTGCTTGTTTAAAGTTATGTGCAGTTATTTCACCATATCTTTCAATATTGTTGTTAAAGAAAGAGTATTTCATATATGATACAGCTTCTTTTAAAGAAACTTCTCTTGATATCATAATTAGGTTTAAATAACTAACAAAATAATCAATAGATAATGTACTCGCATGATTTATTCTCATAAAATTGAATTCCTTTATAAAATACTAAAAACAATAAATCAACTTTTTTTGATATATTAACTATAAATTATTAATTAAATTTTTGCAAGCTACTGATTTATGTTATTTAGGGCACACCCTAATCATACAAATAGAGTTGTTGAAATTATCGCAACTTGTGACTTTACCTGCTAATTTAGAATAACTTTTCTTGATAAATGATAAAGCTCAATACATTCACTATTCCATTTTTTATATTTTTCGAAATTCCATTGATAAATTATAAAAGATCCCCTCATTTTCATTAAAATCATTTAATTTTTCTAAACAAATGGCCACTCTCATTATTGTGGATATGAGAGTGGCCATAAATTTTATTTGTTTACTTGTCTATTTAACAAAGGGGATTCTCATTGCATTTGTGAATAACTAACTAAATACTTTAAAGCTTTAAAATGATAGACATTAACGAGATTTTAGTTCGTCAGTTGTCATCCATTTATGATTTTTAACCATCTCATCGTTTTCTGTTGATTTATAATCCACCATATAAACGGTTGTTTTTTCTACATCATCAATTTGAGCTTCTGCACCTTTCATACCAGGCATATGGTCAGCTTCTAATTTAACTGTATCACCTTTCTTGAATCCATTTTCAGGGGCATCTGCAACTTCCTCATTAACGACCCATTTGTGATTATTAACTTTTTCATCACCATTTGTAGGTGTGTAACTCACGACATAAGCATAGGTTTTGTAAGCACCTTTAACTGTACCTTTAGCATTTTTCATACCAGGCATATGATCAGCTGTAATTGTTATTTTATCGTCCTTTTTATATTTACTGTCATCTGTACTTTTCATATTATCTGGGGCTTTACTTTCACTCTTATGATTCATATGTTTTTCTTGTTTTTGATCTTTAGAATTTTCTTCTTCTTCGTTACCAGTTGAACAAGCTGATAATACTAATCCTGAAGCTACTATAATTGAGCTCAATTTTTTCATCATATTGAATTCTCCTTATAAATTATTTTGTTACTTTTATTTGTCCCATCATTCCATTATCTTCATGCTCAAGTATGTGACAATGGAACATGTATGTCCCAGTATTTTTAAAAACCACTTCTATTTTGGCTTTTTGTCCAGGTTCCAGAGATATAACGTCTTTTTTGCCTCTCATATCTTCTGAAGGTTTCTTCCCATCCACTGATAAAACTTTAAATTGCGTTCCGTGGATATGGAACGGGTGCTTCATACCACCCATTTTATCTTTGACGTTTTCAATTTCCCAAGTTTCTTTCTGGTTTACCTTTTGTGTGAAATCTATTCTGTTAGGATCGAATTTTTTGCCATTAATAGTAACATTATCGTCCATACCTTCTAATTTGATTTTTTTATCTACTTTTGGAGTAGTGTCTTTGTTAGTACTTTTTTCTTTGTTAATAATTGGTAAAATTACTGTTTCATCATTATCAACAAGATTGACTTTTTCTTCTTTCATTTTAGATAAATCTATTACTATTTCTTTTCTTGCTGAAGGAGCTAAATTAATTTCTTTTAACTTTTTAGTCTTTTCTAAATGGCCGCCTTCTGAAGCAATATATTCAAAACTTTGATTATTACTTAGCTTAAGATTTAAATCCCGAGCATTGGAGCCATTTAAAAGTCTCAAACGTATTTTTCCTTCTTTTGTTGTTAATTTAGGATCTACTTTCCCATTCACAAGGACTGTATCACCTTGAGTACCATCTTCATCTTTCGTTTTTGTATAATTTAATTTTTTAGATACAAATGTTTTATCTTGGATTATTATAGGCAAATCATTTTTCCCATAATTGCTAGGATAATTATTCTTTTTGTCATCCTCTATATATAATAACCCTGATAAACCATTATAAACTTGTTTAGCTGTATTTGGGGAGGGGTGGGGATGATACCATAATGTAGCAGCCTCTTGTTTAACCTCAAATTTTATTGTTTTTTCTTTTCCTGGTTTTATAACTTGAGAAGGGCCTCCATCCACTTTTCCATCTATTTCTAACCCATGCCAATGAAATGTTGTATTTTCATCTAAGTTGTTGACTAACTTAATTTTAACCTTATCTCCTTTTTTTAATTTTAAAGTTGGCCCAAGTAAATTTCCATTGTATCCTAAAGTGTTAGAGAAATTACCTTTGTAAAATTCTGTCTTTCCTTTCTGCGCTTTTAATGTATAACTTTTATAACCATTGTTATCTTTTTTAGGATCTAAAACTTTGGGAAATGTTATTTCATTTTTTCCTTGTGAAGAATTCAAATTTTTTCTTTCGTCATGACTTTTCATATCCATCATATCATTTCGCTTTTGATCATTTTCTTTCATGTCCATCATGTTGTGCTTACCTTCTGCAAAAGTATCATTAGGAACCATAAACATTATAGAAAATAACGTAATTAAAATTGTGAACATTTTTTTATACATTATATTTACCTCTTTTATTTTAATTTTAATGTAAATGCATTAATTGCTACGATGATCGTACTTAAAGACATAAGTATTGCACCCACAGCAGGTGATAATATTAAACCAATAGAAGCTAATATACCAGCTGCAAGAGGAACTGCAATCACGTTATATCCTGCGCCCCACCATAAATTTTGAACCATTTTTTTCATCGTATTTTTTGAAAGGGACAAAAAATTGATAATATCAGAAGGATTACTTTTAACGAGTATGACATCCCCCGATTCAACAGCTACATCTGTCCCTGCGCCAATTGCCATACCAATATCTGCTCTAATAAGGCTTGGCGCATCATTGATACCATCACCAACCATCATGATTTTGCTACCATTGCTTTGATAATCTTGGATAATACTTTCTTTATCTTCGGGCATCAATTGCGCGTGGACATCACTAATACCTAATTCTTCAGCCACTGTTTGTGCCACTTCTTTATTATCGCCTGTAAGCATGACTGGCGTAATGTTTCTCGATAATAAATCCGAAACCATTTGTTTTGAACTTTCTTTAATTTTATCGCCTTGTGCGATAATACCAATAACTTGTCGGTCATGAATTAGATAACTAATAGAATTCCCTTGTTGAGCGAGATTCGTAAATTGTTCTTTATTATAATCAAAATTGCTTTTATCGAGATAAGAAACATTCACTATTTTGAGTTTTTTATTATCAACTGTGCCTTCTAAGCCTACACCTGGAATATTATTAACTTCTTGAGGAGTAGCATATGAAATATTTTTGCCTTTAGCAAAATCAACAATACCAGTGGCAAGTGGATGATTAGAATTACTTTCTAATGAAGCAAATAGACTCAATATTTCTTCATTATTTAACTCGTCTGTAAAACTTTCATAGTGATTCACTGAAAAGTTACCTTCAGTTAGTGTCCCAGTTTTATCCATCATGATGTAATCAATGTGTTGTGCGATTTCTACAGATTCTCTGTTTTTAATGATTAAACCATTATGTGCGCCTATAGAGGTAGAACGTGCTGTAACTAAAGGTATTGCCAAGCCTAATGCATGTGGACAAGCAATGACTAATACGGTTACTAGCCGTTCAAGTGCGAAATCGACGTTGTTTTGAATAAGCATCCATACAATAAATGAAATCAGGCCAATACTTACTGCAAAGTAAAACAAATAACCTGCGACTTTATCAGAGAGGAGTTCAGCTTTTGACTTATCATTTTGAGCTTGGTTAACAAGACCCATAACTTGAGATAGGTAGCCATTTTCACCCGTAGCAGTCACTTTAACTTGTACTGTACCTGAACCATTAATTGAACCTCCAATAACATCATCATTATGAGTTTTATGAACTTTTTTTGATTCGCCAGTAACTAATGATTCGTCAATTGATGTTTCTCCTTGAACAATGATTCCGTCTGTGGGTATACTTTCGCCTGCTCTGACTTCCACAATATCGTCAATATGAATATCTGATATTTTAACTTCTTCTCGTTGATTATTATCAATCAGCTTCACTGCAGTATTAGGTAAAAGTTCTGCCATTTTCTTCAGTGCATTGCCTGCATTACCTACTGCGTTCATTTCAATCCAATGACCTAATAACATGATTAAAATTAAAGTCGCTAATTCCCAGAAAAAGTCCATTGTATGTGTGGATGAACCACTGAAGTTATTCATATAAAAGGCGTATAAACTATAAATATAAGCTACTGAAATACCTAGAGCAACAAGCGTCATCATTCCAGGTTTTTTAGTTGAAATTTCATCTTTAGCCCCTGATAAAAATGGCTTTCCTCCGTAAAAGAATAAAATTGTAGCAAGAATTAATACAATCCAATCTGACCCTGTAAATGAAATTTGAAACGGTAATTTAACTCCCATCATGGGCGATAAAATAATAATCGGTATCGCAAAAATCAAAGAAATAAAGAATTTACTTTTAAAATTTCCATGATGGTGATGTTCATGATTACCATGACTAGTGTGATTTTCATGTTCTTGATGACTATGATGCTCATGATTTTGGTGTTTTTTGTTATTCGACAAAATTAAACCTCCTAATTTTATATTTTTAAAGATAGTAATAAGACAATTTGAGTATAACATATACGGTATAGGGGTATATACCATTTGACTTTTTTATTTTGTAGTGTACAGTGTTATTTTACTTGCTATATGAGAATGTTTTAACTTTATAAATAAGAA
>NZ_JAESMM010000036.1:0-24858 GCF_017893165.1 Staphylococcus sp. GDX8P54P
AAGTAGACGAAGCCGCAACAGCAGCAAAACAAGCGATAGATAAAGCGGTTAACAACTCTGAAGTCGATAATGCGATTGATGTAGGTAAAACGGCCATCAATAATATTGAAGCTGATAATTCAGCAAAATCAAAAGCAATTAAGCACTTACAGGAATTAGTCAAACAACAGATGACAAAAATAGATTCTAATCACTTGGCAACTGAAGAAGAAAAAGCCAAAGCAAAACAAATGATTAAACTACTTTTTGAAAAAGCTAAAATTGAAATAGAAAAAGCTAAAACATCTTATAAAGTGAAAAAAATAGATGCAGAATATAGCAAATTAATTACTAAAACTGTACCTGAAAATAAAGCTAAATTAATTGCTAAGAAAAAAATTGAAAAAATAGCTAGACAATTGAAAAATAAAATAAATAATATGAATGGTGTTTCAAATGAGGAAAAAGTTAGAATTAAAGTCATCATTGAACAAATAGTTAAAAAATCATTCAAAGATATTGATCTTGCTTCAAGAAATAATACAATAAATAAGATAGTAAATGATGTTAAACTTCAATTTGCAAATATTAAAATTAACAAGCAAAATAATAAAAAATCACTTAGCAATAATGAAAATGCAAGTGTGATAGTAACTACTGAACAACATAAAACTAATAAAGCCTATCATAAAGTTAGAAATGAAAAAGGAAGATATCAATTACCAAACACTGGTATAAATAATGATAAATCAAGTCCATTAATTTCATTCACATTTGTAAGTGGATTATTCTTAATTTTAAGATCAATGAGAAGAAGAGCGTCGAAGTAAAAAATCAGATTTATATTTAATGGATTGCAAGATGAATAGTAAACTCCCTAAGATTATTCTACATATTACTAGAATAATCTTAGGGAGTTCTTTTATTAAAATTTACCTGCTTCGTAACCTGCCACATGTCCTGTAACAAGTGCACTTGTAATATTATAGCCACCTGTATAGCCGTGAATATCTAATACTTCTCCACATAAAAATAACCCAGGTTGTAATTTTGACATCATCGTTTTTGGCCAAATTTCTTTTAAACTTACACCACCACCAGTTACAAAGGCTTTATCAATTGGTAAAGTGCCGTTCACTTTAAAAGTAAAGGCTTTAAAACAGTCAACTAATTGTTTTAGTTGTTGGTTTGATAGGTGATGATATGTAGTATTTTCATCGATTTGAGCTTGTTTGAGCATAAATAACAAATATCGTTCTTCTATAAGTCCTCTTAAACTGTTTTTTATATACTTATCAGGTTCTTCATTTAAAATAGATGTTATTTTTTCCTCTAGAACATGATTTTTGTATTCTGGAAAAACATCTAATTGCATATTAATTTCTTTTTTCTTTTGATTTTTTTGTTCTTTATAAACAAATTGACTACATCTTAGTGCTGCTGGTCCACTTATACCAAAATGAGTAAATATCATATCCATTTGATGGCTAATTCGTTTTTTACCGTTTTTCTTAAGTACAGATAATTCTACATCTTTAAGACTTAAACCTTTAAGCTCTTTGGATTTAATAAATTGTTCTGCTGAAGTAATAGGAACTTCAGTAGGGAAGAGTTCGGTAATGCTATGACCTAAACTTTCCGCAAACTTGTAGCCATCTCCAGTTGAACCTGTTTGAGGTACACTTGTGCCTCCAGTTGCAATGATGACACTTTTACTTAAAAATAAGCCTTTATCAGTTTTAACTTCAAATATCCCATTGTCTTCTACATTAATAGCATTGACGATCGTTTCTTCTTTAATATCGACTTTATTTTGTTTAATGGTGTTTACAAGTGTATCTACTACATCTTGAGATTTATTAGATACTGGAAACATTCGGCCGTGATCTTCTTCTTTTAATTTGACGCCTCTAGATTCAAAAAAGTGTATGATTGATTCGTTATCAAATACAGAAAATGGGCTATATAAAAATTTTCCATTGCCTGGTATGTTTTTTATTATTTCTGCATATGGTAATCGATTGGTAACATTACATCTACCACCACCAGAAATTTTAAGTTTTCTACCTAAACCTTTCTTTTTCTCTAATAAAAGTACTTTTTCACTTTGTTCAGATGCGGCAACTGCAGCCATGAGTCCGCTAGGTCCACCACCTATGATTATTGTTTGATACATTGAGAAACCTCCGCCTTATTATCTTAGTGCTATTATTATAATTTAAATTACGATTGAATTCTTAACAATTTTAGTTATAATTTAAGATTGGTTCATTAACAAATGAATATATAACTTGATTTATTATGCGTTTAAACTTAAATTTAGTAAAACTATTAAAGTCATTAGTAAACAATTAGTATTTTGTGATATATTTTATAGTAATGCAAGCCCTTCAAAAAGGTTTTAAATTAAATAATTTGATTATTAAAAAGGCAGGAAGATTAAATATGAGTGAAAACAAGGAAATGGTAAGAGGTACCTTTCTCATTACATTAAGTATTCTAATAACTAAAATATTAGGTGTACTTTTTGTAATTCCTTTTTATGCCATTATGGGTGCAAATGCGGAAGAAAAGTTAGCACCATTTAACTATGCATATGTTCCATATAATATCGCAATTGCTATTGCAACAGCGGGAATACCATTAGCGGCCTCAAAATTTGTAGCTAAGTACAATGCTTTAGGTGCGTATAAAGTTGGACAAAAATTATATAAATCAAGTTTTATCGTGATGTCCATATCAGGAATAATAGGATTTTTAATTCTATTTTTCTTAGCGCCAGATATTGCTTCTTTAACATTAGGACGTAAAGAGGGCAAAGGCGGATGGACAATTGATGATATTACTTGGATCATTCGAGTGATAAGTATGGTAGTTGTATTTATACCGTTACTTGCTACATGGCGTGGTGTATTCCAAGGGTACGAATCCATGGGACCTACAGCTGTTTCTGAGGTAACAGAACAACTCGCTAGAATTGTGTTTATACTTATCGGAAGTTTCTTAGTATTAAATGTCTTTCATGGTTCTTACTTACAAGCAAATGGTGTAGCTACGTTTGCAGCCGCGATAGGTGCTATTGCTGGTTTACTAACGCTTTGGTACTACTGGCGAAAACGTAAGCCACATATTCAAAAAATGGTAGCATCTGATAATTCTGGACTAGATGTTTCTTATACTAAAATGTATAAAGAAATAATTTCATATAGTATTCCATTTGTTATTGTAAGTCTTAATTTCCCGCTATTTAATTTAGTGGACCAATTTACACACAATAATGCATTAGATGCAGCAGGATTCCATGCGAATAAAGACTATTTCTTTACTATCTTAAACTTTACAACAAACAAAATTGTTATGATACCAACATCATTAGCAGCGGGTTTTGCAGTTAGTTTAATACCATTTATTACCAAGACTTTTGCTGAAGGTCGCTTAACAGAAATGCATCGTCAAATTAGAACGTCTATTGGCGTATTAATGTACATAACAGTGCCAGCAAGTCTTGGAATAATGGCATTATCATCTCCTTTATACACTGTATTCTACCAATATAATCCAGATGGTAATAAAATACTATTTTACTATGCACCAGTTGCAATTTTAATTTCTTTATTAAGTGTAACTGCGTCAATGCTACAAGGGATTAACAAACAAAAATTAACAGTTTTTGTAATTTTAGGATCTGTGATTGTTAAATTAATCTTGAATATTCCATTAATTATGATATTCCATACAGCAGGTGCAGTTTTAAGTACAGCTATTGCGCTTACAGTCGCTAACATCGCGAACCTAATGATTTTGAAAATTTATGCTAAATTCCATTTTACAGATACATTTGTTCAAGTTGCTAAAATTTTCATTTATAGTTTAATCATGATGATAAGTGTTGAGGTTGTGTACTTTATTTTAAGCTTGTTCATATCTGTCGATCGTAAATCTGGAGCGTTTATTATTCTAATTATCGGCGTTATTGTAGGTGGTCTCATCTATGGCACAATTACAATTAAGAATAGATTGGCTGATGAGTTTTTAGGAGATTTACCTGGTAAAATTCGCCGAAAAGTTGGTTTCTTAAGATGAGATTAGATAAATTTTTAGCTAATATGGGTGTGGGAACACGTTCTGAGGTAAAGCAACTTTTAAAAAAAGGGACCGTTACAGTTAACGATTCGATAGAGAAATCACCTAAATGTCATATCGATCCAGAAGAGGATATTGTGATGGCAAACGGCAAACAAATTACGTTTATTAATCATATTTATATTATGCTCAATAAACCTAAGGGCTATATTTCAGCTACGCATGATGGAACAAATCGCACTGTCATAGATTTAATTCCAGAATATCAGCATTTAGATATCTTTCCTGTTGGTAGATTAGATAAAGATACTGAGGGATTATTGCTTATCACGAATGACGGTCAGTTTAGTCATGAATTGATGAGTCCCGTTAAACATGTATCAAAGACATATGAAGTCATCTCACAACATACGATATCTGATGATGATATTGAAGCTTTTAAGCAGGGGATCACGCTATCTGATGGACCAGTTAAACCTGCTTTACTAACAAGAGTAAATAAGACTACGTCACAGGTGACCATTTATGAAGGTAAGTATCATCAAGTTAAAAGGATGTTTCATGCCATTGAAAATGAGGTATTAGAATTAAAACGTCTTAAAATCGCTAATTTGGCGTTAGATGAAAATCTTAAATCTGGTGAGTATAAGTTACTCTCAGATGACGAATTAAAGCTTTTACAGCATTCATAAAGGAGAAGGTGTATACTATGTCTAAAACTACAGGCTTATTTAGAATTATTGCTGGTGTCGGTGCTGCAACTGCAGCAGTTGTATTATCTCGAAAAGAAAGTAGAGATAAATTAAAAGAGCAATATAATAAATACAAAGAAGATCCAGAAAGTTATAAAGAAAATGCAAAAGGATTAGCGAGCCAATTAGGTTCAAAAGCTAATGAAACAATTCAAGAGGTTAGAAATAACCCTCAAGAATACGCTAATCGCTTGAAAAATGATCCAAAATCATTTTTAGAAGAAGAAAAATCAAAATTTACTAATTTAGATGCAAACAAAGAAGATGCACTAGAAGAAGGTAAATTTGATGATGAAGGTGGCGCTACTGTTAATAATAATTTAAGAGTAGTCACTGAAGAAGATTTAAAGAAAAACAAAAATGCGTTAGAAGATAAAGATTAATGTAGATATACTCTGCGATATTTATAAGCGCATGAGAAATAAAAATAGGATAATGCTACTTTGCTAATTTGCAGTAGCTGACTGAACTGAGAATACACTTAAATCATGCTTTTTCAGTTCTAGTCATCCTTGCGGGGGTGGGACAATGAATTTGAAAAGAATTTTGTCCCATCCTTTTTTTATAAATATGGAATGTAAGATTTGTATATAAAAAATTTAAGGTCATTGATATGTATGATTTGCACAAATTGCGTCATATAGCGTTTAAATATGGAGACTTTATAAAATTTTTAACATAAATTTTTATAAAATCTATAAATATTCTGACATCTTACTGTAATTTTTCGTTATAGTTATGTAAAATAAACTGTATATTTATTGAAAAGGAAGTTGATCTCGAATGTGGAAAGAGAAAGTTCAAGAATATGAAGGTCAAATAATCGATGATTTGAAAGGTTTGCTTTCGATTGAGAGTGTCAGAGATGATTCAAAAGCATCTGATGAAACTCCAGTTGGTCCGGGGCCTCGTCAAGCGCTTGATTATATGTACGAAATAGCACAAAGAGATGGTTTTTCTACCCATGATGTAGATCATATTGCAGGCAGAATTGAAGCAGGTAAAGGTGACGATGTTTTAGGTATTTTATGTCATGTCGATGTCGTGCCTGCAGGAGATGGATGGGACTCAGATCCATTTAATCCTGTGGTAACTGATGATGCAATTATTGCTAGAGGTACACTAGACGACAAAGGACCGACAATAGCAGCCTATTACGCAGTTAAAATTTTAAATGAAATGAAAGTTGATTGGAAGAAACGTATTCATATCATTATTGGTACAGATGAAGAGTCTGATTGGAAATGTACTGAAAGATATTTCCAAACGGAAGAAATGCCGGCATTAGGATTTGCACCTGATGCAGAATTTCCAGCTATTCATGGAGAAAAAGGAATCACAACTTTCGATTTAGTTCAAAATAGTACGTCTGAAGATCAAGATGAACCAGATTATGAATTGATTTCGTTTGAATCTGGTCAACGTTACAATATGGTACCTGATCATGCTCAAGCACGCGTATTTGTCAAAGAAAACATGACCGACGTTGTTCAGCATTTTGAACATTATTTAGATGAGCATAAATTACAAGGTGAGAGTGTCGTTGATAGTGGAGAGTTAGTCCTAACGGTTGAAGGTAAAGCCGTTCATGGTATGGATCCATCATTAGGTGTTAATGCTGGCCTATACTTATTAGATTTCTTATCAACATTAAATCTAAATCAAACAGCAAGAGAATTTGTAGACTTTAGTAATCGTTACCTTCACGAATCACATTTTGGTGAGAAGATGGGAATGAAATTCCATACAGATGTTATGGGCGATGTAACTACAAATGTTGGTATTATTTCTTATGATCATAAACATGCTGGCCGATTTGGCATTAATTTACGTTATCCACAAAATTTTGAATTTGAAGAAGCTATACAGCGATTTACTAAAGAAATTAAAGAATATGGATTTGATCTTGAATTAGGCAAAGTTCAGCAACCTCATTTTGTAGACAAAAATGATCCTTTTGTACAAAAATTAGTAACAGCTTATAGAAATCAAACTGGCGATATGTCTGAACCCTATACAATAGGTGGAGGTACATATGCTAGAAACCTTGATAAAGGTGTGGCATTCGGAGCCATGTTTGAAGATTCAGAGGATTTAATGCATCAAAAGAATGAATATATTACTAAAAAACAATTATTCAATGCAACAAGTATCTATTTAGAAGCAATTTACTCACTATGTGTGGAGGGATAAACTATGACAAAAGTATTTATTAACGGTGAATTTTACGATCAAAATCAAGCAAAAGTCTCTTATGAAGATCGTGGTTATGTATTTGGTGATGGTATTTATGAATACATTCGAGCATATGACGGGAAATTATTTACAGTTACAGAGCATTTCGAGCGTTTTATAAGAAGTGCTGCGGAAATACAATTAGATTTAGGATATACAGTCGAAGAATTAATTGATGTCGTTAGAGAATTATTAAAGGTAAATCAAATAAAAAATGGTGGCATTTACATCCAAGCTACACGTGGTGTCGCACCAAGAAATCATTCTTTCCCAACACCTGACGTAAAGCCTGTCATTATGGCATTTGCTAAAAGTTACGATCGACCTTTTGAAGATTTAGAAAACGGAATCAATGCAGCAACTGTAGAAGATATTAGATGGTTGCGTTGCGACATTAAAAGTTTAAACCTTTTAGGAAATGTACTTGCAAAAGAATATGCAGTTAAATACAACGCAAGTGAAGCAATTCAACATAGAGGAGATATCGTTACAGAAGGCGCTTCAAGTAATGTGTATGCAATTAAAGATGGTGCAATCTATACGCATCCCGTTAATAATTACATTTTAAATGGTATTACGCGTAAAGTAATTAAATGGATATCTGAAGATGAAGATATTCCATTCAAAGAAGAAACGTTTACTGTTGAATTTTTGAAAAATGCTGATGAAGTCATTGTTTCAAGTACATCTGCCGAAGTGACACCTGTTGTTAAGATAGATGGTGAGCAAGTTGGTGAAGGCAAAGTAGGACCTGTTACGCGCAAACTTCAAGAAGGATTTAATAAATACATTGAAACGAGAAGTAATTAATTAAATAAATAATTGATTATTAAAGAACGTACTGATTCTAAATTTATAGAATTTGAGTACGTTCTTTTTGATTTTAAAATGTAAATAAATTTCATGAATTAAATTAAAAATACACAGTTTAAAGGTCTGAAAATGTGTTATAATAAAACCTAAAGATTGAAACGTAATTTAGCCATAATCGACTAGTAAAATGTATCTTTTTGTTTCTCATTTTCAGTTGAAAAAGAAGGCTAAAAATTATAAAATCATCATTGAGTGATAAAAGAGACGTATTTATTTAAATAAATGTTTGGGGACAGTAACATTTTATTTATAATAATGACTTATGTATAAAAATATAATTATTTTAGAAATATATAATCGTGTTTTCCAACAAACGATTATAACAAATTAGAATATATGGCTCTTGAAAACTATATTTCTCGAGCCATTTTCTAATTGAAAGTGAGGTGAACGAGTTGGAGCAGTTTTATCAATTAGGGTGGACACTTGATTCAGCAGGAGGTGCTTCTGGTGAAGCATATATGGCTGAACAGGACGGTCAAAAGCTATTCTTAAAGCGCAATTCTAATCCATTTATTGCAGCATTGTCAGCTGAAGGTATTGTACCTAAATTAGTATGGACCAAACGTATTGAAACAGGTGAAGTTGTCACAGCCCAACACTGGAAAAATGGCAGAGAACTTGAACCAGATGAAATGTATCAAGCACGTGTCGCTGCATTGCTTAAAAAGATTCATGGTTCTAAACCTTTACTGAATATGCTTAAACGTATGGAAATGGAACCCATCACGCCTAATATCATGTTGAAAAAGATTAATGCATCACTATCAAGAGAAGTATTAACACATCACATTATTCGTAAATCATTAACATACCTTGAAGAACATATCCCCAATATGGATTCTCGTTTCTTTACGGTTGTACATGGAGATGTTAATCATAACAACTGGTTATTATCTGATAGAGATGAATTATTCTTAGTAGATTGGGAAGGTGCAATGATTGCCGATCCTGCTATTGATATTGGAATGCTGCTCTATAACTACGTTCCCGAAAAAAATTGGTCTGACTGGTTTAAGACGTATGGCGTAGAAGAAAGCATAGACTTAAATAAACGTATGAAATGGTACACAGTCATTCAATCAATTGGTATGGTTCAATGGTATGAAGAGCAAAAAAGATTCAAAGATATGAATAATTGGCTAAAATTTTTAAATGAGGTTATGAATAGTAATTTATTTATCTAAGGGAGATTTCAAGTATGAGAGTTCGCTATAAACCATGGGCGGAAGATTATTTAAAAGAACATCCTGATTTAGTAGATATGGATGGCACACATGCAGGAAAAATGTCAGAGTGGTTTGATAAAGAACAACCCATCTATATAGAAATTGGCTCTGGTATGGGGCAGTTTATAACAACGTTAGCCTCTAAATTCCCAGAAATTAATTTTGTATCTATGGAACGCGAGAAAAGTGTCATGTATAAAGTACTTGATAAAGTGAAAGAACAAGGCCTGACAAATTTAAAAATGATATGTAATGACGCTATAGAATTAAATGAGTATTTCAATGATGGTGAAGTTGCACGTATTTATTTAAATTTCTCTGACCCATGGCCGAAAAAAAGACACGCTAAACGTCGATTAACATATCATACTTTTTTAGCGCTATATCAACAAATCCTTAAAGAAGATGGAGAAATCCATTTTAAAACGGATAACAGAGGCTTATTCGCGTTTAGTTTAGAAAGTATGTCGCAATATGGTATGTACTTTACTAAATTAAATCTCAATCTTCATGAAGAAGATGATGAAGACAATATATTGACAGAATATGAGAAGAAATTTTCCGATAAAGGTTCTAGAATTTATCGAATGGAAGCAAAATTTCATAAAGACATTGAACATTAATTTAAAGTTGTGACTTAGTTCGTCATAAAAATTCACGGTAGTTAGTGAGATTGAGTGAACGCTAAAGCATCACTTGTTATAGTTTGAAACGTCATTCCAAGAGTGGAACATTGAATTCGCCAAGAATTCTGTTCTGCTCTTTTCTGTTTATATATTCTTAAATTGGATATTGTAATGTAAGATTATTTCATATATTGAAATACTTGATAAATAAAAAGATGGAAGGTGTTTAATATGAAGTTAGGTGCATTTAATATCACTTATTTAAATGGCGGTATGACGAACATGGATGGTGGTGCTATCTTTGGCGTTGTACCTAAACCGCTGTGGACGAAAAAGTATGATGTGAATGAAAGAAATCAAGTTCCTAACTTAACATATCCAATTTTAATTCAGACTGGCGATAAGAACATTATCATCGATGCTGGAATTGGAAATCATAAATTAACAGACAAACAACTTAAAAATTATGGTGTCGAATATGAAAGTCATATTCAATTTGATTTAGAAAAATTAAATTTGACTGTGGAAGATATCGATATTGTATTAATGTCACATATGCATTTTGATCATGCGACAGGGTTAACGGATACTGAGGGTAATTCCATTTTTCCAAATGCAATTCACTATGTGCAACAAGACGAGTGGCATGAATTTATAAGTCCAAACATTCGTAGTAAAGCAACCTATTGGGGAATCAATAGAGGTACATATGAAGATAAAATGATACTTTTTGATGAATTAATTGAAATTTATCCAGGGATTCATATGAAGCATGTTGGTGGTCATAGTTATGGACAATCAATTATTACAATTGAGAGTGAAGGTGAGCGTGCAGTTCACATGTCTGATATATTACCTACAAATGCACATACTAATCCGCTTTGGGTTATGGCATATGATGATTACCCAATGACGTCTATTCGAGAAAAAGAAAGATTAATACCATACTTTATTTATCATGATTATTGGTTCTTATATTATCATGATAATGTTTATTTCGCGACGCAATATGAGTCAGATGGAAAGACGATTAAGCAATCAATTAAACGATAAAGAAAGTGATATAAAACGATTTGGTAACTTTGTTATCCATTTTTTATGAACGATTACAATAGGGAGCCGGACTAAGAATTTATAGTAATTCAGTCCAGCTCCCTATTTTTGTTCAGTTATTACAATTCAATAATATTTAAAATTTCACCAGATTTTGCATCTGCATAAAAGATATATTCCATCTTTTGATTATTCTTAACTTGCGTAATACCGCCTTGAAAAATGAAACGATTTGGATATAGATTGTCATCTACATAAGGCTCATGAAGAATAAACGATCCAGTGATATTCATAAAGTAAGATTTGGCTTCATTCAATACTTTATCAGGATTTTGCATTTTATTCTTTTCTTTTAGGAAATAAATAAAAAAGACAGTGGCTATACCTGTAACTAGAGCAACTGAAATTGAGATGTATTTGTAAGTTTGACGTGTCATAATCTCTACCTCTCTATTAATAGTTCTTATCATTAGTGTACCATATTCAAAATGATATAATACATTTAAGGAGTGTGTTAGTTAAGATGGATAAGCATAAAACATTAGAACGAATTAAGGCATTAACTGAATTACATGGTGCACCAGGTTTTGAAGAGGATGTACGAAATTATATGAAAAAAGAAATGTCACCATATGTTGATGAGTTTATCGTAAATTGTATGGGTGGTTTCTATGGCGTTAAAAAATCTAAAAAAGCTAATGCTAAAAAGGTAATGATTGCTGCGCATATGGATGAAATAGGGTTCATGATTACAAACATTACTTCGAATGGCATGCTACAGTTTACCAATCTTGGTGGTGTAGCAAACGATATTTGGCAAGGTCAACGTCTTCAAGTAAAAAATAGAAAAGGCGACATTATAGTAGGGATTGTCTCTAATATTCCGAAACATTTTAGAACAGGCAACGAAGCGGTGCCAGAAATAAAAGATTTGATGCTAGATATCGGTGCAAGTTCTGATGACGAAGTAAGACAGATGGGGATAGAAATAGGAGATACGATTGTTCCGAATACTGAATTAACGCAATTAACTGAACATCGATATAGCGCGAAAGCATGGGATAATCGATATGGTTGTGTCATTGCGATCGAAATATTAGAATTGTTGAAGAATGTCGATTTGGATGTTGATTTATACGTTGGCGCTAATGTTCAAGAAGAAGTAGGCTTACGTGGTGCTAAAGCAGCAGCTGAACTCATTCAACCCGATGTTGCACTTGTAGTGGATTGTTCTCCAGCAAATGATATTAAAGGTGCAAATCAATTATCAGGTGAATTAGGTGAAGGGACTTTAATTCGAATTAAAGACGGTACAATGATTTTACAACCTGAATTTAGAGACTATCTACTTAAATTAGCAGATGAAAATAATATAAATTACCAATATTATATTTCACCGGGTGGCACAGATGGTGGTGAAATTCACAAAGCTAATATTGGTATTCCAACTGCTGTAATTGGTGTTTGTGCTAGATACATTCACAGTACTAATGCTGTATTTGATATTAGAGATTATTTCTCAGCACGACAATTACTAGAACAAGTTATACTCAACTTAACTGAAGAGCAAATTAATAAATTACAATTTCAAGAATAAGGAGCAATTAGAATGATTAATTTAGAATCTGAATCACAATTCAAGTCACTTAAGAAAGAGCGTACCGTATTTGAATTTACGGCAGGTTGGTGTCCTGACTGTCGTGTCATTGAACCTGATTTACCTCAATTGGAAGAGAAATATAAAGATTTTAACTTCGTTTCTATAGATAGAGACCAATTTATAGATTTAGCCATAGAACATGATATCATGGGTATTCCAAGCTTTTTAGTATTTAAAGATGACGAATTAGTAGGAAGTTACATTGGAAAAGAACGCAAATCTATAGAACAAATCGATGAATTTTTAAGTCAGTTTGATAAATAAATAAAGCATATAAAAGGTTTTAAGAATGAAATGTACAATTGATTTTTTCTGTAATTGACCACAAATTTATTGTAAAATAGGATAAGGTGCGAATATAGGAGTGTTAACATGAATGTTTTTCAAGTAAGAGATAAATTGAAACAACGTTTAGCGCATTTAAATGTTGATTTTAAATTTGATCGTGAAGAAGAAACGTTACGTATATATAGACAAGACAATCATAAAGGCGTAACAATCAAATTAAACGCTATTGTCGCTAAATATGAAGTCCAAAAAGAGAAAATTATAGATGAGATTGTATATTATGTTGAAGAAGCCATCGCTCAAATGGATGATCAAAGTATTGAGAAAATGAATGACATTCAGATTATGCCTGTCATTCGTGCTACAAGCTTTGATAAAAAAAACAAAGATGGTCATCCATTTATAATTGAAAAGCATACAGCAGAAACAAATATCTATTATGCACTCGATTTAGGTAAATCTTATCGCTTAATTGACGAAAGTATGCTTGAATCACTTGGATTGACTGAACAACAAGTTAAGGAAATGTCATTATTCAATATACGTAAACTTAATAATCAATATAAAACAGATGAAGTTAAAGGAAATATTTTTTATTTTGTAAACTCTAACGATGGCTATGATGCCAGTCGTGTTTTAAATACCAAATTTTTAGATGATATCTATCAACAATGTGAAGGTGAAATGTTAGTAGCTGTACCACATCAAGATGTCTTAATTATTGCTGATATTCGAAATAAAACTGGTTATGATGTAATGGCACATTTAACTATGGAATTCTTTACTAAAGGATTAGTCCCTATTACTTCATTATCATTTGGTTATGAAAAAGGTCACTTCGAACCTATCTTCATTTTGGGGAAAAATAACAAACAAAAAAGAGACCCCAATGTGATACAACGATTGGAAGCAAATCGTAAAAAATTTAATAATAAGAAATAATTGATATAGAGGAGATTTAAAATGAATTTATTTTACAATAAAGAAGGCGTAGGGGATGTAGCTTTTCTACAAATTGAACCTACAAATGGACCGTTTGAATATAAAAAATCCGGAGATGTTGTTGAAATTAGTAAAGAAGGAACGATTGTTGGCTTCAATCTATTTAAGTTTTCAAATTATCATCAAATCAACGGTAATGGACATATTAAATTAACTTCTGAGCTTGTAGATGCATTACAAAAAGCTATTAATGAATCTGGATTAACGTATCAACTAAATGCAGATTTATCTCCTAAATTTGTAGTTGGTTATGTTGAAACTAAAGATAAGCATCCAGATGCGGATAAATTAAGTATTTTAAAAATAGATGTCGGTAATGACCATTTACAAATCGTTTGTGGTGCGCCAAATGTAGAAGCTGGACAAAAAGTGGTTGTTGCTAAAGTTGGTGCCGTAATGCCAAGTGGAATGGTTATCAAAGATGCTGAATTACGTGGTGTTGCTTCAAGCGGTATGGTTTGCTCAATGAGAGAACTAAATTTACCTAATGCACCTCAAGAAAAAGGTATTATGGTTTTAAGTGATGACTATAAAGTCGGTCAAGCATTTTTTGATGAATAAAGGAAGGAAGTGAATGTATGAGTTGGTTTGATGATTTATTTAGTAACAAAGACAATTCTGATGATGAATTGCTTAGACGCAAAAGTAAACGTCGCAATGGCGATCTAACTCAAAGCAAAGATGATTCATTACTTCCTGAAAATAATGATATTTACGATCGTCCAAAAGGTAAGTTTCGATTCCCAATCGATGTGGGTCGAGATGAAACGTATGAAGAAGCAACTTATCGCGAAAGTAATGATGATAAAGAGAACCATTCAACATTGAAAGATAATCAATACGGTTCATATGAATATGATGACTATACGGGTCACATGAATAGTTACTCAGATGATGATCGTGCTGAAAACGCAAGAAGACATCGTAGAAGAAAACATGTGAGTCAAGATGATTCTGGTATGCCTTCTATTAAGTCAAGAACTTCTCAAACATCAAGTAGAACTCATAATACTAGTACATCTCAACGTTTTAACAAACGTCAAAATACACATTCTAGAACGAATAATGCTAATTACAGAAGCGCTAATTCAAATCAATCTAGGATGAAATTACAATCAGAAAGATTCAAATCGAATTATCATTTGAGTTCTGAACCTACATATCACCGTTCAAGTTTTAAAACTTCAGAAGTACCATCAGCTATTTTCGGAACTAAAAAGCGTAGACCTATTGAAAACGGTGTTATACCACCAGTGAAAGATGACACAGATACAAGTGAGTCTAAAACCAAGCATCATTCGAGCACGGTAGAACACGTTCCGCATGAAAGTAAAAATGAAAAAGATAGCAGACAAAAATTTGATGGTGAACATTCAACTTCACAAGAGAATGCACCAGTTAACAGTGAACAACAATCAATCGTTGAAGGAAATGCTGATACTTCTAATCACTATGAACGTACGCCAAACTATTCAAAACGTGATAACACGGTAAATATAGAAAATATTTATGCTTCTCAAATCGTAGAGGAGATTAGAAAAGAAAGAGAGCGTAAAGTTCAACAAAAACGTAAATTTAAACAAGCATTGCAAAACAAACGTCAACAGACTGATGAAGAAGATAGTATTCAAAGAGCTATTGATGAAATGTATGCTAAGCAAGCTGAACAATATATTGGCGAAAGTTCATTAAACCACTCTGACCATTTACATAGTGATGTAACAGAGGATGTAAATGATGAGTACAAAAACAACAATGACCATGTTAAGAGCCAAGCACAAGCAGAAGACGTTGCGCATCATGAGACATCTAACGCTCAATCGAAAGATGATAGTGACATAGACCATAATATTGAACAACAAGAGTATATCGAAGAGACAAATGCACCTTATAATTATGAAGAGATTGATTTAAACCAAGTTTCAAGTGTGCAAGAAGTTAACCAAGATGATGTACAAGTTAAAGATGTTCCAAATGATCAATTATCAAATGTTAATCATGATGAGGCACAACGTCATTCTAATGAAGCGATTGACGAATCTACAAAAGAATCAAATTACCATCACGAAATAGCAGATGAAGAAGCGGTAAAATTACAATCTAATAATGATGATTCAGATAGTTTAAGTGAAAACATTCATGACGACAACCATAATGGAACTGTTGATGATGCACAATTTAGAGAAATAGATGACGTGGAGTCACACACTGACAGTATGTCCGAAAATGAATCTTTATCAGATGAAACATCTGCCATAGAAGATGATGAAGAAGTATCAACTGAAAATGTGAATCATGCAATTAAAAATGCTGTAACGTCTGAAGTGAAATATGCCACTAAAGAAGATGACGAAACGAATGGAGTCTCTCAAAATACAAATATAGAGGGCCAAAATGTATCACAGTCAACGAAAACACATAATGAACCTTCTAATAAAATGGATGATTCATTTGCAGTTAAAGATACAGATGAATCAGTACAAGGTGTGGAAGATGAACACATTAACAATGGCGACGATAAATCAGAAATAACACATAAGGAAGCTAAAAAAGTACCTGAAAAAATGTCTATCACGCCAGGAAGTAAACCGTTTAATGTAGTTATGACACCTTCTGATAAAAAAAGAATGATGGATGCAAAAAAAGAATCTGTATCGAAACATAAAGTGAATGTGCCAGAATTAAAGCCTGAGACAAAACAACATATTCAAACTAAAAAGCGTGAATCAGAAATCAACCATCATACAAATGAATCTCGTGACAATGAAAATACATTATCTGAGTCTCAAACAGAGTCTACGCATTCAAACTATCATATCAATCATTCAGATGAACAAGATAAAAATTTAAATAATGACATAAACAGAGATGACGATAACTTAGTAGAAAAACCTCTCGAAAACAGCCAAAATACTGATACAGACAGTGAAGAACAATCTAACCAAGCTGTACATTCAAATCATGATATGAACAATCATCAAGAAGTGAATCCAACCGTTTCAGCAGACGATCAAACTATTGTATCTTCAAACCACCATCAAAAAGAAGATCATAATGCTAAAGGTACAATTAGAAAAGGTCCAAATATTAAACTACCTAGCCTTGATTTATTAGAAGATCATGAGGCACATGAAATCGATGAGGCATGGATTGAAGAGAAGAAACAAGAGCTAAATGATGCCTTTTATTATTTTAATGTACCGGCTGAAGTGCAACATGTAACTGAAGGACCAAGTGTAACTCGGTTTGAATTGGCAGTAGAGAAGGGTGTCAAAGTTTCACGTATTACAGCTTTACAGGATGATATTAAAATGGCGTTGGCTGCGAAAGATATTCGAATTGAAGCACCAATTCCTGGAACAAGTTTAGTAGGTATTGAAGTACCAAACTTAAATCCTACGAAAGTTAACTTAAAATCTATTTTAGAAAGTCCAAAATTTAAAAATGCTGAGTCTAAATTAACCGTAGCTATGGGTAATAGAATTAACAATGAACCATTGTTAATGGATATTGCTAAGACACCACACGCCCTTATTGCGGGTGCAACTGGATCAGGTAAATCAGTCTGTATCAATAGTATCTTAATGTCATTACTTTACAAAAATCATCCAGAAGAATTAAGGTTATTACTAATTGATCCTAAGATGGTTGAACTTGCACCATACAACGATTTACCGCATTTAGTTTCACCGGTTATTACTGATGTAAAGGCAGCAACTCAAAGTTTAAAATGGGCCGTTGACGAAATGGAAAAACGTTACAAATTATTTGCGCAATTCCATGTAAGAAACATTACTGCTTTCAACAAAAAAGCACCGTATGAGCAAAGAATGCCAAAAATTGTTATTGTTATTGATGAGTTAGCAGATTTAATGATGATGGCACCGCAAGAGGTAGAACAATCAATTGCTCGAATAGCACAAAAGGCGCGTGCATGTGGCATTCATATGTTGGTTGCAACACAACGACCATCTGTCAATGTTATAACTGGCTTAATTAAAGCCAATATACCTACACGTATTGCATTTATGGTATCTTCAAGCGTTGACTCAAGAACCATTTTAGACAGTGGTGGTGCGGAACGCTTGTTAGGCTATGGCGATATGCTTTACTTAGGTAGTGGAATGAATAAACCAATTCGTGTCCAAGGTACATTCGTTTCAGATGATGAGATTGATGATGTAGTTGATTTCATTAAAGAACAAAGAGAACCGAACTATTTGTTCGAGGAGAAGGAATTACTTAAAAAGAACCAAACACAAGCTCAAGACGAATTATTCGATGATGTGTGTGAATTTATGGTTAAAGAAGGACATATTTCCACTTCATTAATTCAAAGACACTTCCAAATTGGTTATAACCGTGCTGCACGAATCGTAGACCAACTTGAACAGTTAGATTATATTTCTGGTGCAAACGGTTCTAAACCTAGAGATGTATTTATTACTGAAGCAGATTTAAAGAAAGATTAATTTAAAGGAGTTTTATGTATATGACGCATTATCATTTTGTTGGTATTAAAGGCGCAGGAATGAGTTCATTAGCACAAATCATGCATGATTTAGGACATGAGGTGCAAGGATCTGACATAGAAAAATATGTATTCACAGAAGTAGCATTAAAAAATAAAGGAATTAAAATACTACCATTTAATAGTGATAACATTAAAGAAGGTATGGTAGTCATTCAAGGTAATGCGTTTCCAGATACTCATGAAGAAATTGTTAAAGCGCATGATTTAAAATTAGACGTGATACGTTATCATGATTTCTTAGGTCATGTGATTGATCAATACACATCTGTTGCAGTTACAGGTGCACACGGAAAAACATCAACAACTGGTTTACTGTCTCATGTTATGAATGGTGATAAAAAAACATCATTCTTAATTGGAGATGGTACTGGTATGGGATTACCTGCAAGTGACTATTTTGCATTTGAGGCGTGTGAGTACCGTCGTCATTTCTTAAGTTACCATCCAGACTATGCCATTATGACTAATATTGATTTCGACCACCCTGATTATTTTAAAGACATTGAAGATGTTGCAAGTGCTTTCCAAAGTATGGCACATAATGTTAAAAAAGCGATTATTGCTTGGGGTGATGACGAACATTTAAGACAACTTGAAGCGGACGTACCAATTTATTATTATGGTTTAAACAAAAATGATGATATATATGCCGATAATATTCAAATAACTGATAAAGGTACACAATTTGATGTTTACGTTAATGGTGAATATTATGATCAATTTTTATCACCACAATACGGAGATCATAATATCCAAAATGCATTAGCAGTTATCGCGATTAGTTACCTTGAAAAGATGGACGTCAAGAATATTAAAGAAGCATTGGAAACATTTGGTGGTGTAAAACGTCGCTTTAATGAAACAAATGTTGCTAATCAAGTATTAGTAGACGATTACGCTCACCATCCAAGAGAAATAAGTGCTACAATTGAAACAGCACGTAAAAAATATCCAAATAAAGATATTGTGGCAGTTTTCCAACCTCACACATTTTCAAGAACACAAGCTTTCTTAGAAGAATTTGCAGCATCACTAAGCAAAGCGGATCATGTTTATTTATGTGAAATATTTGGTTCAATTCGTGAAAATACAGGTGATTTAACAATTCAAGATTTAATAAATCGTATTGACGGATCTGCGCTAATCGATGAAAATAATATTGACGTATTAGAACAATTTGATAATGCTGTTATCTTATTTATGGGCGCTGGTGACATTCAAAAGTTACAACGTGCTTATGAAGAACATGTCGGCATGACAAATGAATTTTAATATGTTTATATATAATTATGTTGGGTATTAATAATTAATAGCTTTTATTTAAAAGTAAATGGTATTTAGGAGGCGTTTTTAATGGATTGGATTTTACCAATTGCTGGAATTATCGCCGCGATTGCATTCTTAGTATTATGTATTGGAATCGTTGTCGTTTTAATTTCAGTTAAAAAGAATTTAGATCACGTTGCTAAAACACTTGATGGTGTTGAAGGACAAGTTCAAGGTATTACACGTGAAACAACTGATTTACTTCACAAAGCTAACCGCTTAACTGAAGATATTCAAGGCAAAGTTGAACGCTTAAATTCTGTTGTCGATGGTGTTAAAGGTATCGGCGATTCAGTACAAAATTTAAATGGTTCAGTTGATCGTGTAACTAACTCAATTACACATAATATTTCTCAAAATGAAGATAAAATTTCTCAAGTAGTTCAATGGTCTAATGTTGCAATGGAAATTGCTGACAAATGGCAAAATAGACACTACCGTAGAGGAAGTGCAAACTACAGAAACACATCTGTAGGTAATGATGCAAATCATGCAAACGAAAATTACACTACTAACGTTGAGAAAAACTTTTAATATGATTCAATCAAATGCACTTAAATGAGGTTTTTACTTATTTAAGTGCTTTTCTTATAGGAGGAGCTAATATGAGTAAGAAATATAATCGTGACGCATTTGAAACGACAAATTCTGGAAATGATTTACACGGACAAGGTGCAAATCAACAAGATAGTGCAGCACAATCAAATGCGACTAAACATTACAATAGAGATGACTTTGAAAAAAATAATCATGGCCATGATTTACATGATAATGGCCCAAATCAAAAAGATGGTAAGTCTAGACAAGGTTTAAATACAGAGCATTATAATAGAGATGCATTTGTCACAAATAATTCTGGTAAAGACTTACATGGTCAAGGTGCAAATCAAAAGACTAATGGAGAGGATGTTACTAGTTCTCAATATAGTCACAACAAATACAGTTCTCATCCATCACGTAAAGACTTTGTGATTAGTTTTATTACAGGTGCTTTAATTGGTTCAGCGGTTGGACTCTTTTATAAAAATAAAGCCGAAGAAAAAATTGATAGCGCAAAAAATAAAGAACAAGAATTAAGACATCGTTATCAAAATATTAAGCAACAAACTGAGAATAATATTGAAAATGTAAAACAAAAAATTGAAGACTTTAGAAATAAAGACCATTCAGAAGTTAGTAAAGAAGCACTTGTTGCACAACAAAATGCAATCAAAAAGGAAACGTCAGATAATTTAGCGGATCAATCACCACAAGCGCAAGAAATCCAAGAAGCTAAGGCTGAAGCACTTAAAGAGCAAGATACAAAAGATATTACTGCAACAGAATTAGCAGCGCAACAAAATGCGATCAAAGCGGAAACGTCAGATAATTTAGCGGATCAATCACCACAAGCGCAAGAAATTCAAGAAGCTAAAGCTGATGATAATGAACATTTAAGAAACAATGAAGGCAATAGTGCAGAAGAAATTGTCGCGCAACAAAATGCGATTAAAGCAGAAACATCAGATAACTTAGCGGATCAATCACCACAAGCACAAGAAATTCAAGAAGCTAAGAAAGAGACTGAAAAAGAACAACAATCTAAAGAGGTTAGTGCAACTGAATTAGCAGCGCAACAAAATGCAGTTAAAGTTGAATCATCTAAACATAATTTATCTGATCCTTCAACTAGTGGTGAAACGAGCAATCATCAACATGTGAATGCAAAAAATATAGCATCTGCAGCACGTACAAAGAAAAATAAAATAGATAATGATGCAAATGTTGCGCGTAAAACAAAAACGTTATTAGAAGAACCGGCAATTGCTAAATCATCAGGCGATAAAAAGGTCCCTAATTTAGTTACAAAAAAAGAAATTAATAAAGCTGAAGATCAAGTTAAAAATAATCAAGCACATGCATCTGCTAAATTTGAAAATGGTGTCATTACACACGATACTAAATCAGCTAATGAAAAAGCAAAAGGCAATACTAAGAAAAAGCAAAAGGCAACAAAAGCTAAAAATAAAACACCTAAGCAACAACAAAGAACTGAAAAAGCAAAAAGTAAAATCGATAAACGTACCTTTAATGATTAATAAAGCTAATGCTTTTATTTAAAGTGAGGTTTTAATCACTAAATGGAGTGGATTCAGAAATCTGTTAATTAAATTAGATTTTTGATTCGCTCCTTTTTCTTATTTTTATAAAAAAGTGAATATCAAATTTGATATAATAATTAGACAATTCATAAATTTTAGATAATTTATGAACTAGAACGGTTGAACTATTATTTTTTAATTGTTAGAATATTATCTAACTAATATTATTTTATCGCTTTAAAGTGATATAATTATACAAGTAACTTTTATTGAGGTGAGTAGTAATGTCAACTAAATTAGAGCAATACAGAGAAGAGATTGTTTCGATTAATAATCAAATTTTAGATTTATTATCTAAGCGTGGAGAATTAGCACAAAAAATAGGTGAAGAGAAAATTAAACAGGGTACAAAGGTTTATGATCCACAACGCGAAAAAGAAATGATTAATGAGTTAATGGATCGTAATCAAGGACCTTTTAATGATAATGTAATAAAGCAATTATTTAAAGAAATTTTTAAAGCTTCTACTGATTTACAAAAATCTGAAAATGAAAAACATTTATATGTGTCTCGTAAATTAAAACCAGAAGATACGATTGTTCAGTTTGACAATGGTGGCGTTATTGGTGATGGCAATAAATCATTTGTATTTGGACCTTGCTCTGTTGAATCACAAGAACAAGTTGATGCGGTCGCAAAAGATTTACAAGCAAAAGGAGAAAAATTCATTCGCGGTGGCGCATTCAAACCTCGTACATCACCATATGATTTCCAAGGACTAGGTGTTGAAGGGCTTAAAATTTTAAAAAATGTAAAAGATAAATTTGGTCTTAATGTTGTCAGTGAAATTGTAAATCCTGCTGATTTCGAAATTGCCGACGAATACTTAGATGTGTTCCAAATTGGTGCTCGAAACATGCAAAACTTTGAATTATTAAAAGAAGCTGGAAGAACGAACAAACCTATCCTCTTAAAACGAGGCTTATCGGCTACAATTGAAGAATTTACTTTCGCTGCTGAGTATATTGCTTCTCAAGGCAATAAAAATATTATTCTTTGTGAGCGTGGTATCCGTACTTACGAAAAAGCAACAAGAAATACGTTAGATATTTCTGCAGTGCCTATTTTGAAACAAGGCACACACTTACCTGTAATGGTAGATGTAACGCATAGCACAGGACGTAAGGACATTATGTTACCAACTGCTAAAGCTGCGTTAGCTGTTGGTGCTGATGGCGTAATGGCAGAAGTGCATCCAGACCCATCTGTCGCATTAAGTGATAGTGGCCAGCAAATGGATTTAAATGAATTTAATCAATTTTACAATGA
Organism: Staphylococcus sp. GDX8P54P; assembly: GCF_017893165.1. Classification (NCBI taxonomy): domain Bacteria; kingdom Bacillati; phylum Bacillota; class Bacilli; order Caryophanales; family Staphylococcaceae; genus Staphylococcus; species Staphylococcus sp. GDX8P54P. Next base: position 23,052 of record NZ_JAESMM010000036.1, read on the forward strand.
ATTAAAACCATTAGCAGAATTGTATAATTCAAAAAAATTAAAATAATAAATTAATCGTCTAAATATATAAATGAAATGAGCTATTCATTTTACTGAATTAAGAGTATGTTTTATAATACCTTTTTCTAGTAATCATGAATAGCTTTTTAAATTGCAATTATTGATAAAATCTACGACCATTGAATGAATTTCATTTCAAATATATATTATGTTAAATTACGCTTTTATGATAAAAATAATATAAAATATGACATAAATGTGAAAATATTAGCAATAGGTTTGAATGAAAGCGATTTTGTGGTAAACTTTGAAAATGAAATGAAAACACGTTATAATAACAATTAAAACGCTTACAAGGAGGAAATTATGACAGTAACTATATATGATGTTGCTAGAGAGGCCCGAGTATCTATGGCAACCGTTTCACGAGTAGTGAATGGTAATCAAAACGTTAAACCTGAAACAAGAAAAAAAGTTAATGAAGTAATTAAAAGATTAAATTATCGACCAAACGCTGTTGCAAGAGGACTAGCTAGTAAACGAACAACAACAGTAGGCGTTATTATCCCTGATATTTCTAACATCTATTATTCTCAATTAGCTCGTGGTATTGAGGATATAGCGACAATGTATAAATATCATTCTATTATTTCGAACTCAGATAATGATTCTGAGAAAGAAAAAGAAATATTTAATAACTTATTAAGTAAGCAAGTAGATGGTATTATCTTCTTAGGTGGCACAATTTCGAATGAGATCAAAGATTTAATAAATCAATCATCTGTTCCAGTTGTAGTATCAGGTACAAACGGAAAAGATGATAACATCGCTTCTGTTAATATTGATTTTAAAACGGCAGCAATGGAGATTACCGAACAACTCATCCAATCAGGTGCTAAAGAGTTTGCATTAGTAAGTGGTGATTATTCTAAAAAAGCACAAGAAGATGTGCTAATTGGTCTTAAAGAAGTGTTAGATCGTCATCAACTAAAATTAAATGATACTGTACAATTCTCAGGTTCTGAAAGTTATAAAGATGGTATTAAGGTATTTGAAGATTTAAAAGATCATCTACCTGATGCTATATTATCAATTAGTGATGAACAAGCGATTGGTATCATGCATAGTGCACTAGATGCAGGCATACGCGTTCCAGAAGACTTACAAATTGTCAGCTTTAATAATACTCGATTAGTAGAAATGGTGAGACCAAAATTATCGAGTGTGATTCAACCACTATATGATATCGGCGCTGTTGGCATGCGTTTATTAACTAAATATATGAATGAAGAAGAAATTGAAGAACCAAATGTAATATTGCCACACCGCATTGAGTACAGAGGAACTACGAAAGATTGATGTTAAGCATTTGAAATAAGAATAAGACACACTTCATCTTTGTGGGAGAAGTCCTAACTGCAAGTGTTTCAATGAGAAAATTTACGCGTTAATAGATAGGGAGTAGAGGCTGGGACATAAATAATATAATAGAGCTATTTTGCAAATTCGCAGTAGCTGACTGAACTGAGAAGGCGCTTAAATCAAGCTTTTCTCAGTTCTAGTCACCCTTGCGGGCGGGGCCCCCAACAAAGAGAATTTCACTAAGAAATTCTACAAGCAAAGCAAGTTGGGAGTCGGGGCCCCAGCAAAGAGAATTTCATCAAGAAATTCTACAAACAAAGCAAGCTGGGAGTGGACGACGAATTTAAAAGAATTCTGTCCCACTCCCTATCATTTCAAATTAAAACTGTTTTAATAAATTAGCCATTTCAATCGCACTCACTGCCGCTTCGGCACCTTTATTTCC
>NZ_JAESMM010000037.1:0-10101 GCF_017893165.1 Staphylococcus sp. GDX8P54P
AATAAATTAATCGAAGGTGTCAATTGGGTAGCAGGTAAATTAGGCATGGATAAACTGCCTAAAATAAAATTGTCTACAGGTACTGAAAGCACTCACACACAAAATTATGTAACGAATGGTAAATTAAACCGTAACACATTAGCTACTGTGGGTGATAAAGGTAAAGGTAACGGTCCTGGTGGATTTAGACATGAAACAGTAATCCCACCTAAAGGTAAACCTTTCATTACGCCTGCGAAAGATACTACTATGCCTTTATCAAAAGGTACACGTATCTTAAACGGTGCTCAAACTCATGCAATGTTAACACGACCACAGTTTAGTATGGGTACAATACCTAAGTTTGCTAGTGGTACCTTGTCTAATCTTTTAGGCGGGGGTAAAAAACCTAAGAAACATAAGCATGATGACAATCTAGTGGGTGATGTAGTAAACGGTACTAAAGCTCTAGCCGGCAAAGTAGTAAATAGTGGTAAAGCAGTAGTTAGTAAGACCTTAGAAACTGCAGGCAAAGGCAAAGACTGGTTGAAAAGCGCGATTGGTGACGTTATGGATTGGTTCGACAAACCTGGTAAATTAGTAGATAAGATACTTGAAGGGTTTGGTGTCAGTCTTGACGGTTTTGGTATAGCTAAAAGTGCAGAATTACCGTTCAAGATGATGAAAGCGATGTTTAAAAAAATAAAGACCGGTATAAAAGATAAATTTACTGAATGGTTTGATGAAGCCGGTGGTGGTGAAGGCGGTTGGGTTGATATTAGCAAAGGTGTCAACTTCCCATTTAGCCCTCATGGACGAGCGCCTGGTTATCCGTTCCCTTATCCACACAAGGGGGTCGATTTAAACTATGTGTACGATAAATTGTATTCAACTCACAATGGTACAGCTACCGCTAAAAGTGGTTATAACGGTGGTTTTGGCAACTCAATGTGGATAAAATCCGGTATTTATGAAATTATTTACGGCCACATGAGTAAACTTGCTTTCAACGGCTCTAAAAAAGTACACCCAGGTAGTTATTTAGGTGTATCTGGTAATACTGGTATGAGTTCTGGACCGCACTTACACTATGAAATGCGAAAAAACGGTAAGCCAATCGATCCTATGCCTTTCTTGAAAAAACAATCAAAAGGTGGAGGTAAATCTGGTGGCTCGCGTGCAGCAAGTAAGTGGCGTCCGGAAATTATCAAAGCATTAAAAGCTAATGGTTTACCAACAAGCAGTAACTATGTCAATGCATGGATAAGACAAGTACAAAGTGAAAGTGGCGGTAACGCTGGTGCAAGACAACAGGTTCAAGATATAAACAGTGGACCAAACGCAGCAAGAGGTTTACTACAAGTTATACCTACAACATTCGCCGCAAACAAACTACCGGGTCACGGTAACATCATGAACGGTTTAGATAACGCAATGGCGGCTATCAATTACGCCAAAAAACGTTATGGAAAAACTGGAATGTTACAAGTTATCGGTCATGGACATGGTTATGCAACTGGTGGCCTAATCAAATCTGCTGGTTGGTACAACATTGCAGAAGGCGGTTATCCTGAGTGGATAATTCCAACCGATCCATCTAGACGTAATGACGCTATGAAGATGTTGGCACTTGCTGCACAAGATATAGATAAGAAAAGTAGTACAAGAGGTAATAAACGACCTAATAACTTAAAAGCACCAAATAACCTTTATTCAAATAATAATGATGAGTTATTACTACAAATGATTGAACAACAACAGCAACAAATTAATTTATTAATGGAAATTGCTAGAAGTAATAGAGGTATTGAGAATAAAGATACAAATGTTTATTTAGATTCAAAGCAGATAAATAAAAGTATAAATGAGCAAAACGCTTTAATTAAAAAAACTAAATTAATGGGAGGTAGATAAACTTGCCATTTACTATACATGATATAAAAATGAATGGAATTAAATATCCAGTTGGTGTTATACCACTGGATATTTTAGTATCAGCGATAGAAAAAGAAAGATTAGTAGAAAGTATTAAAGGAGTGCCAGGGAATATTAATTATGGTTTTGATTACAAAGAGAGGGAAATAACATTAAATTTTTGGTTAAAACATTATCACGGTGAACACGATCAAAAGTTATTGAAAAGCGAATTATATGCCATGTTGGATAGTCAACCGTATTTCTATATAAGTGATGATCGTTTACCTACTAGAGTACTTAAAGTTGCTATAGATGAGCCTTATATGCCAGACAGAATAAATGGTACAAACATTCACACTTTAGAAGTTAAAGCTCAAGTTATAGGTTTACCATTTTGGCAATCAAAATATACAACGCAAGATGTTGAAAAGAATAGCTTCACTTCAATTGTTGAACAATTTGGATTAGCAGATGGTATTAATGTAGATTATCCTAATTATTCTTTTACAGACAATAATTTTACAGTTTGGAATGGTGGAAACACTACGATTGATTACCGGAATATGTATTTAAAAATCGAAGTCCAAAATTTAACTACCAAAGGTAATTTCACAATAGAAAATCTAAATACAGGCGATCGTTTCATTTTTAATAAAGAAGTAAATAATCAAAATCTTGTTTTAAATGGTCCCGTAATAACAGTGGCAGATGATAACCGATTAAGAGATACTAACCGAGCTTTCATCAAATTAAAGCCAGGAGCAAATGAAATAAAAATCAGTAATGGAACTTTTTCAAAAACTAATTTTGATTTTAGATATTTATACAAATAGGAGTGATATAAATGGGGAGAAGAGTTATATACAGTTTATGGGATAGAGATAACTTATTAAGTGTTAATAATAATTTTACAGAGTTGTATACTTTGGTAACAACATTAAAAAATTTATCGTTAACTTTGGTTAATGATGGTAAATTGACCGCATCTCAGTTTGCAGATTTACAAATCACATTAAATGATTTGGTTAAAAAGGGAAGTTTAACAGTAAACGATATTAATTATAATCTTGGTAAAATAGGTCTAAGTCATTTGTCAGATGAGGTTATCCAAGCAATTGCAGGTAACGCTAATGTTAACGCCATACCTACAGATTATAGTATACCGATCGAAAAATTGATGTTTACAAACAGAAGTGTAAATTTATTTAATAAGCTAACAATAACAAATGGATACTATATTAATAATGTAAATGATAGCAATGGCGGCCAACCATTAGCAAACACTTCTTATTCAGTTAGTGATTTCATCAAAATTGATGGGGGACAAACCTATACTAAAAACAACGCTTTTGCTTACTATGCATTTTATGATAGTGCAAAAAAATATATCCACACAAATACCTATTCTACACAAACAATTACAGCACCCACAAATGCAAGCTTTGTACGATTTACTTTTGTCAAAGGGGCTGAAAACACTGTTATGTTTGTTAAAGGCAACACACTTCCTAGCACATATCAACCTTATTATGTGAGCATACCTTCAAAATATTTAGATGTTTCATTCGACGATTTAAACGGTACTTTATCGGGGCAAAATTTAAAAAATAACTCTGTAAATGAAGATAAATTAACGATTATAAAAAAATCAGAAAATCTATTTGATAAGAACAAAATTACTAAAAGTTATTATGTTAACCCCACGAATGGTGCTCTATCTGCAAATGATAACTGGAATGCGTCAGATTATGTACCCGTTAAATCTAACACAAAATACTATAAAACTAATAATCGTAATTTATATGCTTTTTATGATAGTAATAAAACGTTTATTAATACTACTACGGTTTCAGATAACATCTTTACAACACCTGATAACGCAAAGTATGTGAGAGTATCGTTGCAACCTTCAGAAATGAGTACTTTTATGATAGTAGAAGGTAATTCACAACCTAATAATTATATCGAATATAAATCAGTATTAGATCCTGCTTTGATTGATAACTCTAAAGATGATTTGAGTGTTTATGGTAAATTTAATTTAAAAACTTATGTAGCAGATGTTGCTAAAGCGCAAAACCCTAAAATAAATAATAGATTAGAAATTGCCTTTATTGGTGATAGCTGGGTCGAAGGCGGAGAGTTTAGAAAAGGTGAACGATTAACATTACCATTAAAAGATAAGATATCAAATATTTACGGTGACGGTGGTATCGGCTTTGTAAGTTTTGCAAACAATCATGTAGGTAACGGCTTGGTAAATGTGTCGTTAAATGGAAACTGGACGCAATACGATGATTCGAAGTATAATATCGAACAATCTAAAGGGTTGGATAGTGCAATGGTTGAAAGTAGCACTGCAGGAGATAGTATCAAAGTGACATTTAACGAAGAGTTAGATTTTTACGAAATACACACGTTAAACACAGGTCAATGGCGTTACAACGTTGATGATGGTGATTGGGTAACGATTGATGCTAGCAAGCAGGAAGTTACACCCATTGATTTAAAATTAGGCAAACACACAATTAACATTGAGATTGTAAGTGATAAAGTTACATTTATTGGATCATATGCGTATAAAGGAGATAAAGGTGTCGTAGTCCACAAAATCGGTAATGGTGGTTTAAAAGCAAAACATATCGAAAGTACAGATCGTGATAACTACATTAAACAACTTAAACGTTGTAGAGCCAACACGTTTGGTGTTTTATTAGGCACAAATGATATGGCTCAAAATATTAGTCCGGAAGAACACAAAAAATCAATGCAGGAAGTAATTGAGAGAATAAAAACTGCTAAACCGTACGCAAGTATCTTTTTAATAACTCCTAGCGGTAACAATTTATCCAATACTCAATACTCAATGAAAGAATATGCTAAAGTTCAAATTGAGTTAGCAAAAGATAACAACTTAGGTTACATTAGTTTGTTAGAGTGTTTAGGGGATTTTAATATCACAAATGCGAATGAATTAATGTTCAAAGATGGAATACATCCAAATGCAAGTGGTGGCTTTGCAATTAGTAATTTAGTTTATGATAGATTATTAAGAATTTAGAGGTTAGCTTAATAGCTAACCTTTTTATTTTGGAGGTGATTAAGTGTTCATAAGAGATTTAGAAGGTAACGAATATATGATGGAGGGCGAAGTTAAGCACGAAATTGAAATTAATGGTGATGAACGTATTGATGTTGAAATTGAATATACTAATGTTAATAAACATTTTTTAGATAAAAAAGATGATTTAAAAATGTGGATTATCGGGTTTGGAGTCAATGAATATCGAGTGATTTCAAGTACAATGATCGGTTACGGTGATAAGTTAAAAATTAGTTGTGTTGGTATATTGTATATGCTTGATTATCTAAATTCTACCAGAATAATTGAACGTGTAGACGGTTCTTTGACAGTAAACGAAGCAATGGATTTAGTTTTTAAAAACACACCTTTCACTTATCAATTAGTTGTACCCAGATATTCTGAGCAATTTGAAGGTTTAGGTGAAGGAGCTACTAAACTTGAAGTTTTAAAAACATTTATTGAAAGATATAACTATGAAATTTCCATTAAAGATAAAGTAATGTATTTCCACGATAAGATTGGTATAGATAGCAATTTTCAATACCAATATCATTTAAACTCAGACGATATTTCCAAAGAAGTGGATGCAAGTGAATTATATACTTATATTGAAGGTTATGGTGACTATTCAGATGATGAAGAAGATGAAACAGTAGACGTAACTAAAAAAGCAAAACTAAACCCTAAAACTATGCAAAACAACCCATATATACATCCGTTAGCAAAATTATTGGGTAATAGAGTTGCTCCACCTATTAAAGATGGACGTATCAAGAAAGAAGAAACATTAATACAAAAAATGAAAGATACAGTAGACAACAGTTTGAGTATTTCATTTTCAGCTAATATAACAGCTTTAGTAGACCAAGGATATAAATATTCACATGCATATTTAGGTGATCGTGTGTTTTTAGTAGATGACCGAATAGGATTGAATATGGAAGTTCGGGTAATTAAAATGGAACGGACTTTTATTAGGGATGAAATGTTAGTTGAAACTAAATTAACTTTCGGTAATCAAGACATAGCAGATACTTATAGTTCTGATTTCAATACTACAATTTCAACAGTCAGTGATGTAGTTTCTGGAAAAAAAACTTTACCTGAAACTGCTATGAGCGTAAGTAGTCAAGCATCAGTCAAGAAAATTCAAAACGTTACATCTGAACTTATTTTTGATAATAAAGGCATACATTCGCAAGATAAACAAAATAAAAATAATATTATAACTTATAATAACTTAGGAATATATACATCTAAAGATGGTGGTAACACTTATAAAAATGTCTTAACTGCTCAAGGTATTAATGCTGACGTGATTTCATTAGGTACTATAGATACTAATTTAGTTGATATTAAAGGTGGTAACAATGATAGTTATACAAAAATAGCGTCTAACTATCTATCATCTTATGGTTCTTATCAACGGACATGGCAAAATAAAACAACATCAAATAATATATATACTCAATTAAAAGATGGATATCTTAATTTAAAAAATACTAAATATAATCAATCGCTTTACTTAGCTGATTTTGGCATTTCTACTTACATTGATGGTGATCAGACTAACAAATCGGGGACATTACAATTTTTCGATGATACTTATTCTAACGCAAGAGGCGTTACATTAAATTCTAATGCTGGTGTTGTTGCGTTAAGGTCTGATAGTAATAAAGTAATTTTAGATGCTTATGATGTTATTAATATAGAAAGTAAGAATGCTTCTGTAAGTATCACACCTATGGCACAAACGAATAGTAATAAGAATGAGTTCGTTTTCTCAAATAGTTCTAATAGTAAAGGAGTAAAAGGTTTACTTACTTATAATACTAATGGTCAAAGTAATATAGGTTTAGTATTTGAAAACAATGCAAAAAGCAATCTTTATACATTAGTGAACGGAGCATTACAAGTTGTTAATAGTAATTATGCTTATAAACCTATTAAAGCATCGGACTTTAATAACGCAGCAAGAGAAGATTATATTGAGAATGTTCAAAAATTGCAAGATGATGTATTGAGTAAAATCATTAATGATACCGAATTATATTCCTATAACTATAAATCAGATGAAGAGAAAAAGGTTAAAAATGGCCTTATCATTGGTGCAAATTACAAAACGCCAAATGAGTTAGTAAATGATGATGGCATTAATTTATACACAATGATTACATGGGCATTCAGAGCGATACAACAACTTAATGAGAAAATTGAGGTGCTAGAAAATGGAAAATAATAAAATTGATGATAAAGATATAAAATTAGCAGTTCAAAAGAAACAAATTGATGAACAAAACGAAATTATCGTTAATCTTCAAGTTCAAATCGAAAAACTTTATAGAGAAAATCAAGAGTTAAGTAAGCCGCAGTCAGAGTAGATTGTGGCTTTTAAATTTGTAAAAGGAGTTTTAAATATGAAAGAAAATGCGGTTAATTATAAAATTTTAGTTATTTTCCTATTTGGTTTCGGATTACTTATGTTTGAACGCGGTTTCTTTTGGATCAAAGAACAAACTGATGTATTACATGATAGCGAATTTTATATGGCATTACATCAAATAATGCCGATTTGGCTATGGGGCGTTTTAGGTATCATCTTTAGTTTGCATATTATTATTGCGCCTTTATGCTTACCTAAACAACATCTCAATAATAAATTCAATTACTTATGCTTAGTAGGAGGCGCTGGTAACGGTGTTTTCTACTTTTTTATGACTTCGGCGTCTATATTTAATGCAATTAATTGGTTAACTCCTTTACAATTTGCGACGTTTACCACAATTAATATATTGATCTCATTTTATGGAGGTGTCGCAGTTGTCAGAAAACGATAACCATTTTGTGACGCGTACAGAATGGCTAGATAACAACATTAAGGTTGATGAAAAGATAGATAAAGTTGATAGAAAACATACAGATGCTTTAAACAACTTATCTATAAAAGTAGAACGCCAAAGCATTCTACAAGAACAATCTCTTGAAAGTCAAAAGAAGTCAGAAAAGCACCTAGAAAAACTATCAGAAACCATGGGTAGTTTTGGGGCTAAATTCACAGATATGGAGTATCAAGTAAAGGATCACAGTAAGCAACTCGAAACTGTCAGCGAAGTGATTAAAAAGAAAAAAGATTATAGCGCAACAGTTGTAGGTGCAGTAATAACTGGTATTTTTGGCGTAATAGTAGCGTCAATCGGTTTTGCTGCAGCATTCTTTTAAGTCGGCACTTATGTGTCGGCTTTTTATTTTGGATAAGGAGTGAAAGAAATGGAACCTAAAGTAATAGCAAGATACGTAGTATTATTTTTAGCGTTGGTCAATCAATTTTTAGCAAACAAAGGTATATCGCCAATTCCTGTGGATGAAGAAACGATATCATCAATTATCTTAACAGGTGTGGCTTTATATACAACTTACAAAGATAACCCAACCACTAAAGAAGGTAAGTGGGCAAATCAAAAGTTAAAGAAATATAAAGCAGAAAAGAAATATCGCAAAGCAACAGGTCAAGCGCCTGTTAAAAACGAAGATATACAACCTACAAATTTAGATGAGTTAGGTTAGGTGATAGTATGTTAATGACAAAAAAACAAGCTGAAAAATGGCTTGATAATTCGGAAGGCAAGCAATACAACTCAGATTTAAGTTATGGTTTTCAGTGCTACGATTATGCAAATGCATTTTTTATGGCCGTTACAGGAGAAAGGTTATATGGTTTGTATGCTAAAAATATCCCTTTTGATAATGCAAACACAATTAAAAAGCATGGTAAATCGATCAAAAACTACGATAGTTTCTTACCGCAAAAATTAGATATTGTTGTATTTCCCGATAAATACGGGAGTGGTGCAGGCCATGTTGCAATTGTAACAAGAGCAACACTCACACAGTTTGAATGTTTAGAACAGAATTGGCTAGGACAAGGTTGGACTAATGGCGTAGTAAGTCCTGGTTGGGGTCCAGAAAAGGTTACAAGACGTTGGCATTACTATGATGACCCCATGTACTTTATCCGTTTAGATTTCCCTACAAAAATTAGTGCAGGTACCAAGGCGAAACAAATTATTAAAAGTAAACAAGCTAGTAAAAAAATAAAACCTAAAAAAATCATGATCGTGGCTGGTCATGGATATAATGATCCAGGTGCAGTTGGTAATGGCACAAATGAACGTGATTTCATTCGTAAAAACATCACACCACAAGTTGCTAAATACCTACGCCAAGCAGGCCATGAAGTAGCATTGTATGGTGGTAGCAAGCAATCACAAGATATGTATCAAGATACGGCTTATGGTGTTCGTGTAGGTAATAAAAAAGACTATGGCATGTATTGGGCTAACAAACAAAAATATGATTTAATTGCAGAGTTTCATCTTGACGCAGCAGGTTCAAGTGCAAGTGGTGGTCATGTAATTATATCTAGTGCCTTTAATGCAGATAGTATTGATAAAGGAATACAAGATGTGATTAAAAATAATTTAGGTCAAATTAGAGGTATTACTAAACGTAATGATCTACTCAATGCAAATGTATCGGCAGAAATTAATATGAATTACCGATTAACAGAATTAGGGTTTATCACTAACACATCCGATATGAATTGGATAAAAAAGAATAGTGATAAATATTCAAAACTGATTGCGGGTGCTATTCATGGAAAGCCTATTGGTGGTGTGGTTGCAAGTAAACAAAAAGCTACTCACAAAAAAGATAAAGTCGTTGCAGTACCTAAAGGTTATAAACTAAATGCTAAAAGTGTACCTTATAAAAAAGAAAAAGGGCGATATACTGTTTCTACTATTAAAGGCAATAATGTTAGAACCGCCCACAATACTAAAGCTACTATCACAGGTGTGTTAAAAAATGGCGAAAGCATTATTTATGACGGTGCATTTGCAGTTAATGGTTATCGTTGGATCACGTATTTAAATAATGATTTAAAACGACGTTATATTGCAACAGGTGAAATTGATAAAAAAGGAAATAGAATGAACAGTTACGGAAAGTTTACTAAGGTATAAATTTAACGAAAGCAATAACCTTGTCAAAGTTTATACATGCTAATATAATACACTCAGATGACATTTCACTATTAGTTCGTAAAGGGATAAGCATAACGG
>NZ_JAESMM010000038.1:0-9540 GCF_017893165.1 Staphylococcus sp. GDX8P54P
TGAAGTCGATTTAGACGATAGCAACATAGTACGTCACATTGTCCCTGTTGAATCAGTTCAGTAATTTGTTGATAACCATTCCGCTTATCAGTACGTCCTGATTGTTTATCGCTATAAAAGGTAATGTGTTGAATATTATGTTTTTCGGCTAATGCCTTGATGGTTTGTTTTTGTGCTGCTAAGGATTGTTGCTTTGTAGTGCTCTGTCGTAAGTAACCAATTGCTTGTTTCATCGTGTTTCCTCCTTTCGAAGTGATAATATATATTTATGAACGAATTTATAGATGAGCCCAACACCTGCCTGGTGTTGGGCGTTATTATTAGTCATCAGCATGATTAATTTCTTCAATAACTAAATCAGCTAGTAATTCAATCAATTCATCCATTTTATCTACTCCTGTACGATTTCATCTTTAAGTTATTAAAAATCAATTAAATCATCGTTCTGTTTTTTCCATGATTCAAGTATCTTTTTGTTATCCAAGTTAATTTCAGCTTTAATAGGTTCAGCATCTTTAGTTAGACCAAAAATAGACGCATATTTTGAATCTAGCTTTAAATAGTAAAAGACAAGTGACTGTTTTTTGCCATTGTCATCTTTGACTGTTCGTTTTGTTGTAATTCGATCATGGTCAGATTCGATAAATCCTTTATCCCTTAGTGCATTCACGACATTGTTGACATCCTGAAAGTGCTGTTCTTTCAGCATATCTTTAAATACAGTCGCAATGATTTTGACCTCGATATAATCATCTTTTAAGGCAATTAGTCCATAATTCTCAATCATATTCTTTAACGCTGTGTCATCAGAAAATTTACCACGGTTTTGTGCTACAAATTGCGTAATGACTTCAATCGCTTTATCTGCCAGTGATCGTTCAGAGACTGTATGAGTATGATAATCAATAAAGTAGTCTCTTATTTTAGCGATATCAATATTTGTAGCTAAAACATGACTAAGAATCTTGGCCGAAGTAGTGATAGCCGCATAGCGCTTAAACATACGAATACCAGTATTATTTGTTTCATCCTTCAATTTATCTTTAAACCAATGATGTAATTCAAAAACGGATCAAAAAACAAAGGGCCCTAGAAACTAGGAGCACACTTACACAAGAACAATTGATAGATAAATTAGCTAAAGGAGCCATCGATGCAGAAACGTTCAGAAAACAATCTCAATCGTTACTTCAACAATCAAAACCAACACTATCAATAAATGAGCAACAAATTCAAAGGTCTTTTGAAAATGTAATTCAACAACACTTCACGTTAAGCATGTTATACCGATATATTGATGAAATTCATATTTCTAAAAACAAAAGCCTTGTGGGAATCTATTTCAAAAATGAACCGCTAAACATTGTAAACCAAGCTACGCAATCATCGATTGCTTAATTAATGAAAGAATGAAAAATATGAAAGAAATGAAAAGAAAATCTGTAGGATGTTATGTTAGAGTTTCAACAATTTCTCAAGACATTGATAAATTTAGTATTAATGGTCAAATTACACAAATAAAGGAATATTGCCAACAGGGAAATTATGAATTGCTATACTGATAATTAAAAGTACCCCCGATCGAACGAAAATATCTTTTTGATGACTATTAGTGATAATTGTAATTTTATCCATTAATAGATGAATGGATTGGAATAATACTAAGCCTATTGCTATTCCACCGAGTAAAATTACCCACCCGCCTAATTCAATACTTTCCGGAATCATTTCAAAAAATAATAAGCCAATTATAAGGCCTGCACATAATGAATAAATAAAGCCATGACCACTTTGAAAACCTTCCATTATCCAAGCGAGTCCACCGCCAACACCAATTCCAAGTGCGGAAGCTAACGCCCGATCATCCATACTGCACTCATCCCACTATTCTTAAAAAGGCTTTGTTTATTTTACTCTAAAAAATCAAAACAAAATATATGAATTCATATTAAATATTATTTGACTCTTTATTCAGATGGTTATATCATATATATGAACATATATTAATATATATAGATAAATAGTGATTATTATATATAAGGTTTTGAATTGAAACCTAAAGTGAGGGAAGGATAATGGAAGAAAAAAAGGAATTAGAGGAAGTAAATAATAAGGACTTAGATGATGAAACATTATTTGTCGTATCGCAAACATTTAAAGCGTTAGGTGATCCTACGAGAATCCGGATTCTCCATTTGCTCTTTTATAAGGAGTATTCGGTAAACGGTATTGCTGAAACGCTACATCTTAGACAATCAACAGTTTCCCATCAATTGCGGTTCTTGAAAAATTTACGGTTAGTAAAATTCCGAAGGGAAGGCACAACATTGTTTTATTCCCATGATGATGAACATACTATGAATATGCTAAAACAGGCGATCGATCACGCCTGTCATCACTAGTATTCCGTAAACCAGTAATAAGTGTTAATAATAATTCACGTCATTAATATTGTTATATGATCATATAACAATATTATAGGCATATGAAAAGGGGGTTTTGCAATGGATATGGAAAACAAAAAAACAGAATGGAAAGCGTTGTATGATATCTCGAAGGAAAGTGAGATGGGTGTAGCAGAGAGGGTTAGTGAATACGGTTGATAAATTCATAGGATGTATTATTGGATACAAAAAGTTTGGATGTGGTCAATTAACGTCCTGGTTTAGTAAAGCTTACTGCGAATATATTGGAACCCGATATATCATATTTATTTAGAAAGGTGATAGAAATGAAAAATATTCAAGAGCAACAAGCACACGAAAGTCATAGCCACGATCATAGTCATGATCATGATCACGGAAAAATGCCAATTATTTCATATTTTATTGGCTTAGTGTTGGCTATAATTGGGCTTTTTTTAAGTGATGCAAATTTATTAATACAAAACATCTTATTTTCAATTGCCACAATCACAGCCGGCTACCATGTAATTATTCTCGAAGGAATTGGAGAGACAGTTGAAAATACTAAATTAAAGGGAAAATTCACTCCTAATTCTCATATTCTAATGGGATTAGCTGCAATCGGGGCTTCTCTGATAGGGAGTTTTTGGGAAGGAACCCTTTTGATACTTATTTTTTCCGGCGCTCATTTTCTTGAAGATTACGCTGAAGGAAGAAGTAAAAGAGAAATTACTAAGCTACTCGAAATGAACCCAACGACAGCTAAATTAATCCTACCTGATGGAAACACAAAAATTGTTGATGTCAGTGAATTAAAAGTTGGAGATCAACTCCAAGTGCTGAACGGTGATCAAGTTCCAATTGATGGGATTATTTTATCCGGTACTACCTCAATTGATGAATCTTCTATTAATGGAGAAAGTATACCGAAAGAGAAATCTAAGGGTGACGAAGTTTTTGGAAGTACGATTAATGGAACAGGTACTTTTACTATGGAAGTCACTAAGGAAAACAAGGATACTGTATTCTCTAAAATTTTACAATTAGTTAGTCAAAACCAAGATAATCAAACAAAAGCTGCCAGTATCATTCAAAAATTCGAGCCTAAATATGTTAATATAGTTTTAATCGCAATACCATTAGTAATGTTACTTGCTCCTTTTCTATTTGATTGGACATGGTCGCAAAGTGTTTACAGGGGATTAGTGATTTTAGTCGCAGCTTCACCGTGTGCTTTGGCAGCAGCTACTGTATCTGTAACATTGTCTACAACATCTAACCTAGCTAAAAAAGGCGTGCTTTCAAAAGGAAGTACTTACCTATCACAATTAGCGGATATAGATGCAATTGCCTTCGATAAAACAGGAACCCTTACGAACGGAGAACCTAAAGTAACAAATTACTATTTCACTCATTCTGTGAACGAAGAAAATATTATTGATATTATAGTCGCCCTTGAAAAGGAATCCAATCACCCACTCGCTAATGCTATTTTAGAAAAATTTGAAGTTAAAAATAAAATAGACATCGAAGTTACTAATCAAATTGGAAAAGGTCTGACAGGAGATTATAATGGAAAAAATTATCGTATTGGTAAGCCTACTTCTTTTGAAAGTGCTTCTGAAGAGTATACCCAGTTCAATCATGATTGGGCATCAGAAGGAAAGACGGTTGTATACGTAGCAGAAAATGAAGAAGTTATTGGGATTATAGCTCTAATGGATATTCCGAATGAGCATGCTAAAGAAACAATTAATTACTTTAAGAAACTTGGTATCCACACGACTTTAATTACTGGTGATTCGGAAATGACGGGAAAAGCTGTAGGCGAACAATTGGGAATAGACGAAGTTATCGCTAATGTAATGCCTGAAGATAAATCCAGAATTATAGAAGAACAAAAAGAAAAATTTGGAGTTACTGCCATGGTTGGAGATGGTGTGAACGATGCACCGGCCCTTGTTAATGCTGATGTTGGTATAGCTATGGGGGGCGGTACTGATGTGGCAGTAGAAGTATCTGATTTGGTTTTAATGCAGAACAATTTATCTAAATTAGTACAGTCTCATAAAATTTCCTCAAATATGGGTCGTGTTATTAGGCAAAATATTATTTTTTCAATGGCAGTTGTTGCCTTTTTAGTTGTCGTTAGTTTGTTAGGATTAACTGATATTACAATCAGTGTAATTGTTCATGAAGGAAGTACTTTAGTTGTTATACTAAATGGACTTCGATTATTAAGATCTAAATAATGAACGAATCGATTGACATGAATGAACTTTGAAGTGTGGATTCTACAATGTTCCCATAACATTGGACACTAAAAAACAGAGCAATCTAATAAAGATGTTATGAGTAAAAACAATGCCGTGCATACCGTTTTTATCATACGGGCGGTCAAATAAGCAATTAAAGAGCATGGGAAGCATAAAATCATAAACAGTGACTTAAGGCAGCCAGTTTACATTCAAAAGTTAAATTGACTGTATTAAAAGTTTCGAAACGATTAATATCCGTATGGGGGCAAGCGTCGAGCCAAAGATAATGCCAGGACAGAGCGTCTTTTTCCGTTCTTTTAAGTGGGAAAGGTTTTACCTTCTCTATGCCAAGACAGTCCCAGAGCTAAAAGAGCCAGTTGCTCTTTTTGGGCGTTTGTGAACGGTAATCGCAGGAAGGGGATTTTCCCAACCGCACCTGGTTTTCCATCACAATAAAGTTGGCGGCATTTGTTCTGATATTCTTGGGAATACTTACACTATGAATGGCCGTATTAAGTGATACAGGAGCTGCTATTATTGTAATACTGAATGCTCTCCGCCTTTTGAGGGTAAAAGAATAAAAGTAAGGATAACTAGGTAAAGCTGTTCAATCAAAAATTGAACAGCTTATTTTTCATCAAAATCAAAAACGTTTATTATAATACCTACACTTGTTCTGTTAAACGTACCGATTTTTTAACCTTATTGTATCAGTAATATCTTGAAACGAAGTAAGCGACTAAAATTTCTCTTTTATCATACTTTTATAAAAATACACTTTTAAGAACGGTTTGAAAATTTTTGAAATAGATCAAAATAATCTTCTGGTTAAAAAACCTGTAGATATGATTTCTCTCTTAAATTTTTGTTTGATTAGATTAGATCCTAATAAGACGCATTCAATATGTCTACACGTGAATTTAGTCTTTGAAAATGTAAGGACCATTATTATTATAAAAACCCCAGTATAAAACGATACGCAGAAGCATATCATAAATGATGCGGTTTTAGGAAATATTCTAAAAAATGTGATAATATTAAAATAAAAGAGGTTTTATTATGAACTTTAAAAAATACGAAGAAAATCTAGTAGCATCTATTGAAGAAGTTATTCAACGCATTATAGATGATAAACATAGACCTAATATTATAGGTAAAACAAGAGTAGGCGCTGAAGTTAGCGATTACTTAGAAGATGAATTTGTAAAGTATATATCTAGTGGAAAGAGTAGTAGCTTATATGATGCTCAAGGAGCACCTAAAGAAAAGACTAAAAACCCATGGGACGCAAGATGTAAATTTAAGTTTATGGATAGAGAAGAAGAAATTTGGATTGATTTTAAAGCATTTAAAATAACTAACATGGATAGTAATCCGGATATTGGAACTCCTAATAAAATAGTTAAGTTCATTCATGAAGGGAATTTTTATTTAGTTTTTGTACTTGTGTATTATGAAAGTAAACAAGATGGTGTTGAATTTGTAAAATATAATAATGATTATAAAAAAGTTTACTTATTAAAAGATGTTAATGAATCATTTAGAATTAATCCAAAACCACAGATGCAAGTTAATATTGCAGCAGAACCCACATATAGAACTAGAGAAGAATTTATTCATTTCTTTGTTAAAAAATGGAAAGAGTCATTTGAAAGACAGATAAAATCTTTAGAAAAAAAAGAAATAATGTTAAAAGATCTAGAAGATAAATTGAAAAATTCTAATGACAACTCAATTTAAGTTTAAAATAAAAATATTACCATTGCGCTTTTATAATTAAGAAACTAAAGGCGCAATGGTAATATTTTGATGGTGATAGTTGGTTGAGTATATATATAATATAAATTTCAAAAGGAAAATCTCTAATTTGAATTAATATAGTTTTTAATAAATTCTACTTCTTCACCGTTAATATCATAATATTTATAAATAATTTGATTGATTTTTTCTAAAGAACTTTCTAATTCATTATTTTTTTTAGTAGCATTTTCTGCAAAAATTAATAACTTAGAATTAATCTCTTCATTAAAACATAGTGGAATTGTTTTTAAATCTGACAATTTAATTTGAGGTTGTTTGCCTTCAGCTTTTCGGATAATTCTATTTGTAAGTGCAATAAATGTTAATAATTCAGAATTTAGTTGAGCACATGTAATTTTTAGCATATTTATATCTTTTATATCGTTAGTTGCTTTACTTAAGATATATAAACTATTATTTGAAGCTGACATTTTACCATCAAAGGTTGCTATAAGCTTATTAGCAGATTGTCTAATAAAAAGTTTCGGGTTTTTAAACACCTCTAAGTTACCTAAACCAATTCTTTTTTTATTTTTTATTCCTTTTTTTAATAATTCTTCATGAAGTGAATCATTAATCTTTTTTTGTAAAGCTGTATCGTATATAAAATAGTGATTTGAATGCATATTTTGAAATGGAAAAGATAAATTTTTGGCTCCCTTATAATAAGGCATTACGTGAAAATCCGTTTCTGGTTTATAATCTTTAACGAAGGAAGATTCCATATTCAATAACATAGTAGAAGTACGTAACTCTTTCTTAGGAAAATAATATTGAAGTTCATTTGATTTATTGTAAACTTTCTCTAAAATTGAATTTATTTTCTTATCGCTAATATTAAAACGATAAAATTTATCATGCAACCATATATCTTGATTAATTTGAATTGTGTTATTATTTTGCCAATCTTTGATACTTACAATAGCTTCTTTGTTGGATGCATTTTTTAAAAGAGAAATGATTATTTGTCCACTAACTACATCACTAAAAGCTTTTAAATTGATATCAAGTTGCTTTATAATGGCAGTTTCTAAAATATATTTTCTAATTGATTCAAAAGAACTTTCAAGTAAAGTTATATCTACAATAAATGTTAAAGTACCATTCTTTTTTAGTAGTTGTAAACCATTTTCAATAAAAAACATTGTGTAATTAAATTTTCCATTTTTTACGTTTTTAGGTATAAAATCATAATTTCGTATTAAAAATTGTCTTTTATCTTCACTCTTATTTATGGCTCGTCTTCCATACAAGGATACGTATGGAGGATTGCCTATAACTATATCAAAATTCTCAAAATTATCATTAATAAAATTTTGATTTTGAGAATTAAAATAATTAAATAAATTAATTTCTTTGTGTTTTTCTTGATAAACAAAATCTATAGCATATATATTAGGTTTTACTTTATCAAAGATACTTATGTCATTATATAGATAATACATCATAGTAAGAATATTGATCTTAGTAAAATTAATCATTTCATTTGAAACATCTATATTTACTAAGTAGTTATTTATAAAATCAACTATAGAATTTTTACTAATTTGTCTGTTGAAAATTTCATGTATGAAAGCTATTGAAAATATACCCGTACCACAAGCTGGATCTAATACTTTTTTCTTTGTTAATAAAGTATTAGGTATTTTATCAATAGATAATTGTATTATCCTTTTTATAACATTAAAATCTTGAGTGAAATATATTCCATTATCTTTTCTATTAGAAGTCTCAATTGTTTTGCTTATTAATAGATTGATTTCATTATAAAATGTAAATATATCTAGTTTGAGTATTTCATCAACTTGAGCCTCATTAAGTTTTACTTCAATTGATATATTCTGAAACATATCTCTTAGTTTTACTTTGTCAATTTCGAAATATAATGAATATAAGTCTATTAAATTATAATTTTTCATATAGCAGTCGTCCTTATAGTCAGAGTAATAATAAAAATTCTAGCATAGAATAATAAATTGAAAAAGTTATTTATTTCAATATTCATTTTTAACATGATTTAGGAGTGAGTGGTTCCATTATTTATTACTGAATTACTTAGCTTTTTTACTTTCTTTTCATGAAGCTGTAAAATTTTCATTACTTATTCTACACCTTCTACGATTACAGATTGTTTTTTATACGCTCCATAGTATTGAATAACTATTTCACTTTCAATAAGTGCTTTCATCAAGTGAATATCAAGTGGTTCTTTGATGTTTTTAAGGTTTATAAGTTTTTGATGGTAGAAAATAAGTTAATGAGACATATAGCATTGTATTATTTTGTATTTATTTATTATAAAAAAACAAATAAATTAGAGTACCACAAGGTGAAAGATGCTCTAATTTTATTAAAAGTAATATATAGCTTCATTTTGATAGATGGTTATTAATAATTATTTGAAAATCGTTATTAAGTATTGTTGTAATAGAGTCATCATTTATAAAATCATCATAGATTTTATCAAGAATTTCTTCATCTTCAATTGCTGCGAAATGATGTACTAGTCCTTTTACTATTGAAACGTAATCATGCGATGCTAAACAATTAGCAACCGTATGCCAATCTGATTGTGTGGTTTCATGGTTCATAGATAATCCCCTTTTATTTCAATGTCCATTTTTGACGTGCTTTCGGATTAAGGGGGTGCATGATTTCATTGGTTGCTGGGTTCATGAGTTGTTTCACTTTCTTCTTATGTGGTTTCAACATTTCTAATACTTCATTAACACGTGCTTCAACAACGGGCTTTTTAGCGTAAGCACCCCATGCTAATATCACTTCATCTGATTCTTTCACTGCTTTCATAATTTGAATATTTGTATGATTATCATAAGCATTTTCTTCTAAATGTTTGAGATTAATAGGTGTTGTAATATTAGAGTATAGATTCACAAAATAGATGGACCCAAATGCATCCATTTCTGAAACTTTGTTCATAATGAGTTGGGTTGTTAGGTCAATATTGATAATGCCATCATAGTGCGGATACATCGTGATGATTGTAAGTGTTTGTTTTTCACTGTCCCATGTCTTTGTTAGTAAGTAGCGGTGAGTTCTCTTTTCGTCAAATATTT
>NZ_JAESMM010000039.1:0-17845 GCF_017893165.1 Staphylococcus sp. GDX8P54P
GTTGGATTTACGTTCCGCTAGAGTAGGACGTTGCCAGGCAAATCGTATGGATGCGATGAGCCGATATCGAGACCGTAAGGTCTTTTTTTATGCTTAAAATTAAAATGAAAATTTAATGATATAAATGTATAATGCTTTACGAAGAGAAAGCGTTTGAAGCTGATGAGTTGAGAAAATTGAGAAGCGAGTTTAGTAGAGCTAAAAGAGCAAGCAATTTTAGAAAAGGAAGAAAGATGCGAGCGCTTGCCTCGAAGTAAAGTAAGATTCTTAGCGCCGATGGTAGCCGATTTACGTTCCGCTAGAGTAGGACGTTGCCAGGCAAATCGTATGGATGCGATGAGCCGATATCGAGACCGTAAGGTCTCTTTTTTTATGTTTAAAAATCAAACCGAAAATTTAATGATATATATATAATGGCTTTACGAAGAGAAAGCGTTTGAAGCTGATGAGTTGAGAAAATTGAGAAGCGAGTTTAGTAGAGCTAAAAGAGCAAGCAATTTTAGAAAAGGAAGAAAGATGTGAGCGCTTGTGTTGAACTAAATGTACACAAATAACACTCCCATACAGATCAATGGGAGTGTTATATCATTAAATTAAAAGTGAATACAGCATCTTATTTTCATTAATATAAATATTTGATGGATCAAAATTATGAACATTAGATTTGAGTTGATTAAGGTCATCGTGATTTTTCAGCTGAATGCCAATAATAACAGTACCCGTATTTTGAGAAGTTTTCTTTAAGTATTCAAACTTAGTAATATCATCTTGTGGTCCTAAAACATCATTTACAAATTCTTTGAGTGCACCAGGACGTTGAGGAAAGTTAAGTATAAAGTAATGTTTCATTTCCTCATAAAGTAATGAACGCTCTTCGATTTCTTTCATACGATTAATATCGTTATTACCACCACTAATGACGCATACTACAGTCTTACCTCGAATTTCTTTTTTATAATTCTCTAATGCTGCTACACTTAATGCACCTGCAGGTTCTGCAACAATGGCTTGTTTTGAGTACATATCTAAGATAGTTGAACAGACTGCTCCTTCATCTACTTGAATATAGTCGTCAACATATTGCTTAGCAATATTAAATGTGATATCACCTACACGTGCTACAGAAGCGCCATCTACAAATTTATCAATATGGTCGAGTGTAACAACTTTATTTTGTACAACTACTGATTCATACATGCTGCTAGCGCCAGTAGGTTCAACACCAATTATTTTAGTTTGAGGGCTATATTGATTTAAATACGTACTTATACCTGAAATCAAACCGCCACCACCAATTGCAGCGAATAAATAGTCAAAAGTGATAGCATCATGATTTGACTGATTCAAAATTTCTTTTGCAAGCGTGCCTTGACCAGCGATTGTGTTGACGTTATTAAAAGGATCAATGAAGGTCATATGATTTTGTTTAGTATAAGCTAAAGCTTCTTTTAAACAATCATCAAAGGTGTATCCAGTTAGCACTATTTTAACATTTTTTGAACCAAAGAATTTAACTTGATTAACTTTTTGAAGAGGTGTGGTCACTGGCATAAATATGACTGCTTGTAAATTTAGTGCTTTAGCAGTATATGCCACACCTTGAGCATGATTTCCGGCACTGGCACATGTAATACCTTTTTCTTTAGCCTCATCAGTTAATACCGAAATGGCATTATATGCACCTCTAAGTTTAAATGAACGTACCCATTGTAAATCTTCTCTTTTTAAATAGACGTTACAATCATATTTTTGCGAAAGATAGAGATCATATTGTAGTGGTGTCTCTTTAACAACATCTTTAATTCGTAAATATGCATTATCTACATCTTTAGCATTTACTGTTGTCTTTACAGTCATAGTATCTCAACCTTTATTTTTATTTTCATATTGTTCTATTAAATCTTCATACGCCAACGTAATGGCGATATCATCTAGTCCATTTACTAATTTATGTTTCCACGTTTCATCGATTTTAAATTTGAATGATTTATTATTTGCTGAAACTGTCTGTTGTGGTAAATCCACTGTAATTTCTTTCTGAGATGCTAAATATTTTCTTTCATCTTCATTCAAAGTTATCGGTAGCATGCCATTTTTTGTACAATTCATATAAAAGATGTCACTAAAACTTCCAGCTATAATAATATTAAATCCATAATCTTTTAAAGCCCATGCAGCATGTTCTCGACTTGAGCCACAACCAAAATTATCTCCAGTTATTAAAATAGAAGCACCTGCATATTCAGGTTTGTTTGGATTAAAATCTGGATTATCTGAACCGTCTGGTAGATATCGCCATTCATCAAACGCAAATGGTCCAAATCCACTTTTAGTAATGCGTTTAAGATGAGCTTTAGGAATAATTTGATCGGTATCTATATTGTCGTTAAATAATGGTACAACTTTACCTGTGTAGGTTGTAATAGGTTGAATATCCATTGTTAAACAACCACCTTTCTAACATCTACAAATTTTCCTTTGATAGCGGCAGCAGCTGCCATAGCAGGGGATACAAGATGCGTTCTCGCACCTTTACCTTGTCTTCCTTCAAAGTTACGATTACTTGTAGAAGCACAATGAATGCCTTCTGGTACTTGGTCAGGATTCATACCTAAACACATTGAGCAACCAGGTTCTCTCCATTGGAATCCAGCCTCTTTGAAGATTTTATCTAAACCTAACGCTTCAGCTTCTTTTTTAACAGAACGAGAGCCTGGTACAACGATTGCAGTAATCTTAGGATGAACTTGATTACCTTTAACGATGTGACTAGCTTCTATTAAATCCGATAGTCTTGCATTTGTACAAGAACCTAAGAAGACATAACCTAAATCAATATCTTCTGCTTTTTGGCCTGGTTTAAGACCCATGTATTGGTAGGCACGCTCATCATTAATATTTTTAATTTGTGGAAAAGGTGTATTAAAACTAACACCCATTTCTGGATTTGTGCCCCATGTCACTTGTGGTTCGAGATGTGTGACATCGAGTTGAATAACTTTATCAAATTGAGCGTCTTCATCAGTATATAATTTACGCCAATCATGAATAGAACGTTCAAAATTTTGAGCATACCTTCTACCTTTGACGTAATCGAATGTTGTTTCATCTGGTTGCATTAATCCATATTTAGCGCCAGCTTCTATAGCCATATTGCAAATCGTCATTCTAGCTTCCATGGATAACGCTTTGATTGTTTCACCCGTAAACTCTATAGCATAGCCTGTGCCAAAATCCACACCATATTTACTAATAAGATACAAAATAATATCTTTGGCGTAGACACCTTTTGGTAGTTGACCTGTGACATCTATTTTTAAGTTTTTAGGTTTCGTTTGCCAAAGCGTTTGAGTAGCAAATACATGTTCTACTTCACTTGTTCCTATGCCAAAGGCGATTGCACCAAAAGCACCATGTGTAGCAGTATGTGAATCACCACAGACAATTGTTTTTCGTGGTTGAGTAAGACCAGTTTCTGGACCAACCATATGAACAATACCTTGTTCGTCTGAACCCATGTCAAAGAGGTGAACGCCAAATGCTTTTGCATTTTTTTGAAGTATTGTGATTTGTTTATTTGCAATTTCATCTTTAATATTAAAAATATCAATGGTAGGAACATTGTGGTCTAACGTTGCGAATGTTAAATCAGGACGTCTTAATTTACGGTTCTGTAGTCTCAATCCTTCGAAAGCTTGAGGAGAAGTCACTTCATGAATTAAGTGCAAATCTATATATAATAATTGAGGCTCACCTTCATTACCGGTTAAAACATGTTTATTCCAAACTTTATCGAATAACGTTTGTCCCATAAAAGTACTCCTCCTTATTCATAATTCTTTTTTAGTTCGTTAAAAATATCTGACGTAGTATATTGGCCATTTAAATCTGGTGTTGTTTTTCCTTCTTTAATTAACTGATATACCAATTGTTCTAGTTCTGATGCGGCATCTTCAAAGTTAAAGCTTTCACGCAAACACATTGCTAAAGAAAGAACCATACCAAATGGATTAGCTATATTTTGATTTGCAATATCAGGTGCTGAACCATGAATAGGCTCATATAATCTTGGCCCTTCTAAACTAAAACTAGCAGAAGGGGATAAACCTAGAGAACCAGGTATAGTAGAAGCTTCATCACTTAAAATATCTCCAAATAAATTTTCGGTTACAATTACGTCGAAATCGGTAGGTCGCGTAATTAAGTGCATACTACACGCGTCAACTAATAAATGGTTTACTTCTACTTCTGGATAATCCAAGCTAACTTCATCGATTGTTTGACGCCAAAGCTTACTCGAAGATAGTACATTTTCTTTATCAACTGATGTTAATTTTTTCTTTCGATTTAATGCTAATTCAAATGCAACCTTCGCAATACGTTGAATTTCATCTTTAGTGTAAGTTAATGAATCTAATGCACTAAGGTCATCAAGATGTCGAGGTTGACCGAAATATAATCCGCTAGTTAACTCTCTTACTATAATAAGATCAGTTCCTTTGACACGTTCTTCTTTAATTGGAGAGAAGTGGCTTGTACCGTCTGTAACTTTAGTAGGACGTATGTTAGCGAATAATCCTAATGATTTCCGCAATGCCAATAAGCCTTGTTCAGGTCTATTTTTAGGGTTTGTCCATTGTGGACCACCTACAGCTCCCAGTAAAATTGCATCTGCATTTTTACACGCTTCTAAAGTATCATCTGGTAGGGGAACACCCTGCGAATCTATGGCTGCACCACCAAAGTCATACGACTTCAACTGATACTCAAATTGATATTTTTTACTTATTTGTTCTAATAGTTCTAACGTTCCACTTAATATTTCTGGACCTATGCCATCACCGGGTAAAGCTACTATTTTAAAAGGCATGATGATTACGCTCCTTATTTTGAATTTCACTCGCATATTTTGCATGCGCTTCTACATATGCTTTGCAAGAGGCATATAATACATCATGGTCAATACCGATACCATTAACGGGATGACCCTCTATATTTAATGACACATGAACTTCAGCTTGAGCATCAGTACCTTCAGTGACTGAATCAATTCGATATTCAATGAGTTCACTCTTATGCTTGAAAATTCGATCAACTGCATTATATATAGCCACAATTGATCCCGTACCAATACTTGAATCTTGATATAACTTACCATGTTTATCTTTGATAACGACGACAGCACTTTGTAAACCGTTTGACACAAATTGTAATTGCAGTGTTTCGACTTGATATATTGCATTTTGTTCATGTTCAGAACCTTGAATCAGTGCGTGTATATCACGATCTGTAACACTTTTCTTCTTATCAGCTATAGCTTTAAATTGTTTAAATAATTCAACTTGATTTTGAGGTTCAATATCATATCCTAATGATTTTAATTTTTCAGCAAAAGCGTGTTTACCTGATAATTTGCCAAGCGGTAAATCATTTTTACGTATACCAACAAGTTGTGGTGTCATAATTTCATATGTTTCTGGATTTTTTAGAACGCCATCTTGATGAATACCAGATTCATGACTGAAAGCATTTTGACCCACAATGGCTTTATTTCTTGGTACACGTATACCAGCATAGCGTGATATAATGTCGGATGTGTTTTTGGTTTCTGATAGATTTAATCGCGTTTCATTACCATAATGGTCTTTTCGTACATATAGCGCTAACGCTAATTCTTCTAGCGCAGTATTGCCTGCTCGTTCACCAATGCCGTTAACTGTTCCTTCTATTCGAGTAGCACCATTTTCAATTGCAGCTAAGCTATTTGCAACTGCCATTCCTAAATCGTCATGACAATGTGCACTATAAATAATGTCTTGGTTCGTCTTTATGTGCTCAATTAAGGTTTTAAAAATTTGACCATATTCATTCGGATAACTGTAACCAACAGTGTCTGGAATATTAATTATCGTTGCACCAGAGTCAACTGCCATTTGTACACATTTGATTAAGAAATCTGATTCTGTTCTAGTCGCATCCTCTGGTGAAAATTGAACGACATCGAAGTATTGTTTAGCATACGTAACATGTTCTTTAATTGATTCCAATACTTGTTCTTGAGTCATTTTGAGTTTATGCGTTAAATGAATAGGTGAGGTAGCTATAAACACATGAATTACTGGTTTTACAGCATCTTTCGTAGCCTCATAAACAGCATCAATATCTGATTTCTTACAGCGCGCTAATCCACATACAGCTGTTTGAGTTAATGTATTTGAAATTGCTTGAACAGACTTAAAACTACCAGTACTAGAAGCGGGAAACCCAGCCTCTAGTATATCTACACCCCATGTCTCTAACTGTTTAGCTATTTTTAATCTTTCATCAAAAGAGAAATTAACGCCTGGTGTTTGTTCACCATCTCTTAAAGTCGTATCGAAAATTTGAATATGGCTTTCCATCTTTAACAACCCCTTAGCTATTATTTTTGAATGCTTTTAGATTTAATGAATGGCATCATTTTTCTTAACTCACGACCAACAGCTTCAATTTCATGACCGTGTTGTTGTTCGCGTAATTTATAAAATTCTTTAAAGCCATTTTCATTATCTTTAACAAAACTATTTGCAAAATTACCATTTTGAATATCTTTTAATACAGCTTTCATATTATCTTTGACATCCGGTGTAATGATTCTAGGCCCTGAAACATAGTCGCCATATTCTGCAGTGTTTGAGATTGAATAACGAACGTTTTCCATTCCGCCTTCATACATTAAATCAACAATTAATTTCATTTCGTGTAATACTTCGAAATAAGCTAATTCTTTTTGATAACCCGCTTCAACAAGTGTTTCAAAACCGCTTTGGATTAATTTATGGATACCACCACAAAGTACAGCTTGCTCACCGAATAAATCAGTTTCTGTTTCTTCTTTAAATGTTGTTTCAATGACACCCGCACGCGTAGCACCAATACCTTTTGCGTAACTTAAAGAAATATCGCGTGCTTGACCAGTAGCATCTTGTTGTACACCGAATAATGCCGGCACTGCAGTTCCTTCAACAAATGTACGTCTTACTAAGTGACCAGGTCCTTTAGGTGCTACTAGGAAGACATCGACATCTTTCGGTGGTTTGATAACTTCAAAGTGAATGTTAAATCCGTGTGCAAATGCTAAGGCATTTCCTGCTTCTAAATTAGGTTCAATTTCGTTTTTATATACATTGCCTTGAATTTCATCTGGTAATAATACCATGATGACATCAGCTTGTTTAACGGCTTCTGCGACTGGATATACATCAAATCCGTCTTCTTTAGCTTTGTCAAAAGAATGACCAGGGCGGATACCTACAATAACGTCATAGCCATTGTCTTTAAGATTTTGTGCATGTGCATGTCCTTGTGAACCGTAACCTACAATTGCGATTTTTTTACCTTGTAATGCATCTTTCTCAACTGATTGATCATAATAAACTTTAGTCATAATACATTCCTCCAAAAATTTAAAATTTCAATATTTTGAATATTCTCAAAATTATAGATATACTATTATCTATAAAATGTGATGTTAGTCATGTTTTGTTTATTTGTACTAGCGCATCAATGTAGAATTTACTTTATTGCTGGTTGATAACTTGAACTTCTAATACACTGACTTGTTTTTTTAATTTGGCTACTAATATTTTAAAAATTGCTTCATCTTCAATATCAGCAATAATTTGCATATTAGAAATGCCGTTGTCTTCTGATGGCTTAACTGTCAGTTCGTTTATATTATATTGTAGTCGAACGAAGGCGCTCGTGATTCTATTTAACGTACTTACTTGGTCTGTGACTTTTAACTGTAAAACGCGTTTCATTCTAATCCCTCCATTTCATGGTTCGCTTTGCCACTTGGAATCATAGGATTAACTGGTTCGGTAGGTGAGATTCTAACTTCAATTAATGCAGGCCCTTGATAATTAAATGCTTCATCAAGTGTCGCTGTTAATTTATCGGGATGATCAATTAAGTAACCTTTGACACCATAAGCTTCCGCCATTTTCATGAAGTCAGGTTGATCATTAAATACAGAATGAGAGAATCGATGGTTAAAGAATTTGTCTTGCCACTGTTTGACCATACCTAAGGTTCCGTTATTAATAAGAACGATCTTTACATTAAGTCCGTATTCAGGAAGTAATGCCATTTCCTGATTCGTCATTTGGAACCCACCATCACCAACGAAACAGATAACAGTTTTGTCGGGTTCAGCTAATTGAGCACCAATCGCAGAAGGAATACCAAAGCCCATCGTACCTAATCCGCCACTTGTAACCCATTGACCATGATGTTTGAAAGGATAGAATTGAGCCGCCCACATTTGATGTTGCCCAACATCAGTAGTAACGATGGCTTCACCGTGTGTAATTTGCCCAATATATTCAATCGCCTTTTGGGGCTTACAAAATGTGTCATCAGCCACTGTATATTTAAAAGGATGTTTGCTTTTATTTTCAAGACAATGTTGAACCCATTCATCATGAGAAGTTTCATTTTTAAACTTATGAGACAAAGCTGTCAATACCTGTTTACAATCAGCTACAATTCCCAAATCAGTGGCAATTACTTTATTGATTTCCGATTCATCAATATCCACATGAACAACAATAGCATTCGGTGCAAATTCATCCGGTTTGCTTGCAAGTCTATCATCGAATCGACTACCCAAATTAAGTAATAAATCACATTCAGTTAAAGCCATATTGCTAGCGTAAGATCCATGCATACCCCCCATACCTAGAAATAATGGATTATCGTATGGAATCGCACCTAAGCCTAATAGTGTAGTTACTACTGGAATTTGATGTTTCGTTACAAACTGCGTTAATAAATCGTTGGATTGCGAATGATTTATCCCTGCACCTGCTAAGACTACTGGTTGTTTGGCCTTAGATAGATAATGAACTAATTGATCAATGTCTTTATTCTGAGGTTCTTCAGTAACTTTATAGGCTGGTAAATTCACGTCACTTATAAGTGGTGCAGTTGTTTTTAGCACACCCATATCTTTAGGGAAATCTATAACGACTGGGCCTTTACGACCTGAATTAGCTAAGTAAAATGCTTCATGAATAATTCTAGGAATATCGTTTACATTTTTAACTTGGAAATTCGCCTTCGTGATTGGTGTTGTCATAGAAAGTAAATCTGCCTCTTGAAAGGCATCTTTACCAATACCTGGCGTTGCTACTTGTCCTGTGAATACCACCAAGGGGAGGGAATCACAATAAGCATCTGTAATTCCTGTAATTGCATTTGTAGCGCCAGGACCACTTGTAACTACGACTACACCAGTTTTGCCAGATACTCTAGCATAGCCTTCAGCAGCATGTGTCGCACCTTGCTCATGTCTTGCCAAAATGTGTTTAATTTTACCATCATAAAACGTGTCGTATAAAGGTAAAACTGCACCACCAGGGTAGCCGAAAATAAAGTCAACATCTTCATGTAATAGGGCTTCAACTAAAAGTTCTGAGCCAGCTCTTAGTGTGTGATTCTCGTTACTATTGACGTCTGCTTTCAGATTAGATTGATTTGAATGTGCCGTAGTTGATGAACTAACGACGTTACTTTCCATTTTATTTGCCATGATGAACAACTCCTTTAGTTAGATAAGATTTTCGGGAACTTGCATTATGCCACCAGTGTTCGCACTCGTTACCAAAGCGGTATATCTCGCTAGATAACCTGATTTTACTTTAGCTTTAAAAGGTTGTAGTGCTTTTTTGCGTTGATTAAGTTCTTCTTCAGTTTGATTAACATCTAAAGTGCGATTGATTAAATCAATCGTAATTTCATCACCGTCTTTAATGAGGCCAATAGGACCACCTGATGCGGCTTCTGGTGAAATATGTCCAACAGCAATACCTCTTGTTGCTCCAGAAAATCTACCATCAGTAATTAATGCAACGTCTTTACCTAATCCTCTACCTACAATTGAAGAGGTAGGTGCTAACATTTCAGGCATTCCTGGTCCTCCTTTAGGTCCTTCGTAACGTATAACAACGACGTGACCTTCACGAACGATTTTGTTATCAATGGCCTCGACTGCTTCATCATGTGAGTTGAAACAGATTGCCTTACCAGTGAATGTTTTGATAGAAGGGTCAACACCACCAACTTTAATTACGGCACCTTTAGGCGCAATATTTCCGAATAAGATAGAGAGACCACCTTGTTTATCATATGGATTGTCAAGTGAGTGAATGACCTCAAAGTTTTTAATCTCTTTACCTTCATTATTTTTACGAAGTGTTTGTCCAGTCACTGTAAGTCTATCCGGGTGTAGAGTGCCTTCTTTTTTCATTAATTC
Organism: Staphylococcus sp. GDX8P54P; assembly: GCF_017893165.1. Taxonomy (NCBI): domain Bacteria; kingdom Bacillati; phylum Bacillota; class Bacilli; order Caryophanales; family Staphylococcaceae; genus Staphylococcus; species Staphylococcus sp. GDX8P54P. The sequence goes on from NZ_JAESMM010000039.1 coordinate 10,298, forward strand.
ATTTATGATAGCTGGACAACCACCAGCTTCGTGTACATCGTGCATTGAATATGATGAACTTGGTGCAATCTTAGATAAATAAGGTGTTCTCTTAGCAATTTCATTGATACGCTCTAAGTCATAATCAATGCCAGCTTCATTTGCTATCGCTAAAGTATGTAATACCGTGTTAGTGGAACCACCCATTGCCATGTCTAGTGCGAATGCATCGTCAATTGCTTCTCTAGTCACAATATCAAGTGGCTTAATATCCTTTTTAATATTATCAACTAATTTAAAGGCCGCTTCACGAATCATTTCTCTTCTTTGTTCACTAACTGCTAAAGCTGTACCGTTATAAGGTAGTGCTAAACCTAACACTTCCATTAGGCAATTCATTGAATTTGCTGTAAACATGCCTGCGCATGAGCCACAAGTAGGGCAAGCATTTTGTTCCATATCTAAAAATGCTTCTTTCGAAAGTTTACCTTCTTTAAAAGCACCAACTGCTTCAAACATGGATGATAATGTTAATGCTTTCCCTTGTGCAGATAATCCAGCTTTCATAGGGCCACCTGAACAGAATATTGCTGGTACATTGGTTCTTACGGCAGCTAATATCATACCAGGTGTGATTTTGTCGCAATTAGGAATGTAAAATACACCATCGAACCAGTGCGCATTAATAACAGTTTCAGCAGCATCTGCAATAAGTTCTCGAGAAGGGAGTGAGTATCGCATTCCAATATGTCCCATAGCGATACCGTCATCGACACCAATCGTATTAAATTCAAAAGGAATTGCGCCTGCCTCACGTATTGCTTCTTTCGCGATGTCAGCCAGTTCTCTTAAATGGACATGTCCAGGTACAATGTCGATATAAGAATTACAAATCGCTACGAAAGGTTTATTCATATCTGTTGGATTTTTAAGTGCGCCCGTGGCGTGTAAAAGACTTCGAGCAGGTGCTTGTTGATCACCTTTTTTTATCATGTCACTTCTCATAAATAATTCCCCCATAAAACACATTAAGTTTGTTACACATAAAAAGACGTCCCAATTTGTGATTGGGACGTCTACAAGTCCCATTCAATGAGAAATAGGACTTAAACATTTAGTAATTGAAAGATACTAAAGTTCCAGCCCTTGAGAGTATAATAAAATAATTAAATTGTCAGTTGGATTATATGCTTGATGTGTCATTGTAGTCATTTTAATATACTCCTTCCTTGAATGGTTATATTTAAATAGTTAGAATTGTTTAAAAATTCGATAAACTTAATTTACTACACAGTGTTTATTAAGTCAATATAATTTTTAAGAATTTTCTAACATCAATCCTTTTTCAAATTTATGTTCCTTATAGGGAAATTGCTAGAGGAATTTGTTATACTTATTAAGTTAAATTGTTATGGCTTAATTCAATTGTGTTAGGAAAATTAAGTCATTTAAAATCAAAAATATAGCAATATAATTTAGTTAATAAAATAAGTAGAGAGAGTGGGACTAATGATAACGATTAATAACTTGGATGAATTAGATCAATTCGCTAATGTGTTAGTTCGACACTTAAAGCCTGGTGATGTCATTTTATTAAATGGTGATCTTGGTGCAGGTAAAACAACGCTAACTCAATTTATAGGTAAACATTTAGGTGTTAAACGTAATATTAATTCTCCGACATTTAATATTATAAAATCTTATAGAGGTAGTCATTTAAAGCTACATCATATGGACTGCTATCGTTTGGAAGATTCAGATGAGGACTTAGGTTTTGAAGAATATTTTCAAGATGAAGGCATCACTGTTATTGAGTGGAGTCAATTTATTTATGATTTATTACCTGAAGAACGATTAATCATTAATATAGAGACTGTTAACGAAACGCAAAGAACGATTGAATTAAATGGCATAGGGACACATTATTTGAACGTTAAGGAGGAAGTTGAAAGTGAATTTATTACTGATTGATACATCAAATCAACCGATGTCAATCGCAATCATGCAAGATCATACCGTATTGTCTGAAATGACTACCGAAAATAAAAAAGATCATTCTAGTCAACTTATGCCTGGTATTCAACATTTATTTGAAGAAGCGAAAATTGATAAAAGCGAGATTGATGGTATTGTAGTTGCTAAGGGGCCAGGTTCATATACAGGTGTAAGAATTGGTGTTACAACTGCTAAAACGTTAGCATATGCATTAAATGCAAAATTATATGGCGTATCGTCTTTATTAGCATTAGCTGCCACAATGGATGAAAGCGACCAAAGGTTATTGGTTCCTATTATTGATGCACGTCGAGAAGCGGTTTATACAGGTGTTTATCAATATGAAGAAGGAAAATTAAAGACAATTTTAGAAGATCAATATTTACCAATTCAAGAATTAAAACAACAATTGACTGATTTCAAACAACCATTTGTCTATATTGGTAAAGATGCTGATAAATTATCAAACTATCTTGATGGAGAAATACAAAGTCACTTACCATATGCACCTGCAATGAAACCACTTTTAACTGAAAGTGAAGATATTCATACATTTGTTCCAAATTATATTAAATTATCAGAGGCAGAAAGAAATTGGCTAAACCAACAGAATCAGAATTAACAATTAGAGCGATGCAAGTTGATGATGTTCCTAATGTATTTGATATAGAACGTGACAGTTTTAATGATAGTTCATGGACGATAGATGCATTTTATCATGAATTAAATGAAAATAACTTTGCGAAATATTTTGTAATTCTTTTTGAAAATGAAATTATCGGATATCTAGGGCTATGGATTGTTATTGATCAAGCTCAAATAACAACGATAGCTATTCGTAAAGATTACAGAGGATATGGGCTGGGACAATTATTGTTAAAATATGTTATGGATTATGCTAAGCATACATGTGAAGTAATGAGTTTAGAAGTTAGAGTTGATAATGTCATAGCACAACACGTTTATACTAATTTGGGTTTTCAATTTGGTGGTAAACGTAAAAATTATTATGGAGAAGGCGAGGATGCAATGGTTATGTGGGTGAACTTAAATGAATAAAGAAACATTAATATTAGCAATTGAAACAAGTTGTGATGAAACAAGTGTAAGTGTCATTAAGGATGGCAACACAATTTTATCCAATATTGTACTTAGCCAAATTGAGAGTCATAAGCGTTTTGGAGGTGTTGTGCCAGAGGTTGCCAGTCGACATCATGTGGAAGGTATTACAACAACTATTGATGAAGCGCTAATATCTGCAAACATCACGATGCATGATATAGATGCAATAGCTGTAACTCAAGGTCCAGGATTAATTGGGGCATTGCTGATTGGTATTAATGCAGCAAAAGCACTAGCCTTTGCTTACGATAAACCACTTATTCCTGTACACCATATTGCTGGTCATATTTACGCTAATCATTTAGAAGAACCATTAACATTTCCTTTAATCGCGTTAATCGTATCTGGAGGTCACACTGAACTCGTGTATATGAAATCTCATATGCATTTTGAAGTTATTGGAGAGACAAGAGATGATGCAGTGGGTGAAGCCTATGATAAAGTGGCACGAACAATTGATTTACCATATCCGGGTGGACCACAAATTGACAAATTAGCACAACAAGGTCAAGATACGTATGATTTTCCAAGAGTATGGTTAGAAAAAGATAGTTATGATTTTAGTTTTAGTGGTTTGAAAAGTGCTATAATCAACAAACTGCATAATTTAAGACAAAAAAATGAAACGATTGTTAAAGAAAATGTGGCAACTAGTTTTCAAAATAGTGTCGTAGATGTATTAAGTACTAAAGCGATGAATGCATGTAAGGCATATAATGTGAATAGACTTATCGTTGCTGGTGGCGTTGCAAGTAACAAAGGACTTCGTCAACGTTTACAACATTTATGTGAAGCAAATAATATCCATTTGTCTATTCCAAGTCCTAAATTATGTACGGATAATGCAGCAATGATCGGCGCAGCGGCATACTACTATTATCAAGCAGGCGTTACAGCTCATTTAGATTTAAATGGTGAAAATAACATGGACATAGAAGAAGCAACAATAGATGCTTAAATGATTTTAAAAATTTATTTTACGATAAGAAACCTCTTATGAACGTTAGCATTGTAATGCTTATGTTATAAGAGGTTTTATTTTTGAAGAAACATCATTTGATAAAGGTCAATAGGGAACATTTGTACTTATCAACATTAAGTGTATAAGTTGTGGATAAAAGGTTCTTAACAATGTGGATAGCAGATTAATTTTGTGTAAAAAATTGGTAAATGAATCAAAAATATCTTGTGGATAAGTAGGATAACTTTGTGGATAGTTGGTATTATCACATTTTAACTGTTTATAACTTTTATTGAAATTGATTCAAAAAAATAGCTAAAAAGTTATAAAATACTTTCTAGCTATTTTAAGATTAATGCGTTTTAAACATTTTCTTGTAAATTTTCCCATTCGGTCATAACTTGTTCTAATTTCTGTTCGGTTTCTTGTTTTTGATTCGCTAATGATGAAGCTTTTTCAGGATTATTAAATACATCAGGTTGCGTCAGTTGTTCATCAATTTGAGCGATTTCATTTTCATAGGATTCAATTTTAGATTCACATTCTTCAATGAGACGTTCTAATTTACGTTGCTCACGGCGTTGTTGTTTTTGTGAATCATACGTATTGATGGTGTTATTGTTTACGTTTTGATTGGAAACATCATTCTTGCTATCATCATTACGTTCATTTTCAAATGCTTCTAATGCAGCTGCTTCCTCTGTTTTCTCAATATAATATTGATAATCTCCAAGATACATCTGACCGCCATCTATATTTAAATCAAAGACTTTATTAGCTAATTGATTAATAAAGTATCGATCATGGGAAACGAATAGAATCGTTCCTTCAAAATCTTTTAATGCTTGTTCAAGCATTTCTTTAGAATCAATATCTAAATGGTTTGTAGGTTCATCAAGGATTAAGACGTTATCTCTTTGTAACATAAGGAGTGCTAATTGTAATCGTGCTTTTTCGCCACCAGATAAATCGTTAATAATTTTTTTAACATCATCTTGTACAAATAAGAAACGTCCTAATACAGCGCGTATGTCTTTTTCGTTCATAGTTGGATATTGATCCCAAACATAGTCGAGAATTGTTTTGTTGGATTTAAATTCTGCTTGCTTTTGATCATAATAGCCAATTTGTAGATTAGCACCAAAGGTAATATTACCGTCTATTTGATCTTGTCGTTGTGCGATTGTCTTAATTAGCGTCGTTTTACCTACACCATTAGGACCTATGATTGCGATATGATCGCCTTTCGTGACTTCTATGTTAATTGGAGATGTTATAGGCGCATCATAACCAATTTCAAGATTGCGAATATGCATCACGTCATTTCCTGTATTTCGATTGAACCCAAATTGAATATTGGCACTTCTTGCGTCTAACATTGGTTTGTCGATACGTTCCATTTTCTCTAATGTTTTGCGACGACTTTTTGCCATACCACTTGTTGAGGCACGTGTAATATTTTTTTCTACAAAGGTTTCCAATCGCTTAATTTCATCTTGTTGACGTTCATATTCTTGCATGCGACTTTCATAATACTTATCACGTTGCTCGATAAATTGCTCGTAATTGCCTACATAACGTTTAACATCACCAAGTGCCACATCATAGATTTGCGTGACAATCTTGTCTAAGAAGTATCTATCGTGACTGATGATGACGATGGCACCTTTGAAGTATTTTAAATAATCTTCTAACCACTTTGTTGTTTCTAAATCTAAATGGTTTGTAGGTTCGTCTAATAGTAATAAATCTGGCTCATTTAATAACATTTGTGCTAATGATAATCGTGTTTTTTGACCACCACTAAAATCGTTAATAGGTTTATCAAAATCATCTTCGTTAAAATTTAAACCATGTAGAACTGTCTTGATTTTACTTTCATATTGATAACCATCGAGTTGTTCAAATTGATTGGTTAATGATTCATAACGTTCCATATGTTGTTGATAGGCATCAGAATCATAGTCAGATGCATGATCAGCGAGCCAGTTCGTTTCTTCTTTAATTAAGCGTTCCATCTTTTTGAGATGTTCAAATGGTTTAGACATTTCTTCAAACACTGAAGCGGATGAATTAAGCGTCATTTGTTGGGTCAGGTAACCCATTCGTAAATTTTTAATTTTAGAAATATGGCCGCTATCGTAATCTTCAACACCGGCAATAATTTTCATTAAGGTTGATTTTCCAGCACCGTTACGACCTACGACTCCGATTCGTTCGCCTGTCTTTACTTCGAAATTCACACGTGTGAAAATATCATCACCATCAAATGATTTCGAAATGTCATTTAATTGCAAGAGTATCATTCAGGTTTCACCTTTCTATTTGTAAGTTTATTACTCGAAATTAAGTTGTATATTACTCTATATTTTACCGTATTACTTAGTTTCTTGAAACTAAGTTATTTATTTTTAAAATGCGTTAAGGTATAATATTCCAGTATTCATAATAGGACATAAGAAAATTTTAAAAATTTAAAACGTATAGCACTCAAAATAGTTTGGATACATAGATTATAAAATTCAAACGAAAGGGGGGCATTTTAAATGGCTCAAAATAAATCTAAAATTCCATGGGCAACTTTGAAACGATTACCTTTATATTACAGATTCGTTAACACGTTAAAATCAAAAGGCATAGACAGAGTGAATTCAAAAGCGATTAGCGAGGCATTAAATATTGAATCAGCAACCATTCGTAGAGATTTCTCATATTTTGGAGAATTAGGGAAAAAAGGTTATGGTTACAATATAGATAGTTTATTAGAATTCTTTAAAACGGCACTTAGTGATAGCGATAATATACACATTGCATTGGTAGGTGTTGGTAATTTAGGTAGAGCACTTTTAACGTATAACTTTTCAATTCATGATGAAATGACCATTACAGAGGCTTTTGATGTTGATGAGCACATTGTCGGAAATAAGATTGGTGATGTGACTGTCCATCATATGAACGACTTAAAACAAGTTCTTGCTGACAAAGATATTAATGTTGTTATTTTAACGACGCCAGAAAGTGTAGCGCAACGTGTGGCAAATGAGTTAATTGAAGCAAATATTAATGGTATTTTAAATTTCACACCAACTAGAATAGAAGTACCTAATAGTGTACAAGTTCATCATATTGACTTAGGTATAGAATTGCAATCATTGCTATTCTTCATGAAAAATTATTCCAATTAAATAACGTCACTTTTATTACAGCACTCTGGGACATAAATAATATAATCATGCTATTTAGCAAATTCGCAGTTGCTGACTGAACTGATAAGGGGCTTAAACCAAGCTTTTCTCAGTTCTAGTCATCCTTGCGGGTGGGGACCCAACTAAGAGAATTTCACTAAAAAATTCTACAAGCAAAGCAAGTTGGGAGTCGGGGCCCCAACAAAGAGAATTTCACTAAGAAATTCTACAAGCAAAGCAAGTTGGGAGTGGGACGACGAATTCAAAAGAATTCTGTCCCACTCCCGTTTCCTACGATTAGTCAAG
>NZ_JAESMM010000004.1:0-34836 GCF_017893165.1 Staphylococcus sp. GDX8P54P
ATAGTCATCCTAAAGATTTGATTAATATGATTGGCTATAAAGCCCGAGATTTATAAAATATGGGAGTGGGACAGAATTCTTTTAAATTCGTCGTCCACTCCCAGCTTGCTTTGCTTGTAGAATTTCTTAGTGAAATTCTCTTTGCTGGGGCCCCGACTCCCAGCTTGCTTTGCTTGTAGAATTTCTTAGTGAAATTCTCTTTGTTGGGGCCCCGCTCGCAAGGATGACTAGAACCGAGAAAAGTTTGATTAAAGCGCCTTCTCAGTTCAGTCAGCTACTGCGAATTTGCAAAATAGCTTCTTTATATTATTTTTGTCCCAGCCTCTGTATTGTGATTAACGAAAGTTAACTTAATTTTACAATTTTTTTGCAACTTTGAGCATTTCAATATCACTCTATCATTGCTCTTGTTAAACTTAAGCATACTAAATATATTTGAGGAGATGAAATTTGTGGGTAATATTAAGGTATCTGCATTAAATTTAGTTCCAATTAGAGAAGGTCAAAGTGATAAAGAGGCCATTGAGGACATGGTTAGTTTAGCTCAAGAACTAGATTCACTTAATTATGAACGTTATTGGATTGCAGAACATCATAATGCACCTAATTTAGTAAGTTCTGCGACTTCTCTATTAATTCAACATGCACTTGAACACACACACCGTATCAAAGTTGGATCTGGAGGTATCATGTTGCCAAACCATGCGCCTTTGATTGTTGCTGAACAATTTGGAACAATGGAGACACTCTTTCCAAATAGAGTTGATCTAGGTTTAGGAAGAGCACCAGGTACAGATATGATGACTGCAAGTGCGTTACGACGTGATCAACATAATGGTGTTTACGAATTCCCTGAAGAAGTTGAACAATTACAAACTTATTTCGGACCTGGTAACAAACAAGCTTATGTAAGAGCGTATCCGGCAGTAGGTAAAAATGTACCATTATATATTTTGGGTTCTTCTACAGATTCAGCGCATTTAGCTGCACGTAAAGGATTACCTTATGTTTTTGCAGGTCATTTTGCACCTCAACAAATGAAAGAAGCTATGCAAATTTACAAAGAGTTGTTCGAACCTTCAGATGTGTTAGATCAACCATATATGATTGTATGTTTAAATGCGATTGTAGCCGAAACGGATGAAGAAGCCGAATACTTAGCAAGTACTTTAGCACAAGTGTTTATTGGCATAGCGCGTGGTAGAATGCAGCCAGTACAACCACCGACAAATGATTTACAAGCGCTTTTAACACCTAGAGAATATGAAATGGCTCAACAAAGATTTAACGATTCGTTAATAGGTTCTGAAGAAACCGTAAAAGAAAAATTAGAATCATTTATTGAGGAATATGGAGATATTGATGAATTAATGGGCATTAGTTATATTTATAATCAAGATAAACAATTTGAATCGTTTAAACGTTTACACAATGTAATCGAAAAATTAAACCAATAGTTGGTATATAAAGTAACGTAAGGTAATTTAAATCATTATGAGCATATAGAATGTAATTTGAGAGTGGGACAATAATCAATTTGGATTCATTGCCCCTCTTTATATGTTTTTAGGTATCCCCTAGTAATTGATTAAAGAGTGGCATTGAAAAATAAATCTTAAAACATCGTTATGTAAATCCTTATCAAAAAGTATGCAAAAAATGTAATAGCATATATAAATAAGCCAGTAAAAGCGACATTGTGATGTGCTTTTACTGGCTATATTTTTAGGAATGTTATCCTATACTTGTAAAATTTAATTATTTATCTTCTTTTTTATCATCGTTGCCTTTTTCAGTATATTCATTGATTTTATCTTTAGCTTTATTAACTTGTTCGTTATCGCTATTTTTAAATTTTTCTGCTGCATCTTTCGCTTTATCCATGAATCCCATAATGAAATTCTCCTTTCAAATTTAAGAATAATTATCGATCAAGTATTGCGTGCATTCTGAGATACAAAAAATCAATGTATCTATACTGATGTATTATCTGTTTACCACTTACAACTTATTATAAACATTTATTTAAAATTAAATATAAAACATGTAACCATCAAGTTTATCATCAGTTTCAACATAATCTGCTAAATATTTTAAAGTGGTATTATCTAATACTTCTCTAACTGCATCTCTCATACGTAACCATAACTGTTTTTGTGCAGGTGGTTCTGATTCAATACTTTCTACTATTGTAATAGGGCCTTCTAATAAGCGAATAATATCGCCTGCTTTAATTTCGTCAGCTGGCACTCTTAGTTGATAACCACCTTTAGCACCACGAACACTTCGAATTAAACCAGCATTTCTTAAAGGGCCAACTAATTGTTCGAGATATAAATCACTCAAACTATTCTCTTCAGCAATTGACTTTAAAGATACGCATCCTTGCCCTTCTCTTTTAGCAAGGGAAATCATTAAAGTTAAGCCATATCTCCCTTTCGTTGATATCTTCATAACATAACCTCACTTAATTCGAATAATATATAATACCATTCTAGCATTTTTTCAGTTAAGATAGTAATAGAAAGGTGTGAAAATCGTGACTACTGAACCTTTAGCCTCAAGAATGAGACCTACTAATATCGATGAGATAATCTCTCAACAACATCTAGTGGGACCTAGAGGCATCATTAGACGTATGGTTGAAACTAAGAGATTATCTTCAATGATATTTTACGGACCACCAGGAATTGGTAAAACAAGTATCGCGAAAGCAATTTCTGGTAGTACTGAATATAAATTTAGACAATTAAATGCGGTTACTAATTCAAAAAAAGATATGCAAATGGTTGTTGAAGAAGCTAAGATGTCTGGACAAGTCATTCTTTTATTAGATGAAATTCACCGATTAGATAAAGCTAAGCAAGATTTTTTATTACCTCATTTAGAGAATGGCAAAATCGTTTTAATTGGAGCGACAACCTCTAACCCTTACCATGCTATTAATCCCGCTATTCGTTCTAGAGCTCAAATATTTGAGTTATACGCTTTAGATCACAATGATGTGCGACTTGCTATTGAGAGAGCACTTAGTGATTCAGAACGTGGATTAGCTGACTATAAACCTGTAGTTGATGAAGATGCATTAGACTATTTTGCTACTCAAAGCCAAGGTGATGTTAGAAGTGCATTGAATGCGCTCGAGCTAGCTGTCTTAAGTTCACCAATAGTTGATGAAAATAGACATATCACACTTGAGGATGCTAAAGATTGTCTTCAAAAAGGTGCTTTTGTCAGTGATAAAGATGGAGATATGCATTATGATGTTATGAGTGCGTTTCAAAAATCGATTAGAGGTAGTGATGTTAATGCCGCGCTTCATTATTTGGCAAGATTAATTGAAGCTGGCGATTTACCAACAATTGTTAGACGCTTATTAGTCATTAGTTACGAAGATGTAGGCTTAGCTTCCCCTAATGCAGGACAACGAACCCTTGCAGCTATTCAATCAGCAGAGCGATTAGGATTTCCAGAAGCGAGAATTCCGCTTAGTCAAGCAGTTATTGAGCTATCGTTATCGCCTAAATCAAATTCAGCTATTACATCAATTGATAATGCACTAAGCGACATCCGCCAAGGAAATATAGGTCAAATACCGAATCATTTACGAGATGGCCATTATACTGGTGCTAAAGCGTTAGGTCGCGCCACTGGTTATAAGTATCCTCACAACTATGAGAATGGTCATGTCGTACAACAGTATTTACCTGATAAACTAAAAGATAAAGTCTATTATCAACCTAAAACAACCTCAAAAAGTGAACAACAATTTAAAACTATATATGATAATTTAAGAAATCAAAAATAACAAAAGACTATGAATTACACGAAGCCAATGCAATGTATTACTGGCATTTCGTTTGATTCATAGTCTTTATATTTATAAGTTACCTTTATCCTTAATACGTCGAACAGGAATGTTTTTTAAAATATCATTTACAACATAACTAGCACAAATTAATCCAACCGTGCTAGGTACAAATGCGTTAGATGACGGTGGCATTTGTCCTTTTCGATTAATAGCGTTAGCATCTCCAACTGTGGCCTTAACATCTTCACGAATCACAATTGGACTTTCATCAGAAAATACAACCGGCACGCCTTTTTTTATCCCTTGACGTTTTAATTTATTTCGAATAATTTTAGCCATAGGATCCATAAATGTTTTCGAAATATCAGCAATTCGGAAACGTGTAGGATCCGTTTTATTAGCTGCACCCATACTTGAAATCACTTTAATATTTCTCTCTAAGCATTCTTTCATTAAATGCACTTTATAAATAATTGTATCACTCGCATCGATAAAGTAATCAATATCATAGTTATTGAACAGTTCTTCATAAGTCTCTTCAGTATAAAACATATGAAGTGGTGTCACTTTACATTCAGGATTAATTAATTTAATTCGTTCTTCCATCAATGTGACTTTACTTTGTCCAATGGTTGTTGTAAGTGCATGTATTTGACGATTGACATTAGTAATATCTACATCATCTTTGTCGATTAAAATGATATGACCAATATTAGTTCGTGCTAATGCTTCTGCAGCAAATGAGCCTACACCACCTACACCAAGGACAACTACTGTTTTCTCTTTTAATAAATCTAAACCTTCTTGTCCATATGCTAATTCATTTCTTGAAAATTGATGTTTCATTTTAAACTCCTTTATAAAAACAATACGATAATTTAATATTAACAGAAAAAGACAAATAAAAATACGCAAGACTTAAAAAGCCTTGCGTACCGGTAGAGTCCGTAATTGCCGTAGTTATAAAAAGCTTGATCATTCGGCCTGCTATATACAGGTGGGTGCCCTGTTTCTTGTTTTGCAAGTCCTCCAATTGAGGCGTGTGCGCTGCAAGAAAACCTATTGGGCTCCCTGATCAAAAAGTGTTAGGCCCAAATAAAAAGCAAACATACGAACAATACAGATGACTACCTTATATGAATATATTACCACAGAGACCAAGATAAGGAAATCCTTATTACTTGTGTAGAAATGTATTTTTTGTGAACCTAAAAAGTTAAATATTATAAGTTTACATAATATAATTATAGTTGTTATAAATCAATAAACGTATATCTAAAATAATTTAAAATTTAAAAAAGCCACCAAAATCGATAACGATTTTGATGACTGTAATAAACACTATTAAGTTTAATGACGAATACGTAGTGATAATTCTTCTAATTGCTTGTCAGAAACTTCACCTGGTGCGTCTGTTAGTAAGCATGTTGCAGACGCAGTTTTAGGGAATGCAATTGTGTCACGTAAGTTTGTACGATTCGTTAATAACATGACTAAACGGTCTAAACCTAAAGCAATACCACCATGTGGCGGTGCACCATATTTAAATGCATCTAATAGGAAACCAAATTGTTCTCTTGCTTGTTCTTTGGTAAATCCTAGTACTTCGAACATTTTTTCTTGTAATTCACCATCAGCAATTCTGATTGAACCACCACCTAATTCATAACCATTTAAGACAATATCATATGCATTCGCTTGTGCATTTTCAGGCTCTGAATCCAATTTGCTAATATCCTCTTGTTTAGGAGATGTAAATGGATGATGAGCTGCAACATAACGTTTAGCATCTTCATCGTATTCTAGTAATGGCCAATCTGTTACCCAAAGGAAATTAAGTTTTGTTTCATCAATTAGATTTAGCTCTTTAGCAATTTTAATACGTAAAGCACCTAAACTTTGAGCTACTACATTTGGCTTATCAGCAACAAACATTACTAAGTCTCCTGGTTCAGCTTGTGTAAGTTCTTTTAATGTTGATACATTCGCATCTTCAAAGAAACGCGCAATAGGACCACTTAATCCTTCCTCAACAACTTTCACCCATGCAAGCCCTTTTGCACCATAAATATTAACAAACTCTGTTAATGCATCCATATCTTTACGAGTATAGTTATCAGCAGCACCTTTTGCTACTATTGCTTTTACTTCACCATTATTTTCAACAGTATCTTTAAATACTTTAAAGTCCATTTCTCGACCTAATTGTGATACATCTTTAAGTTCCATGTCAAAACGTGTATCTGGCTTATCTGAGCCATAACGTCTCATTGCTTCTTCGTAAGTCATTCTAGGGAAAGGACCTTGAACATCAATACCTTTAACATCTTTTACAACTTTACGTAACATCTCTTCACCCATCTCGATGATGTCTTCTTGATCAACGAAACTCATTTCAATATCGACTTGAGTGAATTCTGGCTGACGATCAGCACGTAAATCTTCATCTCGGAAACATTTAACGATTTGATAGTATTTATCAAAGCCACTAATCATTAATAATTGTTTAAACAATTGTGGTGATTGTGGTAAAGCATAAAATTCACCTTCATGTACACGAGAAGGTACTAAATAATCTCTCGCACCTTCTGGCGTAGATTTCGTTAAAACAGGCGTTTCGATATCGAAAAAGCCATTATTATCTAAATATTCGCGAATAGAACGTGTTGTTTGATGTCTCATTTTAAATGTTTGTGCTAACTCTGGACGTCTAAGATCTAAATAGCGATATTTTAAACGAATATTTTCATCGACATTTTGATTTTCTTCATTGATTGAAAATGGTGGTGTTTCTGATTTATTAATAATTGTAATTTTTGAAACTTGAACTTCTACCTGTCCCGTTTTAATTTTAGGATTTACAGTATCTTCATCTCTTTTAGTTACTGTACCTTCAACTTCAACGACATATTCAGATCTAACTGTCTCAGCAATACTCAATGCTTCCTCTGAGAAATCAGGATTAAATACAATTTGCACAATACCTTCACGGTCACGTAAGTCTACAAAGATTAAACCGCCTAAATCACGGCGATTATGAACCCAACCTTTTAAAGTAACTTTTTGATCTAAAAGTTCTTCTGTAACCAAACCACAATATGTTGTTCTTTTACTCATTTATATTCTCCTTTTATAATCATTTATTTTTTGTTTTGAAAATAATTCACTAAGTTTGTTAACTTAATTGTTTCAGATTCACCAGTCGTCATGTCTTTAACGTCAATCGTTTCATTCTCGAGTTCTTGATCACCAATGACAACTGTATATTTAGCATTTAAACGATCGGCTTGTTTCATTTGGCCTTTTATTTTACGTTGCAAATAGTCTTTATCGGCTCTTACGCCAGCTTTTCTCAATTGATTTAAAAGCTTAACACTATATCTTTCAGCTTCTTCGCCCATTGTAACAATAAATAAATCAAACTCATCCTCAACGTTGAGTTCAATGCCTTCTTCTTCAAGTGCTAACAACAATCTTTCGATACTTAATGCGAAACCAATACCTGTTTGACTTGGTCCATCTAATAGTTCAAGCAATCCATTATAACGACCACCGCCACATAAAGTAGTTATAGCACCGTCATAATTAGGATTGTCCATCATTAATTCAAAAGCAGTGTGTGTATAATAATCAAGTCCACGTACAAGATTTGGATCTTCTACATATGAAATACCTAAACGATCCAAATGACTTTTGACCTCATTATAATAAGCTTTTGACTCTTCGTTTAAATAGTCAGTGATTCTCGGCGCATTTTTAACCGCTTCTTTATCTCTATCTATTTTACAATCCAATATTCTCATCGGATTAGTATGCAGTCTTGATTTACAATCATCGCAAAACGTATCAATAACTGGTTCGAAATGACGAATAAGTGCTTCATTATATTCTTTACGTGAATCAGCATCACCAATACTATTGATAACTAATTTTAGATGTTTTAAGCCAAATGATTCATATATATGCATCACCATTGCTAAAACTTCTGCATCCATACTTGGATTTTCAGCACCAATTGCTTCAACACCAAATTGATTAAATTGACGATAACGCCCTTTTTGCTTACGTTCGTATCTAAACATTGGACCATTATAGTATAGTTTGACAGGTTGATTTGGTAACCCTTGCATTTTATTTTCAATATAAGAACGCACAACTGCTGCTGTTCCTTCTGGTCTTAATGTTATACTTCTATCACCTTTATCTTTGAACGTGTACATTTCTTTTTGTACGACATCAGTAGAATCGCCGACGCCACGAGCGAATAAATCTGTACTTTCAAAAATAGGTGTGCGTATTTCTTTATAATTGTATAATTTCATTAATTCGTCTAATTGGTTTTCTATATAGCGCCACTTACTAGACTCTTCAGGTAAGATGTCTTGTGTACCTCTAGGAATTCTAATCACACAATCACTCCTTCATTTTCTTTTTTAAACTCTCTTTAATAAAAAAAGCCCCTTATATAGTATAACTACTATACAAGGGACGAATCGCCGTGTTGCCACCCTAATTGTAACGAAGTCTATTTCTTAAACTAAGTTACCACTCAAAACGCGTAACGTACGTCAATCGGCTTAATCTATTAAAGCACCTGTTCTTGTGTTCAAAGTTATAAATTACTCAGTATAATCTTCCAGCCAAGGATTATATCTCTACACAATTATATGAATTGTTGTCTCTTTCATTTATACTTTCAAGAATCATATCGGTATTATTTATAAAGTTCAATAACTATGATAACGAGTTTATGTATAGTTTGCAAGCTTTAAGATGCAAAATATTGTTTTAATCCATCAACAACAGCTTCTTCAACAACTTGTCTATGGATTTGATCTCTGATCATTACTTCATCAGTTGGATTACTAATATAACCAAGCTCTAATAATACAGCTGGCTTATTCGTTTGTCTAAGTACTTGGAAGTTCTCTTGTCGTGTGCCCCTATTAGATAATAATGCTTTCTTTTGAATATTAGCATTCAACGTCTCTGCTAATGTTTCCTGATTATCTTTAAACCAATAAACCGTTGCACCATTTGCATTAGGACTATCAAGAGAATCATTATGTATACTGATAAAAGCATCACCATTCATTTTTCTATCATCTAGACTAACATAAGTATCATCTGATCTCGTTAACTTTACTGTTGCACCTGCTTTTTCAAGTGCACGCTTCAATTCTTTTGCAGTTTTCAAAGTATAATTCTTCTCTAAACTCTTTTTTGTAGTATTACTGGATGCACCTTGGTCATTGCCTCCATGTCCAGGATCTAAGACAATGACCTTATTTTTCAAAGGGTGTTCATTCTTGTTAGCATCCGCTTCAATATTTAAGCTTGTATGCCATCCAGCTATCCATCCCTTTTCAGTGCCATCTCTACTTTCAACTTCTATCCATTTACCAGATTTACCTACTCTAGTGAATGTGTCGCCTTTATCGACATGATAAATCACAGGATAGGCGGCATTGGGACCAGTACGTAATTCAGCATCTTCAGAAACTGTAATTCTATTGCTTCCTTGATCACTATGATTCATAAGCATATATAATAATATTAAAAATAATATAAATGCACATACAACAACCAATGTTGTTAGATTTTTAAGATCATGTTTAGATAACCATGCATCTATTTTATTCATATTATTTTGCCATCCTGACTTTCATAAATAATTGTAACTGGACCATCATTTATAATTTCAACTTCCATGTCCGTGCCAAATTCACCAGTTTGCACTTCAACATTGTACGATCTTAAGGCAGTGTTAAATTTTTCATATAACGCATTGGCTTCTTCAGGGTTCTTTGAATTTGAAAATCCAGGCCGATTACCCTTACGAACGTCAGCATATAATGTAAATTGTGAAATAGATAAAATTTGACCATCCACCTGTTGAATATTTAAATTAAGTTTGCCATTATCATCTTCAAACAAACGTGCATTTATGATTTTTTTAGCAACTGCTTCTATGTCGGCTTCAGTTGTTTCTTTACCTATACCAACTAACAAGCAATAACCTTTGTCTATTTCATTATGAATGCTGTCATTTGTAACTGCTGCTCTTTTTACTCTTTGTACAACTACTCTCATATTAATAGCACCTCATTAATTCCATACTCTACTTACAGTGTATACATCACTTAGTTGTTTAAGTTTCTCCACAACACGGAAGACATCATTAACGTTACGTACCATAACACTAATTGTAATAATCGCATTTTTATCTGTATCAGAACGTCCATTAATTTTGATAATACTTCCAACTGTAGAATTAACAGCTTGTATTACTTCATTTAATAAACCATTACGATCATAAGCACTTACCTCTAGGTCAACTTGGTATCGTTGTGTTGAATCTTTAGATTTTACCCATTCAACTGCGATTAATCGCTCTGTTTCATTTTTAACATTTGGACAATCTGTACGATGTACTTTAATGCCATGTCCCTTAGTGATATATCCTACAATATCATCTCCCGGGATTGGATTACAACATTTTGAAAGCTTGATTAAAACGTTCTCAATACCTTCAACATAAACACCACTATCTGTAATGATATCTTCTTTAATTGGTAATGACTTAATCACTTCTTGTGCTTCGTTAAGTGCTTTTTGCTTGTCTTGTATTCGTTGTCTTTCCGTTAATTTATTCACAACTTGAAGTGCTGTTACACCACCAAAACCAACAGCGGCAAATAAATCATCATCATTGGCAAAATTATATTTTTCATTGACGACTTCAATATTTTTATCCGTTAAAATATCATCTACTCTAAAGCCTTGTTCCTTAATTTCAGCTTCAACCATAAATTTACCTTTTTCAATGTTAGAGGAACGGTCTTGCTTTTTAAAGAATCCTTTTATTTTACTTTTAGCACTTGATGATTTAACTATTTTGAGCCAATCTCTACTTGGCCCATACGAATGCTTGCTGGTGCGAATTTCAATAATATCTCCAGTTTGTAGGACATAATCAATTGGGACAATTTTACCGTTTACTTTAGCACCAATCATTTTATTCCCGACTTCACTATGAATGGCATAGGCGAAATCAATTGGAACAGCACCATAAGGTAATTCGATAACATCACTTGCAGGTGTAAACGCATATACTTTATCGCTTTGCAAATCATACTTCAATGATTCCATAAATTCTTGTGCATCAGATGAAGTATGGTCGGCTTCAGCTAATTCTTTTAACCAATTCAATTTGTTTTGGAAATCTTGGTTCTTTTCATTGACGGTTTTACCCTCTTTATATGCCCAATGCGCAGCAACACCATGTTCTGCAATTTCATGCATTTCATACGTTCTAATTTGAATTTCCAAAGGATCTCCATTTGGCCCAACTACTGTTGTATGAAGCGATTGATACATATTTTGTTTAGGCATTGCAATATAATCTTTAAATCGTCCAGGCATTGGTTTCCATAATGTATGAACTAATCCTAATATTGCATAACAATCATTAATAGAATTAACTATTACGCGAATAGCTAATAAATCGAATATTTGATCAAACTGTTTTTTCTGTTTCATCATTTTACGATAAATACTATAAATATGTTTCGGTCTACCACTAATGTCACCAGTGATATCCATTTTTACCATTTCAGTTTGAATTTGATCTATAGCATTTGCGATATATGCTTCTCTTTCGCTACGTTTCTTTTTCATTAAATTAACAATACGGAAATACTGAACACTATCTATGTATCGTAACGCAGTATCTTCTAATTCCCATTTAATTGTGTTAATACCTAAACGATGAGCTAATGGTGCATAAATTTCTAATGTTTCTTTAGAAATACGCACTTGTTTTTCTCGGGCCATTGCTTTTAATGTTCTCATATTGTGTAATCTATCTGCTAATTTAACAAGTATGACTCGAACATCTTTTGCTATTGCAATAAATAATTTACGATGATTTTCTGCTTGTTGCTCTTCTTTAGAACGATATTTTACTTTTTTTAGTTTAGTTACGCCATCCACAATTCGTGCGATTTCCTCATTAAACATATCTTTCACATCATCAAATGTATATGGTGTATCTTCTATAACATCATGAAGAAATCCTGCAACAATCGTTGGACCATCTAAACGCATTTCTGTAAGTATGCCCGCTACTTGAATAGGATGCATGATATACGGAAGACCATTTTTACGAAACTGGCCTTGATGAGCTTCATAAGCGATATGGTAACTTTTTAAGACGTATTGATAATCATCAGTTGATAAATATGATTTAGCTTTGTTTAGCACCTCGTCAGCACTATATGGATACTCGTTATTCAATATATGACACCCCAACTCATTTGTATTTCAAATACTCAACCAATATTCGAATTTTTGAAAATTAAGAAAACATACATTGTCCTTCTTTAATCCGAGTATATCATCTATTTCGATATAGAAATGCGAGTATTACTTTAATTTTATCAAATGTTAAAAGAACTATAAAAGCTTTAACAATTATATAAATAATAGTTCTATGATACTACAAGTTTTTAAATAAATAAATGGTGTTACACTAAAACAAAAACAAGTCGTTTATTTTAGTAACAAAAAAGTGGGAATAAGATAGAATTCCTTTCGAATTCATTATCTCACTCCCACTTATCACGCAAGAATTAATCAATGTGCGCAACGCTTATGTCGTACTCCAGTCAATTATTCATCGTATGAAATTAAGCTCATAACGTCATAATCTTTAATTTTTTCAATACCATTTAAATATTTAAGTTCAATAATAAATGCAATTCCAACAACGATACCGCCAAGCTTTTCAACTAATTTAATTGCAGCTTCAATCGTACCTCCAGTTGCTAACAAATCATCTGTGATAAGCACACGTTGACCTGGTTTAATTGCATCATTATGCATCGTTAAAACATTTGTTCCGTACTCTGAGTCATATTCGTAGCGAATGACCTCACGAGGTAACTTACCTTCTTTTCTAACTGGCGCAAAACCAATACCCATGGAATACGCTACTGGACATCCAATGATAAATCCTCTAGCTTCAGGACCCACAACAACATCTACATCTCTGTCTTTAGCATATTTTACAATCTGATCGGTAGCATAACCATAAGCTTCTCCATTATCCATGATTGTAGTTATATCTTTAAAACTTACTCCCGGTTTTGGCCAATCTTGCACTTCCGAAACATATTGCTTTAAATCCATTTATCTATTTCCTCCTATAATCTAACCCTTTTGTGATTTAATCCAAGTTTTTAGTTGCGTAAAATCATCATAAAGAAGAAGTTTCTCAACTTCCATTCTTGATTGTCTTAGTTGATAAACACGACTTGTTTCAATATTTTGTTTATTAGGATTATCTTTAATTTTAATTATACCATTTTCCTCTGTTACAAAACCTAACTCAAAAAATACTTTTAGCATAAATTTTAAAATGTTAGGCTTTACATCTAGAAACTGACATAATAACATGCCTTCTTGTTCTAAATTTGTTTCTTTTTTAGTTATTAGTGCTTTATAACAGTTTTTGAATTGCGTCGGCGTCGGCATACCATCAAAATAGATTGATTGTTGATGTTGTAACACTAAATAAAGTTGAGAATAATTTAATTCTTTTAGACTCATTTTTAAACTCTCTAAATCAAGTGGTAAATCTCTTAAGACAACGACTTCATGGTCCCCATTTATTTTATCACCATAATAATAGTAATTATCATGTAATTTTTCTTTTTTAGGATGAATCAAGAATGCAATATTAGTATCATTAGGGTCCAAATTCAATTGTTTACGTTTACTTCGATAGTCTAATATTTGTTCATTATTTGTTGCAATATCTTGAATAATAAATTGTGGTGATTGGTTACCGTTCCATTCGTTGATTTGCAAATTGCCGAGAAGATTAATTGGTTGACCAAGTTCTATTTGCGTAGCTAAATCACCATTTTGCCAAAATAAACTTTGCAGTTTCAATTGCCCAGTTATTAATTTTAAGTGGTTTTTATCTTTGCCAATGGCTTTAACATCTACAACTTCATTGTCATCTAATTCTAATAACGGTTTCTCAAAGTCCGTGCCAAATGGGCTGAGTCTTTGAATATCACGAATATTGTTAATCGTAATATCATTCTCTTCTAATTTAACTGCGACACGTTTGTTTGGCTCTAATGATGTATGTTCTGATAATTGGTGCATCCATTCATTTAATCCTTGCTCTAACGACTCAATATAATCAATTTCCATTGTCATTCCAGCCGCCATATGGTGACCACCGAATTTAGAAATTAAATCTTGATGTGCACTTAAAATTTCAAACATAGATACTTGCTCTATACTTCGTGCTGACCCTTTAGCATGGTTTTGTTCTAAATCAATATTAAGCATTAAAGTTGGTAGTCCATAGGTTTCAACTATTCTAGATGCTACGATACCAAGGACACCTTCATGCCAATCTTCCTTAGCTAATAACAAAAATTGTTTGCCCTTGTTCACTTTATCCTCGGCTATAGCTAATGCTTCTTCAGTAATCTGAGCAACTATCTCTTTACGTTCAATATTAAAATGTTCAACTTGTTCCGCTAGAAATTCCGCTTCTTCCTCATCTTCTGTCATTAATAATTCTGCTGCTAACGAAGCATCTTCTAATCGGCCTACTGCATTTAGTCTAGGTCCTATAATGAAACCTATCGTTTCTTCGTTAATCGTGTCATTATAACCCGCTTGGTTAAGTAAAGATTTAATTTGTATCGGACAACTTTCGTTTAACAAAGCTAATCCTTGTTTTACAATCGAACGATTTTCGTCAGTCAATGAAACTAAATCTGCAATCGTTCCTATTGCAGCTAAGCCTACAAAATAATTAGGTGGATTATCCAATAATACTTGAGATAGTTTATACGCCACACCAGCACCACACAAATAATGAAATGGATAGTCATATTCCGGGTGCATTGGGTGCACGATTGCATATGCTGAAGGTAACGTTCGACCAATTTCATGATGGTCAGTAACAATAACGTCAACGCCTAGTTCTTGTATCATTTCAATCTCTTTATGACCTTGTATACCATTATCGACAGTTATGATTAAAGATACGCCTTCGTCATGTGCATTTCTAAAAGCAAGTTCATTAGGTCCATAACCTTCTGTGAAGCGATTTGGAATATACCAACCTACCTCAGCACCTAATGTCTTTAACGTATTAACCAATATAGTTGTAGAAGTGACACCATCAGCATCATAATCACCATAAACCAAAATACGTTCATTTTTATCTATAGCTTCATTAATTCGATTGACCGCTTTTTCCATATCACTTAATAGCCATGGATCATGGTTGACGGCTGTTTGATTTAAAATCGCTTTAATAGACGCATCTTCAGTAATGGATTTACTTTCAAGTACTTTTTTTATAATAGGTGTTAATTGATGTTTATTTGCTAATGTTTCATCTATGTATTGTGTTGGAGGTTCATATAGCCAATTATATTTTGATTTAATCATGTCATTTATCCTCCCTTTTTCCAAAAGCCATTATACCGAAAATTGAGCTAAATAAAAAGTAATCAACGTTAAGTTATTAAAAGCGTTAAAAAAGAGTAGAACGGAATTCGAATTGAATTCAACATTCTACTCTTATAAACTATACTAATATTTTTTCATCATTTGATTTTTTCTCTTTGTATACCGTTAATTTACCATTATCTGATTTCTTAAGTTGTCGTTTTTTCATAATACCCCATAATGGCACAGCGATAAATACTGAAGAGAACACACCAGAAACTAATCCGATTAATAGTGCTAATGAGAAGTTAAATAAACTTGATGCACCAAAGATTAAAATCGCTACTACGACAACTATAACAGTTAATACCGTATTGATAGAACGTGTCATTGTTTGACGTATAGATCGATTGACGATTTCATCGATTTGTTCAGGTTTAGTAATAACCTTAATTTTATGAAGGTTCTCCCTTACACGGTCGAATGTAACAATCGTATCATTAATTGAATAACCTACAATGGTTAGTACAGCTGCGATAAATGTGATATCAACTTCTAATCGGAATAAACTGAATAAAGCAACAATCATAAAGACGTCATGGAGCAATGCTAAAACAGATGATAATCCCATTCTCCATTCGAATCTTAGTGATACATAGATAATAATACCTATTGCAGCGTATATAAGAGCTTTCATTGCGTTTTTAGCTAATTCTTGACCAATCATAGGTGATACCGTATTGACTGTTGGTTTATGACCATACTCGTCATTTACTTTTTTATTTAACTCTACGACTTTATTTTTAGATAAGTCTTTTTTGAATTGAACAGTCGCTTGTTTGTTGTCATTACCATTAATTTGAACTTGATCTGGTGTTAATCCTAAATCCTTCATCGTACGTTCAACTTTAGGTTGTGATAGTTTCGTATTAGAATCAATGTCTACTCTAGTACCTGCTGAAAAATCAATACCAAGGTTTAATTTAAAGATACTCAATATAACAATACCAACGATTAAGATTAAAATACTAAATCCAATTAATGGTTTTGCTAATTTAACAAAATTCCATTTTTCATATGAGGTTTTAAGATCATGAACATCTACGCCTTCATTAATATCATGTCGATCCTTCTTACTAACACCAAATAACCAGAATTTCTTCTTAAAGTAGTTAGAAGATACAAGTAATGATAATAAACCTCTTGATAAGAATACGGCTGTTACAAATATCATTAAGATACCTAAAAGTAACATTGTTGCGAAACCTTTAACTGAGCTTTCACCGAAGAAGAATAACACACCAGCTGCAATTACTGTTGTTAAGTTCGAGTCAAAGATAGTTAAGAATGAACTTTTATTTGCTTTAGAGTAAGCCTGTTTTAATGTCCTACCGATTCGCAGTTCATCTTTTATCCGCTCATACATGATAATATTCGCATCTACCGCCATACCTACACCGAGCACAAGTGCTGCTAACCCCGGTAATGTAAGCACACCAGAAATAAAGTTAAATGCTACTAAAGTAAGGTAAATATATACTGTTAATGCGATAATAGCAACTATACCTGGAAGTCTATAGAAGCCTACCATAAATAAGTATATAATTGCTACACCAATTGCAGATGCAAATATAGTTTTATCAAGTGCGTCTTGACCAAATTGTGCACCTACTGAATTAGAGTAAATTTCTTTTAAGTCAACTGGTAAAGAACCTGCGTTAAGCAATTCTGCAATTTGTTTAGCACGTTCTACACCTTCTTGACCATGGAAGCCACCTGAAATTTCAACGCTATCAGAATTAATAGGTTGATCAACAGACGCTGCTGAAACGAATTTACGTTTGTCTTCAGGTTTTTCTAATTCTTTATGGTAGCTATCTCCTTTTTTAAAATCAAGCCAAACTACCATCATGTTTTCTTGTTTTTTTGAAATTTCTTCTGTTACTTTTTTAAATTTTGCACGGTCTTTTAATTTAAACGTAACTGCTGGCTCATTTGTACCTTGCTTGAATTCTTGCTTAGCTGAGCCTTGTACAATATCTTTACCTGTTAATTTAACTTTGTCATTAGCATCACGAATCGTTAAATTAGCCTGAGAAGATAATATTTTACGTGCCTCATCAGGATCTTTTACACCTGCTAATTGAACTCTGATACGATCTGGATCCTCAACTTGAATGTGAGGTTCAGAAACACCTAGCACGTTGACACGGTTTTCCAAAGTTCTAGCAGTAGATTGCAAGGCTTTTTCATCGATTTTTTTATCCCCATCAAGTGGTTTAACTTGATAAAGCACTTCGAATCCACCTTGTAAATCTAGTCCGAGATTTACATTTTTAACTACATTCTTATAAGTCATCCCCATTCCAACAAATAGAACGGCTACGATTAGTATGAATGCAATTATCCTACTAAATTTCTTCACATGAACACCTCATTGTTTACTTATGTACTAAGAATAATCTTTTAATAAACCATGTGCAAGTTAATAAAAAATTGCATAGTTATTACATGACCTATCTATATTAACATACCACATCTATTAGTGAAATTAAGATTATTGCACCTAACCCTTTAAAACTAAAAAAACTGTCAACAAAGATCATCTCTGTCGACAGTTTTAGATAATTCGTTTCGTATCTCCCTTAATATTAAGAAGGGTCTACTTGTTTAATCGCTGGTTTTTCAAAAGTCATTTCAGTACCATGACCATTAACTGTAATAACAACTGTCGTTTCATCCACAGCTTTAACAGTTCCTTTTAAACCACCAATTGTAGTAATACGTTGACCTGATTCAATTCGACTAATCATTTCACGATGCTCTTTCGCACGTTTTTGTTGAGGTCGAATTAAAAAGAAATAAAATACTATAATTAAAATTATAGGTAGAATTAACGCTGAAACGTTCATTATGTTGTCTCCTTATTTAGAAATTTTTAGGGTTCTCTACATTAAGCCCATATTGTTCAAAGAATTCATCTTTAAAATCTAAAAGACGATCTTCTCGAATAGCTTGTCTAATATCTTCCATCAATTTTAGCAGAAAATGTAAATTATGAATAGTAGTAAGACGGATACCGAAAGTTTCTTCAGCTTTGATCAGATGTCTGATATAAGCACGTGAATAATTCTTACATGTGTAGCAATCACAATTTTCATCTAGTGGTTTAAAATCGTTGGCATATTTAGCATTCTTAATCACTAATCTTCCGTTCGATGTCATACATGTACCATTTCTAGCGATACGCGTTGGTAAAACACAGTCAAACATATCCATTCCACGTATACTACACTCAATTAACGCATCTGGAGACCCTACACCCATAAGATAACGTGGTTTATCATCTGGCATATATTGCACAGTATGTTCAACCATTTCGTACATTACTGGTTTAGGTTCACCTACAGATAAGCCACCGATTGCATATCCAGGGAAATCTAGTGCAACTAATTCTTTCGCACTTTGTTCTCTTAAATCTTTGTATTCTCCACCTTGGATAATACCAAAGAGCGCTTGATCATCAGGACGCTTATGCGCTTTTAAGCAACGTTCAGCCCAACGTGTCGTACGTTCAATTGAATCTTTTACATATTTATATTCTGAAGGCATAGGTGGACATTCATCGAACGCCATCATAATATCTGAACCTAAATCATTTTGAATCTCCATCGATTTCTCAGGACTTAAAAATAATTTCGATCCATTCGTATGATGTCTAAACTCAACACCTTCTTCACTGATCTTACGAAGATTACTTAAACTAAATACTTGGAAACCACCTGAGTCAGTAAGAATTGGGCCATCCCAATTCATAAACTTATGTAGACCCCCAGCTTGTTTGATAATATCATTTCCAGGTTGTAACCACAAATGATACGTATTTCCAAGTATAATTTTAGCTTCAATTTGGCGTAATTCTTCAGGACTCATTGTTTTAACGGTTGCTTTTGTACCTACTGGCATAAACATCGGCGTTTCAAAAGAACCATGTGGTGTGTGAACGATACCTAAGCGTGCACCTGATTGTTTACAAGTCTTTATATGTTCATAAGTTACTGCTGGCATATTTAATACCTCTCATTCATTAAATAATTAACATCGCATCACCGAAACTGAAGAATCTATATTCCAAGTTAACAGCTTCTTTATATGCGTTTAAAATGTTTTCTCGACTACTAAATGCGGAAACAAGCATGACAAGCGTTGATTTAGGTAAATGGAAATTAGTAATCAAACCATCTATGGCTTTGTACGTAAATCCTGGATAGATAAAAATATCAGTCCAGCCACTGACAGCTACAAATTCACTATAATCTCTACGAATCGTCTCTAAGGTTCTAGTAGATGTTGTACCTACAGAAATGATTCTGTGGCCTTCTTTTTTAGTTTGATTTAATAAGTCCGCTGTTTCTTGTGTCATTTGGTAATATTCACTGTGCATTTCATGGTCATTGATGTCTTCAACACTCACAGGTCTAAATGTACCTAATCCAACATGCAAGGTTATAAATGCAATATTTATTCCTTTAGCTCTAATATCATCTAACAATTCATCTGTAAAATGTAAGCCAGCTGTTGGCGCTGCTGCTGAGCCGCTTTCTTTGGCATATACAGTTTGATAACGATCAGGATCATCTAAACGTTCTTTAATATATGGAGGTAGTGGCATTTCACCGAGTTCATTCAATCTTTCTTCTAATATTCCTTCATAATGTAAACGCATGATACGTCCACCTTGATCTAATTCTTTGATGCATTCAGCTACAATCTTACCGTCTCCGAAAGATAATTTATTACCCACTTTAATTCGTTTTGCAGGTTTAAGTAATACTTCCCAATCGTTATCCTCAATTCGGGTAAGCATTAGCATTTCAACTTTTGCGCCAGTTTCTTCTTTCAAACCAAATAATCGTGCAGGCATAACACGCGTATCATTTAAGACAAGCGTATCACCAACTTCTAAATAATCAATCACATCCTTGAAATGTTTATGTGTGATGTGACCGTCTTTTCTACCTAACACCAATAATTTACTTTGGTCTCTATCTTTCAAAGGGGTCTGAGCAATTAATGATTCAGGCAAGTCATAATCAAATTCCTCAACATTCATTTTTATTCCCTCATTTATTAAAAATTTTTGAAATGTTCATACGCATATGCAGTGGCTTTTCTACCTCTAGGTGTACGTTCTATAAAGCCTTTTTGAATTAAAAAAGGCTCGTAGACATCTTCAATGGTTACACGTTCTTCACCTATAGATACAGCTATTGTATCCAGTCCTACAGGTCCTCCATTGTATTGATTTATAATACATCTCATCATTTTATGATCAATATAATCTAAACCTTCTGCATCTACTTGTAGTAATTGTAAAGCTTGTTTCGTTGTTTCAATATAAATTTGTTCATCTTCATTAACTTGTTGAAAGTCTCTGACACGTTTTAATAAACGATTGGCAACACGTGGTGTACCTCGCGAACGTTTCGCTAATTCAGTCGCACTTTCATCGTCAATTTTAGTATTTAAAACTTCTGCTGTACGGATAATGATTTCTTTTAAATCATTTTCGTTATAATATTCCAATCTTAGATGAACACCAAATCTATCTCTCAATGGGCCTGTTAAACTTCCAGCTCGTGTAGTTGCACCAACTAACGTAAATGGAGGTAAGTCTATTCTAATACTTCTCGCCTCGTCACCTTTACCAATAATAATATCAATGAAGAAATCTTCCATTGCTGAATATAACACTTCTTCTACAGTACTACTTAAACGGTGAATTTCGTCAATAAATAATACATCGCCAGGTTGTAAGCCAGAAAGTATCGCAGCTAGGTCACCAGGTCTATCTAATGATGGTCCTGAAACAGTTCTGATATTAACATCCATTTCATTTGCAATAATATTAGATAGCGTTGTTTTACCAAGTCCTGGTGGTCCGAATAAAAGTACATGATCTAATGGTTCTTCACGAAGTTTAGCCGCTTTAATGAATACTTCGAGATTATTCTTAATTGAAGATTGTCCTATATACTGTTTTAATCTTGTTGGTCTAAGTGACAGCTCGAAAGACGTTTCTTCATTATGCAAAGATTGATCAACCATTCTGTCATCCATATTTTCTCCCCCAGTTACATTAGTTAATGTTTAGTCTCTGCTTTTAAAAAATTAAGATACCAGTGTTTTTAAGCCGAGTTTCACTGCTTCATCAACTGAATCAAATGAAGATTTGTTCAATACTTTTTCAACTTTAGCTATTTCACGTTTTGAATATCCTAAAGCTTCAAGCGCAAGTAAAGCTTCTTTCACTAGTTGCTCATTATTTGAACTATTTTCATTGATACTGAGTAGTGATTCAGTTGTTTCTGTTGTAATTTGTACTTTTCCTTTTAAATCAAGCACAATTTGACGTGCAGTTTTCTTCCCTATACCTGGAAACTTCGTTAAATAAGCGTCATTTTCATTCTCAATGGCTAGCTTAACTTCATTTGGAGTGCTTGTCGCTAAAATTGCTAATGCAGATTTAGGGCCGATGCCTGTTACTTTAATCAAACTTAAAAACATATCTTTTTCTTCTTCATTGATGAAGCCATAAAGTAACTCTGCATCTTCTCTAACAATCAACGAAGTATATATGACTACTTCTTGCTCCAAATATTTTTGAAAACGATAAGAATTAGGTGTTTGAATTTCGTACCCTACTCCATTCGATGTTTCAACAACTACATGAGTTGGAAATAATTGTGTTAATTTTCCTTTAATATAAGCGTACATTATTAACCTTCCTTACATACTCATACTGATTAATTCAACTTTAGAAACGTGATCAATATTTCTTAAAGCTTTAATTATTTCGTCAATTGAAATCGTAGTATTTTGGGCGCTTAAAGATAGCGTTATCGTAGCTTTCTCTTCCATAGGTACACTTTGATGAATTGTAAGTACAGATAATTGTAGTTTAGAAATAGTATTCAGTACTTGTGCTAGCATTCCTACAATGTCATTTACATAAAGGATGAGTGTAAATTCACGATGGTCTAGCATTTTCTCATCTACAGGAAATATGGTTTCTCTATATTTGTAAAATGCACTCCGGGAAAGATCGAATAATTTAACTGCTTCATAAATGGACAATTCCGGATTATTTTTTAAAGCATCTTTAATTTTTAATGTCTTAACCACTGATTCAGGTAAAACATCTTCTCGTATCAAATAAAACTTTTTATAATCTTTGTTGTCCACTGTTAGCACTCCTATTCTACAAATTCAAATTCTCCACCTAAAATTCTAACGATGTCTCCATTACTACAACCACGCTCTCTCAATGCATCATCAATACCCATTGAGCGCATTTGTCGAGCAAATCTTCTAACTGCAGGATCACTATTGAAGTCTGTCATTTTGAACATTCTTTCAATAGCATTACCACTGACAACATAAGCGCCATCATCATCTCGCGTAATAGTAAATTTATCTTGTGAAGGCGTATGTTTATAAAGTACGCGGTTAACACCTACTTCTTCGTCATTATCGACGCTGAAGTCAATATCTTTAACTTCATCTAATTTATCCGCTATCGCATATAACAATTGATCAATATTATCACGTGTAATCGTTGAGACAGGAATGATTACAACATCATTATCTACTTCTTCTTTAAATAGCGTTAGATTGTATTCTGCGTTAGGCATATCCATTTTGTTAGCTACAACGATTTGAGGTCTATCCTCTAATCTTTGCTTATAATTAACTAATTCCTTATTAATGATTTGATAATCTTCAAATGGATCTCTGCCTTCTGATCCACTCATATCTATCATATGCACAATTACTTTTGTACGTTCAACATGTCTTAAAAATTGATGTCCTAATCCAACACCGTCGGAAGCACCTTCAATTAAACCTGGTAAATCAGCCATTACAAAACTTCTATTGTCTGGTGTTGAAACAACACCTAAATTCGGTTTAATCGTTGTGAAATGATAGGCACCAATTTTTGGTTTAGCTTTGGAAACGATTGATAACAACGTTGATTTTCCTACACTAGGGAATCCTACTAATCCAACATCAGCGAGTAATTTAAGTTCTAATGTAACATCTAATTCCTCACCAGGTTCACCATTTTCACTAAAATCAGGCGCCGGATTTCTAGGTGTTGCGAATCGAGAATTACCACGTCCGCCTCGTCCACCTCGAGCAACTATAGCGCGTTGGCCATCTTCAACTAAGTCTGCTAAAACTTCATCTGTTTCAACACTTTTTATTATCGTACCAGGTGGTACTTTTAATACTAAATCTTCGGCACCTCTACCATGCATGTTACTACTTTGTCCATTTTCACCTTTTTTTGCTTTAAAGTGACGTTGATATCTAAAATCTAATAACGTTCTTAAACCTTCATCTACTTCAAAAACTACTGATGCGCCTTTACCACCGTCACCACCAGCAGGTCCACCAAATGGGACATATTTCTCTCTTCGATAAGCTGTGATACCATTACCACCATCACCGGCTTTAAGAGATATTGTAACTTGATCGACAAACATATATCTCACCTCTTTTACTATTTGTTCTTCAATGACAATATTATATCATTATCCATTAAAGTATAAAAAACTAACACAATAAAGTTAGTTAAATTGTATAAAAACAAAATAAAACACCAGAAGCATTCACTTCTGGTGTTAACTAGACAAAATTATTCAGCTACTGCATAAACAGAAACTTGTTTTTTGTCACGACCTTTACGTTCGAAACGAACAACGCCGTCGATTTTAGCGAATAATGTATCATCGCCACCACGACCTACATTTTCACCAGGATAAATTTTAGTACCACGTTGACGGTATAAAATTGAACCGCCTGTAACGTATTGACCGTCAGCACGTTTAGCACCTAAACGTTTAGATTCAGAGTCACGACCGTTTTTAGTAGAACTTACCCCTTTTTTAGATGCGAAGAACTGTAAGTTTAATTTTAACATCGGGATACACCTCACTTGTAATTTAATCTGATATTTTCATTATATTCATCTTCAATCGTTTGTAAAGAAACTAACATCGCTTGAAGAATTAGTTGCGCTTGTTCATTGTTTGTATCTACACTTCTGATATGAAAATGACCTCCGTCATCTTCATAATCAATGTCTGGTTTCTCAGTCGTTAAACCTAGAATCGCATTAACACTTCCAAATAAAACCGCTGATGCACCTGCACAAACAATATCATGACCATATTCACCATGATTAGCATGACCATCCATGATAACGTCAGTTACTTTTCCACTATCATTAATAGTAATATCAACCGTAATCATAGATTAAGCGTTGATTTTATCAATAGTTAATTTAGTGTATGGTTGACGATGGCCTTTTTTACGTTTAGAGTCTTTACGACGTTTGTACGTAAATACAGTGATTTTTTTACCGCGTCCTTGTTTATTAACTGTAGCAGTAACTGTAGCACCTTCAACAGTTGGCGCACCAACTTTAACTGAATCGCCACCTACAAATAAAACTTTATCAAATGTGAATGAGTCACCTTCATTAACATCTAATTTTTCAACGAAGATTTCTTGACCTTCTTCTACTTTAATTTGTTTACCGCCTGTTTCGATAATAGCAAACATACTTTGCACCTCCTATAATTATAAGTCACGCCATATATAGGTGACATCGAAATGTTCTTAAACCTATATTTGAGCGGTTGTATGTAGCTATAAAACTACTCAACTACTGCATCTTACCATTACTACATCTATGTGTCAATCTTGATTTTGTGTTTTTTTCATTAATTTCATAAATATAGGAAATAGAATCATTAACAATAAGATATTCATTATGACTGTTGGTATTAATCTCAATAAAATAAGATTAATGATATCAATATTTGCGAACCCAATCACACCATATATCATTGCTATATAAATCTCAAACACAATGATACTTGCAATACTTAGTGCAAAAACCATAGTATAATCTCGATAAAAAACGTTAAGGAATTTATCGAAAATAACCACGAGTGCTAAGTAACCAAACATATATAAACCATATACACTACCGGTATAAACATCCGTTACAATTCCAAATAATACTGCAAAGATTAATCCTATACCGAAGCCACGATAAATTGTTAACAACAAAATATATAATAACATTAAGTGTGGGATAAGATTAAACTCAAAATGACCAAAATGCATCGGTATCACAAGTCCAATGATGCTGTCGATGTAAAACAACACAACGCCAACAATTAAATACCACAATACTCTCATCAATTGTCCCTGCTTTCATCCGTACCATTGTCAGGATCTTTTTTGGCAATATAAACGTGGCTAATATCTGATAAATTGGCACCCGTCTTAACTCTCACTTCTTTTGCTAATCCATACTCATCATTCTCAACTTTGGTAACTTCACCTATGTATAAATCACTTGGCAATTGATCGGCTAATCCGCTTGTAACAACTTTATCGCCTTTTGAAATCTTATCTTTATTATTAATGTTTCCAATCACAAGTTCCTGATTCTTTTTATCGTAATGGTCGATTAAGCCAAACACATTTTTAGAATCATGTTGAATATTAACAGACAATTTACCTGTTCTTGTATTCGTTGATAATAAGTCTACTTGAGATGAAAATTGGTTGACTTTCGTTACCCTTCCAACTAAACCTTCAGCGGTCATAACAGCCATATTAGATTTAACACCATCTTTTTTACCTTTATCGATAATAACTGTATTCATCCACTGATCTGCATTTCTAGCGATTACTGCACCAGAAATAGGATCATATTTAGAAATGTCAGTCATATCTAATTCTTTTTTTAAATCTTTATTTTCCGCTTCTAGCTTTTCATTTTTAGCCTCTAGCTGTTTCACTTTATTATTATCAGTTGTTTTATTTGAGCTAAAAAGATTATTAATCGCTCCAGTAACAAAATTGACAGGATAACTCACGACTCTTTGTCCAAGAGAAACGGAATCCCCCACATATTGTTCAGGAGGTGATTGCGTCTGAGATCTTAATGACAAACCAATCAGTGCAATAAAAATAATAACCGCACAAAAAACAACAATTAATTTGTT
This sequence comes from Staphylococcus sp. GDX8P54P, assembly GCF_017893165.1. Classification (NCBI taxonomy): domain Bacteria; kingdom Bacillati; phylum Bacillota; class Bacilli; order Caryophanales; family Staphylococcaceae; genus Staphylococcus; species Staphylococcus sp. GDX8P54P. The sequence continues at coordinate 26,389 of NZ_JAESMM010000004.1, forward strand.
ATTTTTGAAAAACTTTTGCACTCATAACACCTCTATAAATTCTAATTTTAATCATCCTATATTATTTTATATTACTCGGAGTCTTAAATAAAGCACTAAGTTTATTCTATAGTATCATCTTAAAATAAAAAAGAGATTAGATAACTAGACTAATGCGAAACGTGTTACATAGCCTATATTATCTAATCTTACTCATCAAACTCATTTTGAAATTAATTTTACTTTTTGTCTTTATCTTTTTTATCATCATCACTATAAAGTTTTTCATCTTTTCTCCATTTCGCGAAAAGATTTTGCGCTTTAGCTTGTTCATTTGCTTGTTTTTCTTTAGATTGTTCAGACATTCATCACACCAACCTTCGAAATTTAGTTTATAACATAACCATAACGCAGAAAATAAGCGAGTTCAATTATGAAAACTTAATTAATATGCATCATAAGGTCTTAATTCAATATATTGACCGAGCGCATTTAAATCTTGTTCCATTTCTATTTCAGTTCGATACACTTTAATATGATCACTACCAAATTTATAAATAATGAATTCATCATCGCGTTGACCTGCTAAATAATTGTCATTATATCCCATTCTACCTAGACCAGAAACCGCCATGAACTCTTTTTTATCCAAATATTTAAATACATTTCTAGTTTGACTTGCTGGTATATTTTGTAAAATATCATTATCTTGGATTTCATAATGCTTACCATTAGCCGGAATATTTTGTGGACGATTCAAATTATTTGGTGCGTTACTGACTTGCTCATTATTAATAGGATGATTAATTGGATTCCAATCTTGATCTCTTAAAAATGGTGCGTATTTTAATGCAAAATATATAATACAAATAATAGCTATGACTGCAATGATATTTTTAATAATACTAAGTAAAAATCGCATTAAATACCCTCCAATAGTATTCCATATTATTATAAATGACCGTTGTCACAACATCATCAGTCTTAAGCATGAAAATGGTATGCACTAAAGTATGATACCAAATTAATCAAGAATGTTTTATAATATAACTATATTATTGTTTATGGATATTCATGAGGAGTGTTGATAATGAGTATTGTGAGTATCATTTTAATTGCATTACTTGTGATATTGCTATTTAGGGTTGGTTTTGCAATTCTTAGATTTGTAATATCTGCAGCCTTAATACTATTAGGATTATATTTAGGATATCAAGGTATACTTTGGATTATGGAAAATTTCCAAGTATTATCCGCCTATATTCAATAAATTGGAAACTAGCTATGCAATATCACTTATCATATTGATATTGCAATGGCTAGTTTTTATTTACGAAATGTATGTCTTAGATAGTTAAATAATTTATAAATGCTAGATAGTAATATCCCCCATATAGCCCCTGTAATTAACGAAGCTAAAATTAATGTAGCAATATTTATATCTTGGCCACTAATCAACACGCCTAGCACGGTAAATATTGCAATGCCTATCATTGAAAGAACAACTGTAACAAGCATTTCTTTAAGTCCAATGGTGTATTCTTTAATTGTAAGTCTTAATACATATATAACTGGTATCAAAATCCCAATGATTAAAAATAATGTCATAAAGCACCTCTATAAAATTTTTCAAACACAATTATACAAGATGATTAATCATTAAAACAAATCATTCTTTAAATTGACTTATTCAAAATAACCTTCTTCCACTAAACTTGCATATTTCTGATCTCCAATAATAATATGATCAAGGACTTGAATCCCTAATAATTCACCGCAATCTTTTAATCTTATAGTAGTTGCTATGTCTTCTTTAGAAGGTGTGATGTCTTATCAAGAGTAAATTACTAAAAATCCATTAACATCAATGTTTTTACTTTAAGAACATATATTTAACGTGTTAAATCAAATGAAAAAATACAATGTCATTATTAGATGACAATTGATTACGGTCAGAAGAATGTACCACAAATAAAAAAACTAATTCCTTTTTATTTTATCGAGGAATTAAGCTTTTGACCTGCAACAATCACGCCCAATTTCGGAATATCTATAATATGATTTCGATCTTAAATTATCTACTTTAACTGACGCTACCTGCTCGTTAAAGAAGACCTATTTAAAAAAGTTTATACTGCACCTGCCTTTATTATGTAAGTAAAAGTAGTAAAGCTTTAAATTGGTTTTCAAAAAAGTAGGGTTGATTATTTCTTTTTCATCAATTATTATTGTGTTATTATCACAATATGAGAAAGGAGGCAAAAAGTAATGGGAATTGATTTCATTAATGTCGAGTTTAGAAAGCATGTAAAAGTTTCAGGGGATTTAGGTACAACGGGATCAGTATGTCCTTTTTCACAAAAACAAAAAATGGAAACACTACCGGAAAACTTTTTGCCTCCTTTTATATAATGGGCAAAAATTTATGAATCTATTGCATTTGTAAAAATGCATACGAATGATTAGGCACCGGTTGTTAAACTGGTGCCTTTTTTTTGTTTGATCAGTTCAGTTAGTTTGGAGAACCGAATCTTTAATCATGCTGTAGAAATATGGTGAGTTCGTTGATTTGGTTTTACAATATAAATAGATATGAGGTGAGGTTTATGGTGAAAGCAGTGGATTTAGCCTCCTAAAATCACAATATATTTTAGGAGGAAATAAAATGAAAAAGGATAGTAAATCTAAAGAAATGATTCAATCTGAAAAAAGGGGTTCTACTAGGCTTTTAATGATGGTACTCTCCCTATCTGTACTTGTAGGTTCAATTACGGCTGATTCAGTCAATCCCGTACTTCCACTAATAAGCAAAGATTTAGAAGCTTCGAAATCTCAAGTGAGTTGGATAGTTAGTGGTATTGCACTTGTTCTTGCGATTGGAGTTCCGATTTATGGTCGAATCTCAGACTTTTTTGAGTTACGAAAGCTATATATCTTTGCCATTATGATTCTGGCAAGTGGTAGTCTTTTATGTGCAATTGCCCCGAACCTCCCATTGTTGGTTTTGGGAAGAATGGTTCAGGGTGCTGGGATGTCCGCAATTCCAGTTCTATCAGTCATTGCAATTTCGAAGGTTTTCCCACAAGGAAAACGTGGGGGAGCTTTGGGAATTATCGCAGGAAGTATTGGTGTTGGAACTGCTGCTGGTCCAATATTTGGTGGAGTAGTTGGTCAATATTTAGGGTGGAATGCCTTGTTTTGGTTCACATTTTTGTTAGCCATTATGATTGTTATTGGTGCCTACTACGCGTTACCGACAATTAAACCGGCAGAATCCGTAGGAAGCAATAAGAACTTTGATTTCATTGGTGGTTTATTCCTCGGCCTCACAGTAGGATTACTCCTTTTTGGCATCACTCAAGGAGAAACTTCTGGTTTTTCTTCGTTCTCATCGTTAACTAGCCTAATTGGTTCTGTTGTAGCTTTGGTGGGATTTATTTGGAGAATTGTTACCGCAGAAAATCCATTTGTACCACCTGTCCTGTTCAATAACAAGGATTATGTCAATACGGTCATAATTGCATTTTTTTCGATGTTTGCTTATTTCGCTGTTCTTATGTTCGTCCCATTACTAGTCGTTGAGGTGAATGGACTCTCTTCTGGACAGGCTGGAATGATATTGTTGCCAGGTGGTGTGGCTGTTGCAATCTTATCTCCCTTCGTTGGCCGTCTTTCTGATCGATTTGGGGATAAACGTCTGATAATTACTGGGATGACTCTGATGGGGCTGTCTACCTTATTCTTGTCCACCTATGCATCTGGTGCTTCACCTCTGTTAGTTTCCGTGGGGGTCCTCGGAGTAGGGATTGCTTTTGCATTCACGAATTCTCCCGCAAATAACGCCGCAGTAAGTGCACTCGATGCAGACAAGGTTGGTGTCGGAATGGGGATTTTCCAAGGTGCTTTGTACCTTGGAGCAGGAACTGGAGCAGGTATGATTGGAGCATTATTATCCGCTCGACGTGATGCTACTGAGCCGATAAATCCATTATATATATTGGACGCTATGTCCTACTCAGATGCGTTCCTTGCAGCTACAGGGGCAATACTCATTGCCTTAATAGCTGGATTAGGTTTAAAAAAGCGTGGGTAATAACTTAGTTATGTAAAGATTAGTTATTGTTTAGTTCATCTTCTATAGTTTAATCTGTAAATAAATAGCTTAGGAATCACGCAAATTTGAATTTCTTAGAATAGAATACTTTTAAGTAACTCAACTTTCGTACACTGTTTTATTGGTGCGAAAGTTGAGTATGTTAAGGATGAAACAATGAAAACATTGGTGATCGTTTCTCACCCAGATATGCCAAATTCTCGAATCAATAAAGTTTGGGTAGAAAAAGCAGCGTCTTATTCAAACGAAATTACCATTCATGATCTTTATAGAGAGTATCCTGATTTTATTATGAATGTAAAAAGAGAGCAGGAATTAGTTGAAAATCATGATAATATTATTTTTCAATTTCCATTATATTGGTATAGTTCTCCTTCATTATTAAAAAAATGGATCGATGAAGTGATTATATATGGATGGGCTTACGGATCAAAGGGTAAAAGAATATTTTATAATCGAAAATTAGGATTAGCTATATCAGCTGGCGTAAAAAAAGGTGAATTTACAAGTATGGGTAAAAACAAGCATACATTAACCCAGATGTTAACACCATTCAAATCTTTATGTGCATAGATTCATGCTGAATATGTACCAGAGTTTGTACTTTACGGTGCTAATTCGGATATGAAGGGCGAAGAGATACAGAAAAGTGCTAATGAGTATTTGCAATATATTAAAAAGTATTATTTAAGAGCATAAAACACTTCTGCGATCATGCCAACAATACTAGAAGAAAGCCCATTTCCCCTTAACACATTTAGGGAAATGGGCTATTGAAGTTATTGAAGGTTTTAGCGATTTCATTTTAGGTAGCCAATTCAAAGTGCCCAATAAATTCCAAGAAACACAAATCTGCTAAAACAGCTTGCCATGTAATTTTTGAACTTGATCCTTTAACCGTTCATTCTCTTCTTCTAACGCCTTTATACGGCTTTTTAAGGTTTTTATTAATACGTCCTCTGAACGAGGGCTTTTACTAGGTTTACGGGGGGTTAACTCACTTATCTGCATCCCTCTTAATGTCTCCACTCTAGTTCTAATATCTTTTTGTTTGTAAAGCCATGACTTTGAAACATTTGCTTTTTGTGCAACGGAATTAAAATTAATCTTCTCTTCTTTCAATGCCATCTCTGAAATTGTCTTTTCAACCCTAATTCTTGTTTTCTCCGACTTGTCTTTAGCTAGCTGAACTATGGCAGTTGTGTTACCTTTTCTAATCATTTTAATTCGTCTCCTTTAACGAATGAATAATCTGTTCTAATCTATTTTTAACACGTTCATTGGTTTCAACCTGACGCTGCCATTGGTTTTGTTTAGCCCTATTTAGTATTTCTTTAGTTCGCTCTAAGTGCTCTTCATGTTCAGTAAGAAATTGTTTACTTGTACAGAAATTCGTACAATCTAAACATGCATTTGCGTGAGGACATGGTCCTGCAATTACTGGTAACCGACAATAGCCATTAGGAAGTGCCTGTGCATTGATATTCTTTTTAAACCATTGAAGATCTGTATTGTCAGCTTCAGTATTTTCCTCACTTAAATCCAGAATGCTACCGTTATTCGTTACTAAGGTTTCCTTAAATTTCGTAAATTCCTTCTTTAGGGTTTCATCAAAAATATGTGCATATCTTGCCGTCATTTCCGGTGATTCGTGACCCAAGAACTTCTGGACAATATGTTGTGGCACTCCGTTATTTATCATTCTAGTGCCAACTGTATGCCGAAAGGCATGAGCATGAAAACGAAAAATTTCTCCGTTGCTGTCCGTTATCTTTTCTTCATAAGCTAGTTCATTTAATTTAACCCTAAAGGTATCTTGTTTCAATGGTGAGCAATCTTTTCGGGGAAACACATATACACATCCATCATCGAGTTCATCAGCCACCCTTTGCTCTTGAACTAATATCAATGCAGCAATTTCTTTAGAAATAGGAATGATATGCTCTTTCTTCATTTTCCACTGATAATACTTTAAAAAGCAATCCCCTTCTTTATCGGTTATGACGCTCCCTTTTTTCAATGTACAAAGTTCACTGATACGCATCCCGCATTCTTGAAGTACCATAACCATTGTAGCAATATAAGGTTCCAATTTATCTAATTTCCCATTTAATTGTTCAAGTATATGTTCATCAATATAACGTGGTAGTGCCTTCGGCACTTTAGGGTAATCTTCTTGAAAGATAAGGATCTTAGAAGGTGTATCCTTCCAGTCATATCTTTGAATTGTAGTAAAAAAAACGTCTAAAGTAGATATTCGTCCAGTTACAGTACTGGGTTTTAAACCTTTTAAATTAATATAATTAAAATATTGCTCAATTTCATTTCTAGTTAATTGATGAATCCTTTGTATACCTTCACAATTTTTGTTCATGAAATTAAAAAATTCTTTTAATTTTGAAGCTATATCTACTACGTGAGAAAAGCTAGCTGTGTTTAACATTAGTTTACAATATCGCTTAACTATTTCTTTAAAATAATTATTCTTAAAACCCTTAAAGTTGATCGTATATTCGTAGGATGTTGGGTTTACCTTATCTTCCGGTAATGATAATTTTCTTCGATTCCAAACATCTTTTTCCCATTCTTCCCCATCAAAATAGAAGTCCTCATAGAATTCCATAAACTGCTTAAGATGAGTAACGTAATAGGAATTCGCATGTACAGTAACTTTCTGCTGATTTACATCAAGTTTGTAATTAGTAGTCGTAGTTTTTACTTTTTGTTCTGTTAAGTAGGTCCGGTATTCTGTCAAAGCTTTTTTTATAGGCACTTCGGTTATCGATGTAATATTAGGATATTTTAAATTTAAAAATCCCATCATCCGGCTTATCACTGTTCCCTTTCTAATCCAAACGGATTTTGCATTCCAAGCTCCATTATTCAAGTGAAGGTAATAAAAATATTTTAATTCTGTTTTCAACCAGACATTTTCCACCTTATCGAAATTTACCCAACGATTTCTTAGTGACGGATTCTTACTTAACTCAATTGCACTAGGATGCGGACAAATTCTTATATCCCATCTATCTGCTGCCCAATAACCTTTTAAAACACTTGTCATATTAGCTATTTTTTTATTAATCTCTGTACTAGCGATAAGCTTTCGATTAGTTGCTACACTTGGAAATTTCATTGTCATGTTTCTCTCCCTTGAAGATACTTTTTATATTCATTCTTCATATCTTGATCAGAAAGATGAACATACGTATCAAGTGTTGTTTGTACATGGGCATGCCCTAATCTTTTTTGTACATATGCAGCATCCCATCCACTTCTAATAAGCTCTGTGGCATGCGTATGACGTAATATATGGGCAGTGAAAGTAATCCCTGTCCGTTTTCCTAGTCTTCTTATTAAGTCTAATACACTTTGATATTTTAGAGGGTGGCCAAAATAAGAATCTTTAAGATTAATAAATATATAATCATGATCTAAATCTTCCCCATATTCATGTACTAAGTAATCGGTATATAATGCCATTAATTCCTTACTTACATCAATAGTTCTTTTTTTTTTAAGTTTAATATAAGCTCCATTTTCATTATGATCTCTTGGCCTGATGTTAATCTGGTTATCCCATGTTGAAATATCTTCAATACGAAGGGATAATGCTTCTCCTATCCGAAGTCCCCCTTCATACATAAGCATAATAAGTAACTTATCTCTTTTGGTATGACATGCCTCAATTATTGCTTTGACTTGTCCATGTTCTAATACTTGTACAAGTTTCTTTTTGACCCTAAGCTTTAAAATATTTTTTTTATAGGATCTACCTTTAGAAATATGGTGAAGAAACCCCTTAAAGTTTCTTCCTCTTGCTTCTTTAGACATATCTATAGCTTTAAAATTTTCTGTGCGATTTAAATACTCTAAGAAACTAGTTACAGCGTTAAGTATGGAATTAACTGATGTTTCCTCTCTTTTAGCCTTCTTTGGTTGTATATCTATTACCTTTAAATGCCCTGCTGGATTTCTTAACCATCCTACAAAGTTTGCTAAATCCTCAAATTGTAAATCTCCTAATTCGATTCTACTTTGGCTCATAAATTCATAAAACAGCTTGAGATGATAACAATATGTTTTAATGGTATTTGGAGCTTTGCCCGTATTATCCAAGTACTTTATAAATCGCTTAACCGGTTCTATCACTTCAAATTCTTTATCTAGCAGTATGTATAACGGATATGATTTTTCCTCCACAATTACTTTCTGAACCTTCATCTTTCCACCACCTTTAAATACTTTAACTACTATTAATAATACCCTTATATATTTAATAGTTAAAGCACTGTAATTAAAAAATCCTAAACTTCGAGTACTTAGAGTACTCTAGTTTAGGATACTATGTTTAA
>NZ_JAESMM010000040.1:0-21054 GCF_017893165.1 Staphylococcus sp. GDX8P54P
TTATGCAATATTTGACGAAAAGAGAACTCACCGCTACTTACTAACAAAGACATGGGACGATAGTAAGAAGACTGCTACAGTCATCACAATGTATCCAAACTACGATGGTATTATAAACATCGATCTCACTACACAACTCATTATCAATCAACTATCACAACAAGATATTGGTACGGTACACTTTGTTAATCTTTATTCAAATATTACTACTCCTAAAAACCTAAAACACTTAAAAGAGGCTTATGATAAACACAGCGACATTCATATTATGAAAGCTGCTTCTGATAGCGATATCGTAATACTTGCTTGGGGTTCATATGCCAAAAAGCCGAATGTTCAAGCAAGGGTCGGGCAAGTATTTGAATTGCTTAAAGAGCATAAGAAGAAGGTTAAGAAACTTATTAATCCTGAAACAAATGAAATCATGCATCCACTCAATCCTAAAGCACGTCAAAAATGGACATTGAAATAAAAGGAGGATTATCTATGAACCATGATACTACACAATCAGACTGGCGAACAGTTACTAATTGTTTAGCATCACATGATTACGTTTCAATAGTAAAAGGACTAGTACATCATTTCGCAGCAATTGAAGATGAAGAAATATTGGATAATATCTATGATGATTTTATGAATGACGATACTATAACAACGGTACTTAACAATGATTTACAGATAATTATTAACTATTACCAATCAAAATGAAAATTATATTACTTACAATAAAAATAGAGCATCCCTCACTTTGCGGTGAAGGATGCTATGATTAATTTATTTTTATTGTTGGCTAGCCATTAGTTCTGCTTGTTCTACAACTTGTTCTACAGCCATTTTTTGAAGATCAGGTGGGTACCCATATTTCTTTAATAGTCGTCTTACTTGGACTCTCATTTTAGCCTTTGCACTCTCACGTTTTGACCAGTCTACACTCATATTATTCTTGACCGTTTTTGTTAATTCATGTGCAATAGCCCTTAATTCTTTATCCCCCATTGCTTCTTTTGCAGTTTCATGAGAGGCTAATGCATCATAAAAAGCAATTTCCTCTGTGCTTAGACCTAAGTCTTTTCCTCTTTGTTTTTCTTGATTTATTTCTTTCGCCATTTGAATCAATTCTTCTATGACTTTTGAAGCTTCAATAGAACGGTTATTGTATTTTTGTATTGATTTACTTAGCATCTCAGAAAATCTTTTAGATACTGTAGCATTTGTTTTCATTAATGACTTAACTTGTCCTTTAAGTAATTTGTTTAACAACTCAACTGCAACATTTTTTTGCTGTAGTCCTTCTACATCTTTTAAGAAATCATCTGACAATATTGAGATATCTGGGTTTTCAATTCCGAGTGTTTGATAAATATCTACAACTTCTTCAGTTACAACTGATTTTGAAATCAATTGATTTATTTCTGCTTCTATTTCAGCAGGTGTCTTTTTATGGCTGCTTCCTTCACTAGGTGGAGCTAATAATTTAACAAGTCCAGATTTCACGGCTTTTAAAAACGCAATTTCACTATTCAGTTCTTGAGCAGCTTCCTCTGTTGCACATAATGCAAATGCCTTAGAAAGCTCTGTCACTGTTGTCACAAATCGCTCTCGTTCTTTCTCACCTAATCCAATGATATAATCCATCGTATTTGAGATAACATTATAGCGATTTAATTGATCTTCTGACTCAAAATCAGAATAGTCATGATTATATAGCATATCTTGAATGATATCGTATTTCATTAACATTAGTTCTAGCGCTTTATCTGTATCAATACCTGTTTGTTCTCTATCAGAGTCTGTATACTCTTTTAATGCTTCCTTCAGACTTTCAGCGATACCTACATAGTCAACAATTAAGCCACCAGGTTTGTCTTTAAACACTCTATTAACACGTGCAATAGCTTGCATTAAATTATGACCTTTCATCGGTTTATCTATGTACATTGTATGCATTGAAGGTACATCAAATCCTGTTAATCACATGTCTCGCACAATTACGAGTTGCAATTCATCATTAACATCTTTCATACGATTCTCTAAAAGGTTTCTTCGCTTTTTCGGACCTATATGTTTTTGGAAGTTTTGCGGATCACTAGATGAACCTGTCATAACGACTTTGATAACACCTTTGTCATCATCATCAGAATGCCATTCAGGTTTAAGTCTTACAATTTCATCATATAAATCAACGGCAATACGACGACTCATTGTGACAATCATACCTTTACCCTTCATTGCCTTCTGTCTTGTTTCAAAGTGATTAATAATGTCAGTCGCTAAAGCATGTACACGTTGTTCAGCACCAGATAGAGCTTCTATACGTGACCACTTAGATTTCAATCGAGATTTAGTATCTTCTTCTTGGTCAGAAGTAATGGCATCATATGCTTCATCAATATCTAAATCGGTTGGTAAATTTAATGGAATAATACGACTTTCATAGTATATTTTAACCGTACTACCGTCTTCTACAGATTGTGTCATATCATATACATCAATATAATTTCCAAATACCATTTGCGTATTTTTATCTGTCGAAGATACAGGTGTTCCAGTAAAACCAACGAACGAAGCGTTAGGTAGAGCATCTCTTAAATATTTTGCATATCCATATTTAATACCTTCACCTTTTTCATCGTAAGTTGCTTTGAAGCCATATTGTGTGCGGTGTGCCTCGTCTGCCATTACTACTACATTTTTACGTTCTGTTAATGCATCCATTGTCACTTGACCTTCGTCAGGTTCGAATTTCTGCATAGTTGTAAATACGATACCACCTGATTCTACTGATAATAATTCTTTTAATTCTTTTCGTGATTCAGCTTGTTTAGGTGTCTGCCTTAATAATCCTTTACCTGAGCGTCCTTTGGACTTAACAAAAGTACCATACAATTGATTGTCTAAGTCATTACGGTCTGTTACGACCACTAATGTTGGATTATTTAATTTTTGAATTAACTTTCCTGAGAAGAAGACCATTGTCAAACTCTTACCAGAACCTTGTGTGTGCCAAATAACGCCACCCTTGCCGTCTCCATGTTCAGATGTTGCTTCCATAGCACGATCAACAGCTTTATTCACTGCATAGTATTGATGGTATGCAGCTAATATTTTAACTATATGTCCTTTACTGTCATCTTGGAACAAAACAAAATGACGTATTAAATCTAATAGTACTTCTTTATTTAACATACCGTGAATTAATATATCTAAACTACGAAACGTTGATGAATCTTCAGTTTTTCCATCTTTGGTACGCCAAGTCATAAAACGGTCATAATCAGCAGTTAAAGAACCTGCTTTTGTATTAACACCATCACTCGTTACTAATACTGCATTATGATTAAATAATTGTGGAATTCTCATTTTATACGTTTCTAACTGATGATACCCGTCTTCAATACCAACAGATTCATTTGTAGAATTTTTCAGTTCAATTACCACTACCGGTAATCCATTTATGAATAACACAATATCAGGTCGCTTTTTATAATCTCCATTCACCACAGTTAATTGATTAACCGCTAAGAAATCATTATTTCCCGGGTTATCAAAGTCGAATACATATACCAAATCATTAATCGTCTCACCGACATCATTATAGTGTTCAACCTCAATACCATTTGTAATCATTTCATGGAAAGAACGGTTATTCTCTAATAAACTAGGAGACTTCTCAATAGTAATTTCACGTATAGCCTGTTCAATCGCATTATTGTTTAATTCAGGATTAATACGTCTTAAAGCTGCTTCTAAACGATCATCAAGCACAACATCTTTGTCGCTCTCCCGTTCATTCATAATCCCATTTTCACCACTATCTCGACCATTCTTAACAGAATAACCAAGACCCTCAAACCACTTCAATGCAACCTGTTCTAAATCATCTTCACTAAATTGAAAGCTCATCTTCCATCACCTCAATGTCATCAGGTATCTCAATTTCACCTGACATTAATTTTGGTAGTAATGTGTCACGGAGTTGGATTAATTTTTGGTTTTCATCTTCACAATTATTTTTTTGTTAAATAAACAGCTAACTTTACTATTAAATAGATCTATTATATTCGTATCAGGAGTTAAGTAAATAAGATCCTTTATGTTAGCAATAGTAATTTGAGGCTGTGCTGATCCTGTTGAATAGCGTTTAAAATCATTATATTTATAAAGTTCCTTAAAATAGTAAAAATAATTTTTTTTCTTTTCATCGAGAACAATTGAGTTATTTGTAACAAATGATTTTTCTTTAGAAATATGAATTTTTCCTGAAGCTGCACCCCGACAAGAAATTAGAATTTTTGGAGTTTCATACATATAACTTGAGTAATAACCAATAATACCATTTCCACCAAAAACCGGATAACCAGTATTCAATATTTTTTTAATCGGTAAATTCTTACCATAATTTATTTTAAAAATATCGTTCAATTTTTGAATTTCCCAACTCAGAGGTATCTCTCCCAATTCACTATCAATCATCTCTCCACCGCTTGATTTGTATGGATTTCCATTTTTATCTGGGAATTCAAAATCAACAAACCAACGTTTGAATAATGTTTGAGAAAGTTCTTCAAGGTTTGCTATGATTTTTTGGTTTAGCTCAATTTTTTTATCTAAATTAGATAATATTGTTCCAATATTTTTTTGTTGCTTTTCATTAGGTATATTTACAATAAAATTTTCTAAAGTTTTTTTGTTTACAGAACTAAAAATAGTTCCTGTTGCTTGAGATTCCAATTCATTAATTTTTGACTTTAATAAATAAAATAAAAATTCTTGATTATTATTTATTGATCTTATTGCACATAATCCCCGACCAATACATAGATCGACAGGTGCTATATTTATATCTCCCACCGGAGCCCTAACTGAAAATAGAATATCATTAGCATTAACTAATTTAGTAACTTTTTTTGTATAAGTATCAATAACTGGATAAATGTGATGAAAAGTTCTATTTCCTTGTAAAAATGGTGTACCATCAATTTCACTATAAAATTCTGATTTAGGAGATTGCCCCATAGTTATAATAGATATCTCACTTAATTTAACCTTTTTAAACTCCATAACCTAAACCCTCCAATGATTTTCGGATTTGGTCTTCGAGTTCTTTTGATTTCGCAAATTGTTCGCTCAAATCTGCTGTGATTCTTTCCATTTTCTGTTCAAATGGTTCTGAATCTTCTTCTACTTCTGCTAAGCCTACATAACGTCCTGGTGTTAAGATATATTCATTGTTTTTTATTTCTTCTGTCTTTGCTACTTTACAGAAGCCTGCTTTGTCTTCATATTGATTATCGTTTGTACCACGCCATGAGTGATATACATTTGCTATATCTTTTATTTCATCATCTGAGAATTCTTTTAATGTTCTTGATACCAAGCTTCCTATATTTCTAGCATCTATAAATAGTACTTCTCCACGTCGCTCATTTTTACCGTTTTTAGATTTGTTTTTTGACAGGAACCATAGACATACAGGGATAGGTGTAGAATAGAATAATTGTCCTGGTAAAGTGACTATACATTCAACTAAGTCTTGTTCAATTAAGTTTTTACGTATTTCTAATTCATCTTTACCACTTGTAGACATTGAACCATTCGCTAATACAAATCCTGCAGTACCACTTGGTGCAAGTTTAGAAATCATATGTTCAATCCATGCATAGTTGGCGTTGCCTTTTGGAGGAATTCCAAATTTCCAGCGGTAATCATCTAATAATTTTTCTTGTCCCCAATCACTTGCATTGAATGGTGGATTAGCCAATATAAAATCAGCCTTCAAACCTTTATGTAAATCATTATGAAATGTGTCTGCATGATGATCACCTAAATCATTATCTATACCTCGAATAGCCAAATTCATTTTCGCTAATTTCCAAGTAGTTGGATTAGATTCTTGACCATAAACAGCAATATCATCTATGCGGCCTTGATGTCGTTCGATAAAATGTTCACTTTGTACAAACATTCCGCCCGACCCACAACAAGGGTCATAAATTCTACCTTGATAAGGTTCAATCATTTCAACAAGCAATTTAACTATTGAAGCTGGTGTATAGAATTCCCCAGCATTTTTCCCTCAGCGCTCGCAAATTTTGCGATAAAGTATTCATAAACACGCCCCAAGACATCTTGCTTTTTACTTTCAGTGTCTCCGACTTTGAAAGTAAATAAATCAATAATATCTCCTAATTTTTCCTTGTCTAAAGCAGGTCGTGCATAATCTTTAGGTAGCACGCCTTTTAAGGACTCATTTTCTCTTTCAATTGCTATCATCGCTTTATCAATAATTTGACCAATTTCTGGTTTCTTAGAATTGTCATTTATGTATTGCCATCTTGATTCTTTAGGAACCCAGAAAATATTCTCTGCTAAGTATTCATCTTTATCTTCTTCATCAGCATATTCATCATTCAATAATTCTTCATATTTTTCCTCAAAAGAATCAGAAACATATTTCAAAAATATAATACCTAATGCTACATTTTTATATTCTGCTGCATCCATACTGCCACGTAATTTATCTGCTGCTTGCCATAACTTTTCTTCGAATCCTATAGTTGCCATGATCTCTCAACTCTCCTTATTATATTTACTCTATAAAACTCAAGAATTTAGTACTCTAAAGATACTAGATAATAATAAACAAAAATATCCCCCTGCAGAAACAAAAAATATTATCCTGAGTATTTTATATTTTCTCGAAGCTGTTTTAGCTAAAAAGTAGTTTTGCTGAATTATCTTATCTTGGAGCGTTTCTTCTGTTTCTAATTTTATTTGATTAAGAAACTCTTCCTCTTTCAACCTATTCACATTATCCCAAAAAATAATTCCTTTTTCACTTTTATTATTTGTTCTCGGATATACCACATATGCTGCTAGCACAATTGAAATTACCAATGATATAAAACCTATAAAATTGAAAAACGATTGAGTATTATTAAAATTTATATTAATATTAGATAAATTAAACTTTAAAATAAATCCATTTATAGTTATAATAGCTAGCGCTTTAGCATCTGCAAATTTAATATAATCACTTAAATAACTTTGATGTAATTTTATAAATTCATCTTTTTTCATTTTGTTCAATCTTCTACTCCTAATTTTCTCACTTCTCTATCATTATCATTTATATAAATACCAAACCTATCCTTGCAAATTAATTTATCATTTTCGTCATATAAATAGCATTCCATAAAGTGTAATCCTGTATAAGCCGTTGCTTGATTACAATATTGGCATCCTTCATACTTAACCATTTCAAATTCTAATTCATTTAGCATTGTTGCCTCTTTCCCATAGTTTACTACTCTCCATTTAATATTATTGTAATTCAAATTCTCATTATAAATTTCTAATTTATATCTTAGACTCTTTCCTTTTTCTACTGCATTATTTCTCTCAATATATTCGTATTCATTCTGATTTTCATCAATAATCCAACATCGTATTTTAAAGTCTTCAGGAGAATAATATTGATTATTAATGGATGAATAAGGAGATAACATTGAAAAACTATCAAGATAATTTTCCCATTCAAATATTTCCATAGAATATCTACCATAATTACTTGTATCTAAAATATACCTTTTTTCAACAACCCTACCATCTCTCTTTTCAGTTTTTGTACTTCGAAATTCTTTTGGAATATCTAAGTATTTATTTATATTTTCTCCTATCATTATTTTATTTGAAGGTGCTTTGCTTTGTAATTTTGAAGCTAAATCAGTATGAATACTAGTAGAAGTTATCTCATTAATTCCATCAAGACCATACTTTGACCACAATACACTTTGATCATCACCAAAATCAATTCCAATTCTAATTTTTAAAGGTTCTAAGTTTTTATTTTCAAAAAAATCTTTTAGTGTTGTATCATTAAAGTATTGCATTAATGACGCTGCATTAATTGCGTTAATTATTGCATCGCTTTTTTTCATTTCTTGATGTCCAAAATATACAAGTACCGCGTCTCCTTGTATTCTATGTATATGACCATCAAATGCTCGAAATATTTCTATAGCACTGGATATTATCGCATTTTTATATAGCTTAACTTTATCCAAACTATATTTCAAAGCTAACTTTGTAGACCCAGATATATCTATAAAAAGGGAGCAAATATACTGATATTCAATAGTATTTTCTATTTTTAAAAAATCAGGATGTGTTCCTATACTTTCAGAAAATATTTCCCCCTTTTTTCCAAACAACTCTCTTATCTCTTGAACCATAGGAAGATAACTATTTTTTTCATTATTATTTCTTATTTCATAAGATTTACTAGTGTAATTTTGTAATTTTGTAATATTATTTTTAAATAAATTATCAAAAATCTTTTTGTGATTGTCCATTCTATAACCCCTTATTTATTAAATTGTTATAAACCTCAAATGTTCTGATACGTTCAAAATCCCTTTATGAAGCGGCTGAAAAAACCGCATCATTTGTGATACGCTTCTGCGTATCGGTTAAGAGTAAGGTACAAAATATAACAACCCTGATCATTAGTTCTAAAGATCAGGGCTGTTTGGATCTATTTTGTTTTAACAATAAATTCGTAAAGATTATTTATATCATCTAGGTTCTGATTACATTTAAAACTGTCATAACAAATGTAATCTCCTTTTTTAGTATAAGTTCCACTACTCTTATTATGTTTAGTTTTATTGAGAAAGAGTGATGTATCAGATTCCTGATTACAAATTTTACAGAATCCTTTTACTTTATTTGATGAAATTTCGCCATATATACCTTCGAATTTATCATCTAAATTTTTATAAACGATATATTTTCGGTTAGAAGAATTATCATTCCATCCTAAATATGAAATTTCTTTTGTATCAATTAAATTTATATCTGGTCTCTTTAATTTTTTTACTTTACGAAAAATTTTCTCCAGTTGACTTGATGAAGGTATTTCAAAATCTTGGATGTACACTTTTAATTCATTTAAAAGATGTTCTGCTTTTTTCTTAGTTAATTTTACATCGTCAATCGATGTAATAAAGTCCGAGATATCAATATCTTTTTCTTTAAAGATATCATTAATTTCATTTAGTAAAAAATCTTTTTGTGTTTTATGGGAATTCATATCGTTTGTACGATATAACTTAATCAATTGATATACTAACTGCTTTACTTTAACAAACTTATACACTTCTATTTTATTCATTTCATATTCCTCCATTTTTGTTGAAGTACTTTGTGAAATGAATGCTATTCATAACTAAGTACTTCTTATCTTTGAGTTAGAGTACTATAGCGTATGATGTATGACATATTTATATGTCGCATTATAATCAGCTCCTATAAAAATCTTCCATACTATCTTAGCAGATGATTTTATAAAAGTGAATAAATACCCCTTAAAATATCTAGTGGCATATTTATACTTATATTATATTCAGTAACTGCTCTTTTACTTATTTCAGCATCCGAATCAAGATTTATCACTTCAAACTCTAGTATCTAACTGGATATAAATGAAATTCAACAGTTACTCCCGCTTCTGTTAATGCTCATTGTCTTATCTCGAAACGGATCAAGTGATCCGACTGTCGTATGTGTAGATGGTAAATCACTAAAGTCTGTTTCAAGAATTGGTACTGCATACTTCGGTGTATCTCCTTCAACACCTCTAAGATACATAGACCATGCAAACTAATTCAATTCTTTACTCCATACTCTCTTATCATTAAATTCATTACTTGATTATGTTATACATACATTATTGCAATATTGCTTCATCCACTATTTATCATTCCCAATCTTTATTACATAATTCTTTAGCGATTTGTTCGGTGGTTAAGTAATCCCTATTCAAAATTTCATTCACATTAAAATACTTAACTCCCATCGATCCACCTTTAGATGTTTTCTTGTAGTCTGTCTCTATAAAATCTTCAATTAAGTAATAATAATGTGGTTCATCTAATAAATTAGTCCACTTTTCTTTCCCAAGCACCATTATTTTATTTTTAACTATTTCATACTCATCAGTCGATAACTCAGTACCTACAGGATAAACTGTCTTCAAGGATAATGAGCCCTCATTTATTTCCGTCACTATTACTTTGTCTACTTTTCCGATAGCTTTTATTGCTTTGTCTTTATATAGCCCGATGTATTTTATCGGCTTGAAACTGTAACCTCTTTTTTCAGCAGGATGAAAGTAAATATTATGTTTAATGTTATCATCAAATGAGCTACCTGAAAGACACATTCCACATATAAGCTCTTACACACTTTTGAGTGAGAGACATTTTTGTCCTTAACTTATTTATTGTAGAATGTCAACAGTTTCTTAGACACTTTTCATGTGTAGATCTTTAAACGCCACTTGCGTTAAATACTGTAATGAAGAATGTGGTCTAAAATTGTTGTACCAATTTACATAATCACTTCTAACATATCGATAAATGCCATTCATTACATTCCTGTATCTCAATTAGATTGTGACCTTTTCTAACTATTCTCTCACAATTTTTATTATTTCTATTGTTTGAAAATTCTACAATAATATTTCATATATTTGAGATTCAGAAAAAAATTGACATTGTAAACGATTAATAGTGCAAATATCGATACTTTACTTTTAAATTAAAGCGAATTATTAGAAATCCCCATGTTCGTTAATCAGCGCTCGTTTTTATAGCTCTTATCGGCGTGTCATTATTATATATTTGTTATTTAATAGTCCTATCATACACCATTAAAATAGTTTTACAATTTGAGATAATCGATTTTTTTGAGATTTTTTATAAATACACATCGCTTCCCTAGATAATGATAAATTTTCAATTTAAAAAAACTCTATACTATCTAATTTTTCTATTAGCAACTCCGAAACAATCGACACACCTTGCTCATATTTAACACTTTCTAAAATACTTTTTTGGGGCCCTATTTCTAATATTTCTTCAAATTCAAAAGCACTTTGAATTTGTTTTAGTTCTTTTAAAATAAAGTGATATAGAGAAGATTGTTCTAATTTTATTATAAAGGTTTCTTTAAGTCATTCCATGCAATGGGTGATTGTGACCAATATGCTTTTGATGCAACGAGTTGTAATTGATCTTTATAAATGACTTTCTTCATGAAATTGTGAGCATCGATTTTAATGTAGTTAGAAACAAAAGCAATATCTATTTGGTCTGATGCTAACTTACTCATAATTTCACTTGAACTTCCCATGATCAATTTAATTTTAAAATTATTATTTTTTTGATAAATATCATTAGTCAACTTTGGTAATAACCTTTTTCCGTACAATGGTGTTGCCCCAATAATAACTTTTGTAGTTTGTTGTGTTTCATTTTGGTCTAGTACTTCAATTGCTTGATTATACAAAGTAACGATTTCTTTTGCATATTTATAAAACAACTCACCATCATGCGGGTACTGAACCCCTAAAGTGGGAACTTAATAAAAAAACAATATTCTAGGCTGCTAATTCTCTGTATTTTACAGGGGCTAAGTAGCCTAGCTTTTGTTGAATTCGATTATTATTATAGTTTTTAATGTAATTTTCAACAATATCAATTACAATTTGATTCAATGTATCATTTACTAAGCTTTGATCCTGTTTGTTATCTATTTTATATGCAACAATTTCTCCGTTATAAAGATCCATAATTGAAGATAAATACAACATGGGGTTACCGAAAGATAAATAAGTAATATTTGTTGTTAATACTTCCATTGGTTGACTTGCTTTAAATTGTCTTTGTAATAAATTATCTGTTTTATAACAAGGTTTACCAATGCTTTTAGTCTTTTTAGGTCTAACTCGACAATTTAAATCATTCTTCTGCATGATTCTCTGAATTCTTTTATGATTAACTGCTACTGAAGACAATTGATTAATCAAGGTTGTAATTTTTCGATAACCATAGATGTATTGGTTGTCTTTACACAATTGAATGATTTTTTGCTTCAAGTCATCATTTTTATAGTTCTTGTGTTCCCATCTATAATATGTCAGTTCAGGTATTTCTAAAACATCAAGTATTATTTTTACTGAATACTTATGCTTTAATTGATCAACTAATTTTACGATTACTTTTGGTACCCCTTCCTTTCCAATTCTTTTTACTTTTTTAAAATATCTATTTCAATATCTTTTCTATTATTCTCTAATTTTAATTCTTCAACTTCTGAGAGTTCTTCAAGTTCTTTACCATAAGTATATTGCTTACCGACTTGTTGAGAAAATCTATAAGTTTCCCCATTTCGATACCATCTCCACCATGTTTCCACCTGTGTTCTATTTCTAATATTTAATGTTTCTATAATTTTTTTATCGAATAACCAGATTTTTTCATCTCAATAGTTTTATACTTGTTTTTAATGAATAAGACACTCTTTTCATAGAAAAAACACCTCCGTATGATTCATTTTAAATGAATTCAACGAAAGTGTTTTTATATTATTCCCATTATTTGGGGGCCAGTGTCATATAATTAAAAATTATTTTTCCTTATTTGTAAGTGCCTAAGTATTCATAATAGGCACTAAACGAACTTCAATGTTTTGTTGTAAATTCTTTTTCATGGCTTGGTGGACAATATAAACGCCATTATCTCTTAACAATAAAAGTAATAATTCTCCTTCATTAATCCAAAAGTTTAACGCGTATTCAAAGAATTGACGTCGTTCCTCAAATTGAATTTGTGTCAATTGACGCTTCCCTTTTTTCATCATGACTTTTTGATATTGAAATAAAAAGTCATCTTTATCTCTATAGTGTTGATAAAATGTTCCCCTACTAATGCCACTTTCATCACAAATATCTTTAATACTAATGTCATCATAAGATTTAACATTTAGTAGTGTAATCATACTTTTTTCAATTTTGGTTAATATTTTATACACACGTTTATCCATGGTTTCTTCGTTCATTTGTGTCGCCTCCATAACATTATTGAACATTTATATCTCATGTGCCTGATTATTTCAAATTGATGCATGCAATTGTCGAAAATTGATTTATATTGAATATACAGTAATTAAACAGAGTGTCAAATAAGGAGGTACACAGCATGATGCAGACGATTGCTTCACTCAAAGACGCAGTAAAATCCTATGATAAACATAAAGTTTTAGACCAAATCAGTCTAGACATTAACGAAGGCGAACTTTTGGGACTAATAGGACCTAGTGGTTCAGGTAAGATGTTCTTATTCTTCTTATCTCTATTATTTTAATTATCATTTTAAATATCATCGGACTTAAGCGTTATCGCAAAGTTTAACAATCTATCATACGACTTATAAAAATTGTAGCCTGGGACATAAATTAATGTCTCAGGCTACAATTAAATTTAAGGGCTATCTATATTTCTGTTTCACTCAGAAGCTTTTGTCTATCCTATAAATATATCTAATAAACGGCTTAAAAATTGGTCTTTAGTCAGTTGTTGATCGTGTTTGGCAAAGTAATAGAAATCTGATGAAAATGAGTTTAGCATCAAATTAATCTTAAACTCTAAATCTTGGGTCTGTTGCTGACTAGTGAACTGGTCTTTAATCAATTCTTTCAGTTGTTCATAAAACGGAATATTAATCATTGACTGATGTTGAGAATTTGATTTCTCAATAAAATTTAGGACATTAAAGTTTGCCTCTTTTAAATCTAAATAAATAGATAAAATACCATATATTTTATCCCTCACAGACGCATCTTGATGCTGATGAAGGAACGTATCCATTTCATCAAACATATCATGAACCTTTTCATCCATCATCGCTTGGCATAGTAACGATTTACTTTCAAAGTGACGATATAAAGTGCCTACACCCACGCCAGCTTTCTTCGCGATTTCCGACATATTCATCTCACTAATATCTTCACCCTGTGCTAATAATTGGGTCGTTGTCTGTAAGATGATTGCTTTGTTATGCGTTGCATCACTACGTTTTTTCCGTTGATTGGTCATCTTATCCCCTTCCAAATGATGTGCTCCCTTTTATGGTTCTAATCTATTAATTTTAACATCTAAATTGAATTCTTCTTTTAAAAATTGACGATAATTTTCACTTGTCACATCATATTTTTCTTTATCTCTTTGTTTCGTTAACGTTAAATTATTTTGAGACATTGTCGCACGACCATATGATTTAGGCATTGTAACGAGCAAACGTTTAACGAATGTAGAATTAGGATTAGTTTGATTGTATTCGATATTGTAATCAAAATCATGAATGTCTCTAGGTTCTAATTGTGCTTCGTATTCTGTATCCCACTCATTGTCTTTCCATTTTTGAATGTAGAATAAGTTATCGTCTACATAAATCGCACGATATTCACCGTTAATATCCTCAATGATTGCATCACTATCTTGATTATTAATTGGAATAGCACTTATTGGCAAGTCACCATAACCGACATCAGCGACATAATTGACACCATCAATTGGCACGATTAATGACATATGAGAGCCTTTAAGACTACGTCCGCCCCCTGGTGTATGAATAGTTGCAGATACCATATTTGCTGTGAAGCCTTTTGCTTCTAAGTACACTTTGAAGAAGTGATTCATTTCATAACAGAAACCACCACGTTGGTGATTAACGATTTTTTCATAGATATCATCTACTTCTACTGATATTCTCACACCATTTTGAACATCTATATTTTCAAAAGGCACTGTTAACATATATCGTTTTAAATAATAATTTAATGCTTCTAAGCTTGGTTCATTATATTTATTTGGATTTATATTTAAATATTTTTCAAGACCTTCAATATTCATTACTAAGCATCTCCTTTTTACTTTTTTCGTTTTTTAACACTATCTATATTATATTGAATTCATAAATTTGACAAACGGAACGCATTCCGAATAAAATAAGTGATAGTTGATTCCATTTAAGAAAAGAGGTGAAATTATGACTCAGACACAACCATCACATTTAAATATAAAACAACGTAATTTAATGATTGCGGTCATGATGATTGGTGCTTTCATCGGTGTGTTAAACCAAACGTTACTTACAACGATATTGCCAGAGGTCATGAAGGACTTTGCGATATCAAGTAGTACGGCACAGTGGTTAACGACCATCTTTATGTTAGTGAACGGTATTATGATTCCTGTCACAGCCTACTTAATTGAGAGATTTTCATTACGTACACTATTCTTTACGGCTGCGACCTGTTTAATACTTGGTTCTTTAATCTGTATGTTGGGTGTTAATTTCCCATTATTATTAGTGGGCCGTAGTATTCAAGCGTTAGGTGCAGGTATTTTAATGCCATTATCTCAAACACTATTATTCATTATTTTTCCTGTTGAAAAACGTGGTATGGCAATGGGTATCTTCGGTCTTGTCATAGGCTTTGCACCTGCGATTGGTCCTACAGCAGCAGGTTGGTTCATCCACCTATTCGATTGGCGCTATCTATTTTTAGTCGTGCTCTTAATTAGTGTGGTTGACGCTATTTTCGGCTTTTTATATTTGAAAAATATTACCGAGACACAACAACCTTCGTTAGACATCTTGTCAGTCATCATGTCTACATTAGGATTTGGTGGTTTACTTTACGGCTTTAGTTCAGCCGGTAACCTGGGTTGGTCGCATCCATCCGTTTACGTGACGATCATCATTTCCATCATTATACTTGCGCTATTTATACGTCGTCAGTTGAAACTACCTTCACCGTTACTCGAATTTAGAGTATTTAAATACCGTAGTTTCACCATTTCGATGACTTTAATTGTATTAATGTTTGTACTCTTTATCGGTAATTTGACCATTTTACCTATATACATGCAAACCATGATGCATTGGTCACCTTTAGAATCTGGTCTCATCTTATTACCTGGTGGACTCGTCATGGGCTTGTTGTCGCCTGTTACTGGTAAATTATACGACCGTGTTGGCGGCCGAAGTTTAAGTATCACTGGCATGTTATTGATTATGATAGGTGCCTTATTCATGGCACAGTTCAATCCACAGACATCAGCATTGTATGTCATTGTGACATTCTCAATCTTGATGTTAGGTAATTCTATGATTATGACACCAATGACTACACAAGCATTAAACGCTTTACCTATATCCTTGATTGCGCATGGAACGGCAATGAATAATACAATTCGCCAAATTTCAGCAGCTATCGGTACAGGTATACTTGTAACACTCATGACTGGTTTCGGTCACCTTTCACTATTACACGGTGCAGCCGGTCTTATCCATGGTCTAGATATAACATTTTATATCGTTGCCTTTGTAGCACTGATAGGTGCATTCATTGCACTTTTCTCAGAAAAAAGACAATCAAATACAACACACTAATCTTTAATATTATTTAATAGGAGGTGTTAAGCATGTTACTAAGACATGTTATTAACGCATATGTAGGAAAAGAAATTTTTAAAAGTAGTTTACCAAAAGTAAAAAATGACGATGCTATGGCACAACAATTTAAAGAAGGATTCGGATTATCACGTCGTTCAATGCGATTAGCAGGATTATTCGAATTTGTAGGTTCTATCTTTTTATTTAGTTCAATTTTAGGCAAACTTGGCCAAAAATTAGTCGTTGTGGGCACTTTAATGATTAACATCGTGATGGGTACAGCAATCTACAATCACTATAAAGCAGGACATGGTCACCAAGGTGCCAAAGCCGCTTCTAAATTCTTTATGTTAAATGTTCTTAGCTTAATCGAAGTTTTAAGTTTAAATCGTCGTCAATAAAAGATTATATTTTTTAAAACTGGATAAATATTTAATATAGTCATTTAATTAAAGGAGGACAATCATATGTCAAATGCAAAAGCGGTTGATACACATGCACATTTATGGAGCGAAGACTATTTAGAGAAATTAGGCAAATTAGGTAGTCAAGGTACAGAGGTTGCTAAAGGGATTAATCAATCTGCCTCTAAAGAAGATTTAGACAAGCGCTTTAAAATGATGGACGATGC
Organism: Staphylococcus sp. GDX8P54P; assembly: GCF_017893165.1. Classification (NCBI taxonomy): domain Bacteria; kingdom Bacillati; phylum Bacillota; class Bacilli; order Caryophanales; family Staphylococcaceae; genus Staphylococcus; species Staphylococcus sp. GDX8P54P. The sequence continues at coordinate 16,936 of NZ_JAESMM010000040.1, forward strand.
TGGCGTTGATATGCAAATCATTTCTGCTACACCACAATCACCACAATGGGGTACAAAAGAAGAAGCACATCAAAGTGCACAAGAGATTAACGATTTATATGAATCATTGATTCAACAATATCCAGACCGTTTCTTAGCATATGGTGCAGTATCTCTTCCATATGTCGATCAAGCTATTAAAGAAGCGCAAGAACTACTTAAAAAAGATGCCTTTGTAGGTATTGCGATTCCAACTATTGTGAAAGATAAATTGTCAGTTGCCGACAAACAATTCGAACCTTTCTTCGAAGCTATGAACGAATTAAATGCAACACTTTATATTCATCCAACTGGTTGTGGTGCCCAAAGTCCACTCGTGAACGACTATCAATTAGAATGGGTGATTGGCGCACCATTAGAATCTACATTCATTACGTTACAATTAATTAAAAACGAGATTCCACAAAAATATCCAAATATCAAATTCCATATTTCACATTTAGGTGGTGCTTTACCATTCTTCATGACTCGTATTAAAGACAATTACGAAGACTGGAACGCCTTTAACATTGATCCATATGAAGTATTAAATCGTCAATTTTGGTATGATACTGCTAATTTCCATGAACCTTCTTTAATCAATACCATTGATACATTCGGTAAGGATAAGCTCATGATGGGGTCAGACTTCCCTTACTTCCAAGATGAGAAATATACACGTGGTGTAGACTATATTAAAAACAGTGATATTGATCCAGACACAATTGACGGTATTTTAAGAGGTAATGCAATTCAGCTCTTTAATATTTAATTTTATATTTCTACTACTACTTATTCATGTTAGCAATTTATAAGAAATGAAATTATTATTTGAGCTGTGTTAATTGTAGTTATGAGATTAAAAATGCTTGTTTTAATCTTATATACTTGATTAACAATAAAGGCTGTTGAAAAGACATATAGAACATAAACAATCTTTAAATTCCATGTAAATTAACTACGAAAATATACGAAAGTAAGTTCATATAAAGTTGGGCTCATAAGAGGTAAAGATATATATAAGAGCAGAACGGATAACTAGTAATTAGCTATCTGTTCTGCTCTTTTTTGTAATCTTTAAATGCTTTTTATTTAGAAATCACATATAAAATTGAGAATCTAAGTATTGAATTTAAAAAGTTGGAATTACTTTGGATATAGATATTAATAATACGGTTTAATAACTTTTCCAGAATTTGAATCTAAAATTGCTTGATTAATATATTCGAAGTCATAGAATTTAACTAATTTATTAAAATCAAATTGTCCTTGCTTATATAATTCAATTAATTGAGATATTTCAAATTGAGCAATCGCATCACTCATCAATACACCTTAATAGACTTATTTTGGAGTACTAAATCTGTAAAGCTATTCATTTCTAATTTATTTTGTGTTACAACTATAGAGGCCATTACTCCTTGCGTACCAAGAACATCTATAGCAGACTACATAACAGTTAAAACTCCTATTTTGTCAACAAAAAACTCACCCCTTTGCCATTAGTTATTTTATTTACTTCTTCAATTAAATCTTCATTAGAAATATTAATCACATGCGTGGCACCTAATTCCTTTGCAGTACTTAATCTGCGACCATGAATCTCTACAGCAATAACTTTTGTACAGCCTTGTGCTTTTGCTAACATTAATGCTGCTGAACTTACCGCACCAGTACCAAATACAACTATACTATCTCCAACTTTAGGTTTTAAGCCATTTACAATTGTTCAAGCTCCAGTTAAGAATCCACATCCTAAAGGGGCAACTAATCTTAAATCAATATCATTATCTATTTTAACTAAGTTTCTATAATTTGTAATTGTATGTGTAGAAAAAAAGCTTTACGTAAAGAAATTAGATACTGCTGTTCCATCTTGCTTTTTGAATGTGTATGTTCCGTCTATTCTAGCCCCACTCATATTTAATGTAGTCCAATTTATACAAGAAGAAGGATTCTCTGAATTGCAGTTTTCACATTCTCCCCAAGTATTGTAAGCCATTAAAACTTGATCTCCAACTTTAAAATTTGTAGCTTGCTCACCTACCTTTTCGATAATTCCTGCTCCTTCATGTCCTAATAGTGCTGGAAAAGAAAATTCTGCATCACCTATTCTCATTGCTTCGTCAGAGTGACAAATATATGAAACTACCACTTTAACAATAACTTACTCACTTTGTATATCTTGAAGTTCTAAATCTCCGAATTCATAATCCCCTTTAACTTTGTTAATAACTGCTGATTGTATTAACATAATATCATCGCTTTATCAATTAATATACATATTTTTAGGTTCTATACTAAATTGGACTGATGAAAATCAGTTCAATTTTTTTATGTCTTTAAGAATATAAAAATGGCGCAAATATCTCTATAATTGTAAGTGCCTTAAACCAACAATGAGGAGAGATATTGCGCCTATGACTGATTGTATATCAAAAATACTTGGAATTAAAGATAAAAATATTAAATTTGAAGACACATTAGATGAAAAAGTCTATAAAGGAGTGACCTGTTTATTCTTTTACGGTGAACTATCCTTTACACCTCCAAGGTGGGCATTATGTGGGTATAAAAATAAGGATTATTCAATCGTTAAAAATGGCAAGAAACAATCATGCATTACGCTTAATAAAATGAATGAAAGACCAGCTTATTTAGTATTAGCGAAGCAACGCTTTTATTGTAAATGTTGTGAGTCTCACTTTACTGCTAAAACAAATGTTGTTGATATGTACTGCTATATTGCTAACTCGACCAAGCTAGCGATTGTCGATAAAGCCACAGAAGTCCGTTCAGAGAAAGCCATCGCCCGTGATACATCTGTATCACCTACCACGGTCTCTAGATACATTGATATGATTGCGAATCAAATACATCAAACGCCTTAATCAATCCTCGCCCGAACACCTTATGATGGATGAATTTAAAAGAGTTAAAAATGTATTAGGGAGTATGAATTTTATTTACGCCGATGCGTTGACGCATCCTATTGTAGATATCGTAGAAGATCACCGTTCATTTTCGTTAAAACGATATTTTAATCGGTTTCCTTTAAAAGAACGTCAAAAAGTAAAAACCATTACGATTGATATGTATCCACCTTATATAAATTTGATTCGTAATATGTTTCCTAATGCACATATTATTATTGATCGCTTCCATATTGTACAATCTATTCATCGTGCGCTTAATATGGCACGTGTCAGTGCCATGAATGACCTAAAAAAAGCACATCGCCCAGATTACAATAAGTGTAAACGTTATTGGAAACTGGTCTTAAAACCTACGGAAAACTTAGAATCCTTTGAATATAAAAAAATAAGATTGTTTAAAGAATGGAAGACCGAAAAAGGTGTCGTCAAGCATATTTTAGCTTTAAACTCAACATTAGAACGTACTTACCACTATGTAAATCAACTACGCACCTGTATTAAAACGAATGACTTCTCGGCATTAGTGACAACTTTATCTATGATTGACTTATCACTGACTCATAAAAAATTTAAGCCAGTTGTAGGGACTTTACGCAAGTACACTGATTTCATCAAAAACACCCTCACTTATACTAATCTGACCAACGGTCCAATTGAAGGCATTAACAATAAAATTAAATTAATTAAACGGGTATCTTATGGTTATAGAAATTACAATCACCTGCGCAATCGTATAATTTTGTGTTCTAAACTTTACGCATATAGACCAAAAAAGAGATTAAGCAATGTTTCGTTGCTTAATCTCTATAATTGAGGCCATCAGTCCAATTTGACAGAGAGCCTCAAAAATCTATCGCTAAGTCATGCTTAGTATCATCAATGACTGTGTCTAGAGTGATTAATCAAGCGGCAAGCGACATAGGTCAGTCTTCTTTTGATGCTCTACCTGAACACTTAATGATGGACGAATTTAAAAGTGTTAAAAATGTTATCGGAAAAATGAGTTTTATTTATGCAGATGCTGTATCGCACCACATCGTAGATGTGGTAGCGGATCGTAAGTTAAAATCGCTAAAAGATCATTTTTATCGCTATTCTTTGAAACTCAGACAAAAAGTCAAAACAGTAACGATTGATATGTATAAACCATATATGTCACTAATCA
>NZ_JAESMM010000041.1:0-2517 GCF_017893165.1 Staphylococcus sp. GDX8P54P
ACAGGAGTCTGGACTTGACTAAAGGTTGCATAATATATGTCAAAATCTAAATTGAGATTAATTCTAAATATTATATATTTTGGATCAATCATATTACTTTGTATTTTTATGTGGATAACAGATATTCATATTCTTACAAATATTTGGGGAATTATAATTTTTTGGTCATACGTTTTCATTTTTCAATTTATAATCGATCACTACGCACCTAAACAGAAAAAACATGATGATGATAAATAGCTATATACTTTGACTTTTTAAAATTTATTAAAAAACTGCATAATTAAAATGTGGGGAATTTCTAAAATGACTTAAAAATGTTGGGGTGTCTATGATGAAATACAGAATAATTGCAGGTGTTATATTTTTAATAATACTAATTGTTGCTACGTTTTATGTTCAGCCAATGCTTACTTTAGATAATCAATTATCAAATTTAATATATATTTTAGCATTAGTTATTATTGGTGCTGTATTAGGCTATATTAGTCGACGTTTAGATGGGAAATAGCTAATTACTGTTTCGAAATCTACCAAATTTATAACGAACTCCATTTAAAAACATTTCCTTAATGATGCTAAAGGAGAGATTGATAATGAAAAAATATCAAATAGCCTTAACGATTAGTTTGGTATTATTGAACATATTCTCAATTATTTTCATCGCATTTTTTCATATTCCATATGGTAAGACCATTTTCTATTCTCTTTTTTTAGTTATAATTATCGTTTTTTTCTTAATAGATATGAAAATTGAGAAAGATAATGATAAAAATTGAACAAGTAATACATTAAAATTTAAATAATCAAATCTTTAAGTTCTAAATATTTAAGTCCATAAGGTCAAAGTATTCAATTATCTAATCGCTTTTTTTAGATATCATTCAAAAAGCATAGACTCAAGCCATCACAATTGAATAAAATAAAAAGCTAGAAACCTCAATTACTTGAGATTTCTAGCGCAATAAACATGCTTTATTTATATTCTGGAACTACGACTCTCCAACCATGCGTATCTTCTAATTTACCACTTTGGATGCCAGTGTATGTGTCATATAATTTTTTAGTAATTTCACCAGGTTCGTTATTGTTGATGACGATTTCTCTATCTTCATATTTTAAAGTACCTACTGGTGAAATCACGGCAGCTGTACCTGACCCGAATACTTCAGTCAATTCACCTTTGTCGTATGCTTCAAATAACTCATCGATTGATACTTTACGTTCTTCAACTTCATAGCCTAACTCTTTCGCCAATTCAATGATTGATTTACGTGTAATACCTGGTAAGATACTACCATTTAAAGCAGGTGTAACTAATTTTCCATTTTCAACGAAGAAAATGTTCATACTACCAACTTCTTCAACATATTTTTGTTCTACACCGTCTAACCATAGCACTTGGTCATAGCCTAAATTATTAGCATTTGTTTGTGCTAATAAACTTGCTGCATAGTTACCTGCTACTTTAGCAAATCCTACGCCACCACGTACGGCACGAACATATTCATCTTCAACGTAAATTTTAGTTGTTTTTAAAGTGTCTCCGCCATAATAAGCACCTGATGGAGATAAAATGATTAATAATTTATATTGATGAGATGCTCTTACACCTAAGATACCTTCAGTGGCAAATACAAATGGACGAATATATAATGATTGTCCTTCGCCTTCAGGTACCCAATCACGTTCAACGTCTACTAATTGTTTTAAACCTTCTAGTAATAATTCCTCATCTACTTTAGGCATCTCTAAACGTGCTAATGAATCATTGATACGTTTGAAGTTTTGATCTGGTCTAAATAATACAACTTCGCCTTCATGTTTATAAGCTTTTAAACCTTCAAATACAGCTTGTCCATAATGAAGACCTTGTGCAGCTGGTGAAACTTCAAATGGTGCATAAGGAACAATTTTTAAATCATGCCAACCTTGATCTGCATCATAGTCAAAACTTAACATGTAATCTGTGAAGTATTGACCGAATCCTAAATTACCTTCTGGTTTTTCTTTAAGCGCGTCGCGTTGTTCAAATTTTACTTTTTCTGACATGATGAAAGCCTCCTAAATCATTCTAAGTTAATAATAGTATATTAAATTATAGCAATCTCATAATGGTGATTCAATAAATTTTCTAAAAATTCAAACTAAATACCAATTGTAAACCCTTACTTCAAAAATAACATACTTCAATAATGAATTTAAATCCAACTTCGAAATTGAAAATTATAAAATGACTAATAGTACATAGTTGCGTGCTCACACACTTACGTAAATAGTTCTAAGATAGATTACGAAACATAGTTGCGGAGACTCCTAGGGGATCTTTAATTTTAATGAACCTATGAGCAATAGCTCTTAGGTAAGTAGTTCTAAAATGGATAATGGAACGTAGTTGAGCGACGCCTATGTTGATTATTAATGAACATAAGTGCTAGCGCACTTATGTAAGAAATTCTAAAGATGAACTACGAATGACTTTGGATGACTCTTGGCGCCTTATTTATTGAACACAAG
>NZ_JAESMM010000041.1:2595-12110 GCF_017893165.1 Staphylococcus sp. GDX8P54P
CAGGAAAGCGAAACAACTTAAACGAGTGAATATCTATCTAAGAACTACTTTACAAGACCAAGGCTCGACCCATCCCCCTAGGCAAGCATCACAACAGAATGAGTAAATATTCATCTAAGCATTTCTTTACAACCCAGCTCCCTATGCAAGCATCTCAACTTAAGTGAGTGATTATCTATCCAGTAACAATTTTCACAAAAAAGCCTGGAACATAAATAATATAATGAATCTATTTTGCAAATTCGCAGTAGCTGACTGAACTGAGAAGGCGCTTAAATCAAGCTTTTCTCAGTTCTAGTCATCCTTGCGGGGGTGGGACGACGAATTCAAAAGAATTCTGTCCCGCTCCCTTTTCACAAAAAACTAGCAGGGTGTTACCACCCTGCCAGTTCAACACATCACACTTTATTTATTTTGTTCTTTTTCTTCAATCGCTTTTAACATTAACTCAGTCATACCAGCTAAATCGTATTTAGGATCAAAGCCCCACTCTTTACGAGAATAGCTTGTATCAATATTATCTGGCCAACTATCTGCAATTGCTTGACGTGCTGGATCCACTTCATAATCTAAAGCAAAATCTGGATAATGTTTTTGGATTTCAGCTTTAATTTCTTCAGGTTCAAAGCTCATAGCACTTAAGTTATAGCCATTACGCGTAACTAATTTATCTGCATCTGCTTCCATTAATTTAATAATTGCATCAATCGCATCATCCATATACATCATATCCATGTATGTGTCTTTAGCAATATAACTTGTATAACGTCCGCTTCTTACCGCTTCGAAATAGATTTCAACCGCATAGTCTGTCGTACCGCCACCTGGTTCTTTAACATGAGAAATAAGTCCAGGGAATCTCACACTACGCGTATCGACACCAAATTTTGTGAAATAATATTGGCATAATAATTCACCAGCAACTTTATTCACACCATACATTGTAGTTGGTTGTTGGATTGTATTTTGAGGTGTATTTTTCTTAGGTGTTGAATCACCAAACGCACCAATAGAACTTGGTGTGAAGAAATGTAATTCATATGTTCTAGCAGTTTCTAATGCATTCATCAAACCGCCCATATTTAAATCCCATGCTAGTAATGGATTTTTCTCAGCAGTTGCTGATAATAAAGCCGCCATATGCATTAACGTATCCGCTTTAAAGTTCTCAACACTCGCCATCATCGCTTCACGATTCGTAACATCCAATACTTCAAACGGTCCATTATTAACCGGTGAGTCCTCTTCCGGTTCTCTAATATCCGTAGCTAAGACATTGTCATTTCCATAAATTTCTCTACATTTTAATACTAGCTCAGTACCAATTTGACCAAGCGCTCCTGTAATAACGATTCTTTCCATAAATAAAAACTCCCTTTGTGTGTTTACCACGAATAATTGTCCTTTTAGGGTGTACATATTCCCTATTTACATGCTTATTATAATATAAAAGCGCTTTCTTGTATACTCAGAAAGTACATTCTTTATTAATCTATTTCTTTTTGAAAAGTCAGAGATTTTTACGTATCGTAGTGTTTGATTTATTAATCATTTTTAAATTTATCGTAAATAATTGAATGCGTAAGCTTTAAGACGGGTGACTTATGCTAATATAAAAATGTAAATTCCATATAATAAAGGAGGCAAATATGAAGCGATATCTTGTTCCAATCTTAATACTATTTTTTATCGTATTTGGTATCACTATGGGTACAACGTATGCTGCTGAATCGGAGTCAATCCAATCAAACAACACCACAGCAGTATCACACACAACATCACAAGAAGCACCATCAGTAAATGCTTACTCGACGAATAAGGATACGGCAATAAAGTCTGATGCAATTTCACATCATGATGACATCACATCGTCGTCTCAAACGACGCCACATCCTGATGTTACAACGTCTACAACACAACATACTACTTCAGAGAAGCACAATGCTTCATCTCAGGGTTCTGCCTTTTCAGATGAAAAAGCATTGCCTGAACCGACTTCAAATGAAGTTCAATCGTCGCAAGATACTAAGGTAAACACATCATCTTCAACAACTGAAGCTTCTAAGTCAGCACAAGTTACACCGCCAAAGGCATCTACGCCGACGAAAGTTACATCATCGCCAGAAGAAGCAACGCAACAACAAAGTCATGATGTTGCTGTATCACAACACGCTACACCTGTTTCAAAACAAGCACCTAAACACAGTGATGCTACTTCAAAGCAAACAGCTATGAAGACGAATGATGTTGCTGCGAATAAGAAAGCAACAACAGCTTCTAACAACAAAGATAAACACACAATTTTACATACAAATGATATTCATGGTCGTTTCGTTGAAGAAGATGGTCGTGTCATCGGAATGGCTAAAGTAAAGGGACTCAAAGACAAATATCATCCTGATTTAATGGTTGATTCTGGCGATGCATTTCAAGGATTACCTGTTTCTAACAACTCTAAAGGTGAGGAAATGGCTAAAGCTATGAATAATGTCGGTTACGATGCGATGACTGTCGGAAATCATGAATTTGACTTTGGCTATGACCAATTACTTAAATTACAGAAACAGTTAAATTTCCCTATCATTTCATCCAATATCTATAAAAACGGTAAACGTATTTTTAATCCTTCCACAATCGTAACTAAAAACAATGTCCGTTATGGTATTGTGGGTGTCACAACACCTGAAACCAAAACTAAAACATCACCTAGTGCAGTTGAAGGTGTGGAATTTAAAGATCCGTTAACCAGTGTCAAACAAGCTATGAATCAAATTAAAGATCATGTAGATATATTCGTTGTCTTATCACACTTAGGTGTGGATAAATCAACACAAGAACGTTGGCGTGGTGATTATTTAATCGAGCAGCTGACGAAAGACCGTTCATTTACACAGCCTATCTTTGTCATCGATGGTCATTCACATACAGTCATTGATCACGGTCAACACTTCGGTGCTAACAATATACTCGCGCAAACAGGAACAGCCCTCGAAAATGTAGGCCGTATTGATTTTAATTTTAAAGATAAGCAAGCAACGAATGTCGAAGCATCATTAATTAATGTCGCTGATGCTGAGCATGTGACACCTGACTCACAAATCGAAGCACAAACTAAGAAAGCAAATGATGCGTTCTTGAAAGCAACATCCACTGTCGTTATCCCTAATAATACAGTGAAGTTAAATGGCGAACGCGCACAAGCACGTACACAAGAAACCAATTTAGGGAATTTAATTACAGACGCTATGGAAGCATATGCCTCTAAACATTTCTCACACCCTTCTGATTTCGCAATCACTAACGGTGGTGGCATACGTGCTTCAATCGACAAAGGTAAAGTTACAGAAAATGATATTATTACTGTATTACCATTCGGAAATTTAATTTCTCAAATTCAAGTTAAGGGCTCAGATGTGTTAAAAGCATTTGAACATAGTTTAAGTGCTGAAACAGATATGCAAGATGGTAAGAAAGTCTTAACTGCTAATGGTGGTTTCTTACAAATTTCTGATTCACTAAAAGTATATTACGATATCGACAAAGCATCTGGACAACGTATTAATGTAATTAAAGTATTGAATAAAGAAAATGGTCGCTATGAAGATTTAGACCCTAACCGCACGTATTATGTAACAACAAATGATTTCACGGCTAATCAAGGTGATGGCTATGATATGTTTGGTGGTCAACGTGAAGAAGGCATCTCATTAGATGAAGTTGTCGCGCAATACATTAAAGAAACCGATTTGAGTAAATATGATACAGTTGAACCTGTACGTATTATCAACGGAGCGCCTGAAAGTGCTGAGCAGCCAAATACTGGTGAAGCAACTCAAGATAGTAACAATCATTCAACAGGTCACGCAGGTAGCGGTCAACAAATGCCAAATAATAATACGAATGATGATTCGAAACATAATAGTCAGCATGGACAACAACCAGCGCATAAAGATACACATCAAGCTAATGGAAATATCATCGAACTTCCTAACGTAGCTAATGGTGGTCATCAACAAATGCAAGTGCCATCAAGTTCTAATGGGAAGCATCACCATAATGATGCACAACCAATGGTCATCAACACTACCCATACATCTACACATCAGCATTGTGGTTATCCTGTAGCTTCAAATCATTACAACAAAGTGATTCAATTATCAAATCACGCCTTTGAACAGCATGCAGGTGCGTATCATATGATGCATCAGCAAAATCATCACACGAGCAACGCACTTCAAACAATGGCGCTCTATAATGAATCATTAACACAGCTACCTAATACAGGTAATACAGATGATACATTAGAACATGGTATCGCAATCTTACTTGTTGTAACTGGAACTGGATTGATATATTGTCGTCAACGCAAAAAATCAGCATAATTTTTAATAATTAATAAACCGTGAATGGGACACTAAATGCATTGTCTCACTCACGGTTTGTTGTCGTTATATTAAGATTGTTGTGACATTCAACTATTTATCCTGCTTTTCAATCGCTTTTTTATAAAAATAATTAGCAACCACTATATCTACAATAGCAAGGCCAACAGATTTAAAGAGTGTCACTTCTTCATCACTCTCACGTCCTGAAATTTTACCTGCAACAATATCACCAAGTTCGCCATGTAAAGATGCTTGTGTGATAATTCCTTCTTCTTGAGGTACCTTTAAATCGCCTGTTTCTTCCATTGCAGCTTCAGTAGATTCAACTACAATTTTGTTAGCTACCATCATTGATTCAGTAGGTAATTCCTGCATATCTGGTTTGAAAGAGCCTACTGCATTTAAGTGAACACCTGGATGTAAAGTATGAGAAAATACGGGATTATTCGAATTTGTAGCAGTTACTACAATGTCCGCTTCTGCTATGGCATCATCCGCTTGATCAAAGACTTTCGTTGCGACATGATATGTTTCCGCTACTTCTTGTGCTAATACTTCCGCATTCGATGTCGTACGACTTGAAAAGTGAATCATATCGATATGTCTCACAGCCATAACAGCTGCAATTAAACCCCTAGCCTGATCACCAGCACCAATAACACATAACGTTTTAGCATCTTTGCGAGCCAAGTATTGCGTTGCTACGCCTGAAATTGCGCCAGTACGTATTTGTGTTAAATAACTGCCATCTAACACAGCAAGCGTTTCTCCCGTCTCATAGTCACTTAAAAGGACTGAACCTGTTATCGTTTTCTTGCCCTTTTTAGGGTTATCAGGCGCAAATGTAACGGTTTTAATGCCAACGATTTTAAGATCATCGGATAAAGCTGGCATGACTAAATAGCGATTATCATCATTAAATGGTAGGACATAGCGTAGTGGCGTTTCTGTCTTACCTTCTGAGAATGCTTTTAACGAATTGGCAACTTCATCAATCACTTCTTTCATATCTAGTAATGCTCGTTGATCTTGCTCATTCAAAACTAACATATTAATTCCTCCATCAAATGCTTTGTCGTTATTCATTATTTACCCGTCAAGCCACTCATTTATCATCTTATTATGTAACAGTTTTAATTCACGTATGTTGATAGGATGAAAAGGCTAATTTAACTTGCTTAAACTAGTCATTTTGATTGAACCGCTTCTTTTCCCACTTTAATCTACAAGTCCTTCATCATAATAAGTAGCGTGATTATTTAGAAATACACGCAAACTATGATGGTAATATACTAACTTTTCATCCGCTTCTTCGATTGGCAACCAACGTAATGTCGAAATTTCATCTTTCATTTGAATTTCTGTTGTATAATCATGTACTTTTGCTTTAAACATAATAAAAAGTGTATGGACATTCATTTGTGTCGATTTACCTTCATTAATACTCACTACGTCCTTAACTTCAATAGCTAAGCCTGTTTCTTCTCTAACTTCACGTTTCAATGCTTCAACTAACGTTTCTCCATACTCAACTTTACCACCGGGTAGTGACCAGCCACCACCATCTGTATTATGAACGAGTAAAATATTTCCTGCTTCATCTTGTATCAATGCATATACTACTTTTAAATCTTTCATTCATCCAACCTTCATTCATTAGGAATTTCAAATCGACTTACTAAATTACCATTCTTTTTGACATATGGTTCGATTTCATATCCGCCATGTTTGTTAATCACTTTTTGTGAGGCAGTGTTCTTAGGATTTGTAGTCATTAATACTTTGTTTACACCTAGTTCTTTTAACAATAGCTTCGCCTCTTGCAACATAAATGAAGCAATGCCGTGTCCTCTACGTGACTGACACACGCCATAACCCACATGTCCGCCAATGTTTACTAAGCGTCGATTTAAGTGATGACGAATATCGACTGCACCAACAATAGCTCCATTTTCAAAGCAAAATAGTGTGGTCGTTGGTACCCAATCATCATCAATCTCTATATTATTTAGATGGTCTACCATGTGCTCAAATGACTCATACTTCGACAAGTCTGTGTTGGAAGGCACTATGGGTTCATCATGAACATACCATTCTTGGAGGTACTTCATTAAAGCCACTTTATCTGAATAGCTTAACTGTCTTAGATTTAGCATTAACACACCACCTTCTAAATTATATGTTAATTTGATATTTCACATTTTAAGATGATGAACTATAACATTATTTTACCAAAATAAATATCTCCACCTCATCTATTAACAAACGACATTTTGAGTTATCTTTGTTATATCACAATAAAAATAGACTGGAACGATCATAATCGTCCCAGCCTAAAAATAACTCTCTCTTATATTATTATTTAATTGTACCTAGTTCTTTACCAACTTTTTCATAGGCAGCAATTGCTTTGTCTAACATTTCTTTCGTATGCGCTGCTGTAGGCATATTTCTTACACGTCCTGTACCACGTGGTACTGTTGGGAAGACGATAGATTTAACATATACACCTTCGTCTTTAAGTCGTTTACTAAATTCTTGTGTTTCTTTTTCGTCTCCAATAATAACTGGCGTAATTGGTGTTTCTGATTCACCAGTATTGAAACCAAGTTTAGCTAAGCCGTCTTTTAAATATTTCGCATTATCCCATAATTGATCGTGTAATTCAGTAGAAGCCATTAATTTTTTCACAGCTTCAGTAATTGCTTTAGTATCTCCAGGAGCTAATGAAGTTGAGAATAAGAATGGTCTTGATTGAGCTTTTAACCAGTCGATAAGTTCTTTAGTACCTGCTACATAACCACCAACTACACCGATTGCTTTTGAAAGTGTACCGATTTGGAAGTCGATTTTATCTTGTAAACCGAAATGTTTAACTGTACCAGCACCTTTACCCATTACACCTGAACCATGCGCATCATCAACGTAAGTAATTAAGCCAAATTCTTCAGCAATTTCAACGATTTCAGGTAATTTAGCAACGTCTCCGTCCATACTAAATACACCATCTGTGATGTACATAACTTTATTGTATTGACCTGATTCAACAGCTTCTTTCGCTTTCGCTCTTAAATCATCCATATCTGAGTGGTTAACACGGATGATTTTAGCTTTAGATAAACGACATCCATCAATAATAGATGCGTGGTTTAATTCATCTGAAAGGATTGCGTCATTTTTGTTCATTACTGCTGAAATAGCTGCCATGTTACAGTTAAATCCTGATTGATAAGCAATAGCAGCTTCAGTACCTTTGAACTTAGCTAATGTTTCTTCTAACTCATCATGTAAGTCTAATGTACCGTTAATTGAACGTACAGCACCAGCGCCAACACCGTGTGAATCAATTGCATGTTTAGCTGCAGATTTTAAATCTTCGTTTGTTGCTAGTCCTAAATAGTTATTTGATGATAAATTAATATATTGTTTCCCATTGATTGTAATTTCTGGACCATTCGCACCTTCGATTGAATCGATTTCGTTATATAATCCATTGTCTTTTAAATATTGAATATTTTCTTCTAAAAAGTTGTGTAGTGATTGAACCATATTCATATCCCCTTTGCATTTATTTATCAACATAATCATAACTGATTTTTCTTGAACATGAAAGCACTATCATTCCAGTTAATTCAATATATTGAATATTCTTTACGTCATGTACAACTGTTCATACAACATGTATATTTACCTTCATTTTCCAGAAAATACCGAATTAATCTATTGAGTTGAATTAGAATTTGATATACTAAAATTCATAATAATTAGGAAGAAGTGGTTCATGTGTTTGATTGGTTTCAATTAGCCAGTAATAAGGAAAATAGAATGATTCAGATGCGTCGCTATATGCATCAATATCCTGAACCTTCTTTCGAGGAAACTTGGACGCATAACTATATTCTAAATCAGCTTAGTCATCTTGATTGTAAAATTGAATCACCTATTGGACGTAATGGCATTAAAGCAACATTCAAAGGTAAAGAAGAAGGACCAACAATTGCATTTCGTGCTGACTTCGACGCACTACCTGTACAAGAACTTAACGATGTACCTTATAAATCGAAGAATGATGGATTGATGCATGCATGTGGTCATGATGGCCATACTGCGATATTATTAGGCGTCGCTGAGATTGTGCATGAACATCGCCATTTATTAAAAGGGAATGTGGTCTTTATCTTCCAATACGGTGAAGAAATTATGCCAGGTGGCTCTCAAGAAATGATTGATGATGGTTGCTTAAATGGTGTTGATAAAATTTATGGTACACATTTATGGAGCGGCTATAGTACAGGTACGATTTATTCAAGACCTGGTGCAATTATGGCATCACCAGATGAATTCTCGGTTACGATTAAAGGTAAAGGGGGGCATGGCGCTAAACCGCATGAAACCATTGACCCAATTGTAATTATGGCTGAGTTTATTCTCAGTGCGCAAAAAATTATTTCTAGAACAATCGATCCTGTTAAAGAAGCTGTCCTTACATTCGGAATGATTCAAGCTGGATCGTCTGATAGTGTTATTCCCGATAGTGCTTTTTGTAAAGGGACTGTGCGCACATTTGATACAGAATTACAATCACACATTCAACATAAGATGGATAAACTATTACAAGGCTTGGCATTAGCTAATGATATCACTTACGACTTAGAATATATTCGTGGCTATTTACCAGTACACAATCATGTCAATGCATATGAGGTAGTCAAACAAGCTGCAAATGACTTACATCTACGCTTCAATGAATCTGAGTTAATGATGATTGGTGAAGACTTTTCTCACTATTTAAAAGTCCGCCCAGGGGCATTCTTCTTAACTGGATGTGGTAATAAAGATAAAGGTATTACAGCACCACATCATAACCCACATTTTGATATAGATGAAGCTGCATTTAAGTATGCTGCTAGTGAGTTCTTGAAAATATTAGAAATTGAAAATGTGTTTTAAAATTGAATCGTTTAGCTTAATGGAACAATGAGGCTGGCACAAAAATAATATAATGAAGCTATTTTGCAAATTCGCAGTAGCTGACTGAACTGAGAAGGCGCTTAATTCAAGCTTTTCTCAGTTCTAGTCACCCTTGCGGGGGTGGGACAACGAATTTAAAAAGAATTCTGTCCCACCCCC
>NZ_JAESMM010000042.1:0-23837 GCF_017893165.1 Staphylococcus sp. GDX8P54P
GCAACTTTTGTAGCTTCGTCCACTTTCGCTTTTGCGGCTACTTTTTCTTCTTCTGTCGCATTTGCGTTTTGATCTATCTCTGCTTTCTTAGATGTAGCAACTTCATCTATCGACGCTTTTGCTTCAGCTTTCTTAACAACCGTTGGTTGGACGTGATTGATTGATTCAATTCCACTTTCTTTTGCTGTGTCTACGCCTGCATTATTTGTTGCTTGATCTATCGCATTCTTCGCAACTTTTGCAGCTTCGTCCACTTTCGCTTTTGCGGCTACTTTTTCTTCATCTGTCGCATTTGCGTTTTGATCTATCTCTGCTTTCTTAGCTTGTGCAACGTTGTCTATTTCTGCTTTTGCTTGATCTTTTTTAACAACCGCCGGTTGGACGTGATTGATTGATTCGATTCCACTCTCTTTTGCTACATCAACACCTGCGTTATTTGTTGCTTGATCTATTGCCTTTTTAGCGGCCATTGCAATTTCATCTACTTTTGCTTTCGCAGCTGCTTTTTCTTCTTCTGTCGCAGTTATATTTTGATCAATTTCTTCTTTCTTACTATCAGTAACTTCATCTATCAGCGCTTTTGATTGAGATTTCTTGATTACCGTTGGTTGGAATTGATTGATTAAGCCTACGCCATTATTTTTTGCTTCTTCAACTTCGGCATTATTTGTCGCTTGATCGATTTTTCTCTTCGCAATTTTTACTGCTTTATCTATTTTTGCTTTTGCAGCAGATTTCTCCTCTTCTGTTGCATTTGCATTTTGATCAATTTCTGCTTTCTTAGATTGTGCAACGTTGTCTATTTCTACTTTAGCTTGATCCTTCTTAACAGTCGTTGGTTGGAATTGATTGATTGAATCGATTCCTTTTAGTCTTGCTGCATCCACTCCTGAATTATTAGTTGCTTGATCTATTTCACTTTTCGCATTTGTTGCGAACTCATCTACCTTTGCTTTCGCTGCTGTTTTCTCTTCTTCTGTCGCATTTGTATTTTCATCTATTTCTGCTTTTTTACTATCAGCGACTTCATCTATCAGTGCTTTTGATTGAGATTTTTTAATTATCGTTGGTTGAATTTGATTGATTGAATCGATTCCTTTTTCTTTTACCCTTTCAACGTCTGCATTATTTGTTGTTTGGTCTATCGCATTCTTCGCAACTTTTGCTGCTTCATTTACTTTCTCTTTTGCTGCTGCTTTTTCTTCTTCTGTCGCAGTCGCATTTTGATCTATTTCTGCTTTCTTAGCTTGTACCGCACTGTCTATTTCTGCTTTTGATTCAGCTTTTTTAACTACGGTTGGTTGAATTTGATTGATTGAATCGATTCCACTCTCTTTTGCTGTGTCTACGCCTGCATTATTTGTTGCTTGATCTATCGCATTCTTCGCAACTTTTGCTGCTTCATCTACTTTTGCTTTTGCAGCTACTTTTTCTTCTTCTGTCGCATTAGAATTGTGGTCTATCTCTGTTTTCTTAGCTGTCGCTGCCTCTTCTATTGCTGCTTTAGCTAGGTCCTTCTTAACAACAGATGGTTGGACATGATTTATTGAATCTATTCCACTTTCTTTTGCTGTGTCCACACCTTGGTTATTAGTTGCTTGATCTATCGCTTGTTTTGCTGCTGTTGCAACTTCGTCTACTTTTGCTTTTGCGGCTACTTTTTCTTCTTCTGTCGCATTTGCGTTTTGATCTATCTCCGCTTTCTTAGCTTGTGCAATGTTGTCTATTTCTGCTTTTGATTCAGCTTTTTTAACAACCGTTGGTTGTACTTGATTAATTGCTTCTACGCCAGTTGCTTTTGCAGTGCCTACGCTTGCATTATTTGTTGCTTGATCTATTGCATTCTTCGCAACTTTTGCAGCTTCGTCCACTTTCGCTTTTGCGGCTACTTTTTCTTCTTCTGTCGCATTTGAGTTTCGATCTATCTCTGCTTTCTTAGCTGTAGCAGCTTCATCTATAGACGCTTTTGATTCAGCTTTTTTAACAATCGTTGGTTGGACATTGTTGATTGATTCAATTCCATTTTCTTTTGCTGTGTCCACACCTTGGTTATTAGTTGCTTGGTCTATCGCTTGTTTTGCTGCTGTTGCGGCTTCGTCTACTTTTGCTTTTGCAGCAGATTTCTCTTCTTCTGTCGCATTTGCGTTTTGATCTATCTCTACTTTCTTTGCTTGTACCGCGTTGTCTATTTCTGATTTTGCTTCATCTTTTTTAACAACTGTTGGTTGCACTTGATTGATTGATTCAATTCCACTTTCTTTGGCTGTATCCACATCTGTATTATTTGTTGCTTGATCTATTGCACTCTTAGATACTTTTACAGCTTTATCTACTTTTGCTTTTGCAGCTACTTTCTCTTCTTCTGTCGCATTTGCGTTTCCATCTATCTCCGCTTTCTTAGCTATTGCGGCTTCATCTATCGACGTTTTCGCTTCGGCTTTTTTAACAACCGTTGCTTGGACGTGATTGATTGATTCAATTCCACTTTCTTTGGCTGTGTCCACACCTTGGTTATTAGTTGCTTGGTCTATTGCGTTTTTCGCTATTGTCACAGCTTCGTCTACTTTCGTTTTTGCAGCAGATTTCTCTTCTTCTGTCGCATTCGTGTTTCGATCTATTTCCTCTTTCTTAATATCAGCAGCTTCATCTATCAATACTTTTGCTTGAGCTTTCTTAACTACCGTTGGTTGAACATGATTGATTAAGTCTACACCATTATTTTTTGCTGTCTCTACTTCATCATTACTTGTCGATTGTTCTACTTTTCTTTTCGCAGAAGCTACTACTTTATCAATTTTTAATTTTGCAGCAGATTTCTCTTCTTCTGTCGCATTTGCATTTTGATCTATCTCTGCTTTTTTAGCTGTTGCCGCATTATCTATCGCTGCTTTTGCTTGGTCTTTTTTCTCAACCGTTGGTTGAATATTATTGATCGACTCGATTCCACTTTCTTTAGCTGCCTCTACTCCTCCATTATTTGTCGCTTGATCTATTGCACTCTTCGCAGTTTTTGTAGCTTCATCTACTTTTGCTTTCGCCGCTACTTTTTCTTCGTTCGTCGCATTTGTATTTTGATCTATTGCTTCTTTCTTAGCTGTAGCTGCTCCATCTATTGCTGCTTTTGCTTCATCTTTCTTAACCACTGTCGGCTGAATTTGATTAATTGATTCGATTCCGCTTTGTTTTGCTGAGTCCACACCCGTATTGTTTGTTGCTTGATCAATCGCATTCTTCGCCACTGTCACAGCTGCTTCTACTTTTGCTATTGCGTCCGCTTTTTCTTCATCCGTCGCAGTTGTGTTTTGTTCTATTGCTACTTTTTTAGCTGTTGCCGCATTATCTATCGCTGCTTTTGCTTGGTCTTTTTTCTCAACCGTTGGTTGAATATTATTGATCGACTCGATTCCACTTTCTTTAGCTACATCTACTCCTACATTATTTGTTGCTTGATCGATTGCACTCTTCGCAACTTTTGCAGCTTCATCTACTTTTACTTTCGCCGCTACTTTTTCTTCTTCTGTCGCATTTGCATTTTGATCTATCTCCGCTTTCTTAGCTGTTGTCGCATTATCAATTGCTGCTTTTGCTTGCTCCTTTTTCTCAACCGCTGGTTGAACATGATTAATTGAATCTATACCGCTACTTTTTGCTGTGTCAACACCTTGGTTATTAGTTGCTTGGTCTATCGCAACTTTAGCTAATCTTGTAACGTCATCTACTTTGGCTTTTGCAGCTATTTTTTCTTCTTCTGTCGCATTTGCATTTCGATCTATCTCCGCTTTCTTAGCTGTTGCGGCTTCATCTATCGACGTTTTCGCTTCGGCTTTTTTAACGACCGTTGCTTGGACTTGATTGATTGTTTCAATCCCACTTTCTTTGGCTGTGTCCACACCTTGGTTATTAGTTGCTTGGTCTATCGCATTTTTTGCAACTTTCACAGCTTTATCTACTCTTGCTTTCGCCGTTGCTTTTTCTTCATCCGTCGCATTCGGAGTTCGATTAATCTCCTCTTTCTTAGCTGTTGCGGCTTCTTCTATTGCTGCTTTTGCTTCATCTTTCTTAACTACCGTTGGTTGTACTTGATTGATTGAATTTGTGCCACTACTTTTTGCTGTATCAACTCCCGCATTATTTGTCGCTTGATCGATTGCATTCTTCGCTGCTGTCACAGCTGTATCTACTTTGGCTTTTGCAGCTGCTTTTTCTTCGTCCGTCGCATTTGTATTTTGATCTATTGCTTCTTTCTTAGCTGTTGCCGCATTATCTATTGCTGCTTTTGCTTCATCTTTCTTAACTACCGTCATTTGGACATGATTAATTGAATCTATGCCACTACTTTTTGCTGTGTCAACTCCTGCATTATTTGTTGCTTGATCGATTGCATTCTTCGCTGCTATTACAGCTACATCTACTTTGGCTTTCGCCGTTGCTTTTTCTTCGTCCGTCGCATTTGTATTTTGATCTATTGCTTCCTTCTTAGCTGTTGCCGCATTATCTATTGCTGCTTTTGCTCCATCTTTCTTAACTACCGTTGTTTGAACATGATTGATTGAATCTATGCCACTACTTTTTGCTGTGTCCACATCTGTATTGTTTGTTGCTTGATCGATTGCATTTTTCGCTATTGTTGCTGCTTCTTCTACTTTTGTTTTTGCGGCTACTTTTTCTTCTTCTGTCGCATTTGGTACCTGCTCAATTTCATTTTTCTTATTACGCGCTGCTTCATCTATCGCTGCTTTCGCTTCATCTTTCTTAACAACTATAGGTTGAACGTTGTTAATTGTAGTTATACCGTTTGTTTTAGCTGTATTTACACCCGCATTATTTGTTGCATGATCGATCGCATTCTTCGCTGCAGTCACAGCTTCATCTACTTTGGCTTTTGCAGCTGCTTTTTCTTCATCCGTCGCATTTGTTATTTTGTCTATTTCCGCTTTTTTAATACGGACTGCTTCATCTAATGCTGAATTCGCTTGGTCTTTCTTTTGAACTTCTGGTTGAATATTATTGATTGAATCTTCACCATTAATTTTCGCCATGTCTACACCCGTATTAGTCGTAGCATTATCAATGGCGTTTTTAGCATTTAGTGCTGCTTCATCAATTTTTGCTTTTTCAATTACTTTCTCTTCATCCGTCGCATTTGTAACTTGATCTATTGTCGCTTTTTTTACTCTAGCAGCTTCATCAATTGCCGATTTTGCTTCTGCTTTTTTTACAGCATCAACTTGTACACTACTAATCATATTTACTGCATTATTTTTAGCAGTAGTTACATCATCATTGTGTACACCACGTTCAATATTTGTGCGAGCATGATTGGCAATTTCATCGATTTTATTTTTCGCTGCTAATTTCTCTTCTTCTGTAGCCTCTTCATTTCTTTCTATTGCCGCTTTTTTCGAAGCTATTGCTCGTTCTAATGCTTGTTTCATTTTATTTCTCATTACTGCATTAGTTTGAACTTGATTTATTGCATTATCACTATCCGTTTTGATTGCATCTACTTCTTGATTCGTAGTTGCGTTTCCAATCTCTTTCTTAGCATTAATGAGTTCCTCATTAACCTTTGTTTTCGCAATTTCTCTTTCTTCAAATGTTGCATCAGTATTATTTTCAAGTGCAACAAGTTTTTCATTTGCTTTACTTTCTAATGCTTGTATTGCACGTTGCTTAACAATTGGCGTAACATCTGATGCACTTATAGCATCAATTGCTATATTTTTAGCTTGAGTTACTTCATCACTTGTGTGAGATTCATCTATACTATTATTTTTGTCTCTTAAGTTCGACTTTAATACGTTGAGCGCAGCTTCTTTTTCATCTAGCGTTGCATCATTATTAGCATTAATAATGGCTTGACGTTCTTTCGCAACTTTATCAACTTCAAGTTTTGCTCTCTCTTTATCTAACTGTAGTGTTAAATCATTAATATTTGCCTGGCTCTTTCTATCACTAATTGGTGTGTCATCATTTTCATCTAAAACTTGTCTAGATTGATTTAGTACATTTTGCATTGCAGACCATGCCTCTGATGAGTAATCTCTGCGGTTTAATTGCTGTAATTGAGTCGTTATCTCGTTTACCTTTTGTTGTAGCGCATCTTTAAACATTTTAACAGTGACAGTTTGTCGATTTATAGAAGTGTTGCCTCTTTTTTGATCAGATTCAGATTTAATGTAAATGTTTGTTCCACCGTATCTGAAATAATTGTCGTCAGCTGAAGAACCAAAGTCACGACTACCATTACGTCTATTCATATTAATTCCTTCAGTTACATATAATAACGTTGCTTCAAAATCTTTCTTAATTGGTACAGAAGCTGGTAACGTAACGGTATAAGTAATATCTTTAGTTGTACCAGGATCAATTCTATCTATATTTAGTGTTAATTCTCTAGTTGCAGAATTATAGTTAGATCTAGCATTTGTTGCTGAAACAAATTTTGCACCTTCAGGTAAGGTAACTTTGTATTGCGTTTTATTTGAACGGGCATGACCTTTATTTTCTATTGAAACTTCTAAAGTGGCATCAACTTGAGTGGCAGTTGTTGATGATGATGTAGATGTGTATTCAGTTTGATGTGTAGTCGCTTTTAAATATGCACCACTGTTCAACTTAACGTCAGCTAATCCACTACCACCGAAATTATTGCTTCCTTTCAATAATCTACTTCCACCAGCACTCTCATAACTTCTCTTGTCAAAAGTTTCAAATAAAAATCTAAGTTTAGTCACATTATCAGGCACATTGAATACACCTCTAAATACACCGAAGGATTTACCAGCAGTGTTAGGTCTACCTGAATAAAGTAAATCTGTTGGATTATTACCATCAAAAATAGAAACTTTAACCCCATTAATACCGTTCGTATTACCCATTGAAGTTCCTATAAATTCCAATTGGAGTTCAGAACCAGGTGTAACGTCAATATCTTGATAAATAGGTCCGACGGTTTTATCGTTATCTGGAGTATTATTTCCTGTGTATTTTGATAGAACGGCAGCAACCTTATTTTTTGTTAAATTAAACACATATGGATTATATGGTGGAAGTGCTTTAGGTCCCCATATAAGTGGAATTTGTGTTTGGTCAGCGTTATTAACCTGCCAACCAGTAACTTTATTAGCATCATTCATTTCTGAAGTAGTTGCATTAGTAGGTATAACCGCACCATTTGATGTATCTGTAAACGTACCATTTACGAATTGATTTGAGTTAACTTCGTTATTACGCATAACATCAGAATTTGCTGTCGCAGCACCGCTATCAGCAGATCTTTTTGCTCTGTGATGTTTAGGTTTTTCATTTTCAACTTGATTCGTTTTATTAACGTTATTAATCGTTTCATTAGTTACAGTACTACTTGAATGTAAAGCAGCATTGGATGCAGAAATAGATTCAGAATTATTTTTTTCTGAATCAGAAAGTTGTTCATTATTAGAATTAACATCTAAGTTATTCGTTGTTGCTTCTCCATGGTTGGTAGTTGCTGTTTCATTTGTATTAATTGTTCTAAGAGTATTAATTTGTTTATCACTAATATTTGATTTATTTTCATTTTGAGAGTTAACACGTTGTGAGGTGATTTGCGAAGAATTACTTTCTTCCTCTTGTGTTGCTGCATGACCTGGATGTGAAAAGAAAGTCAGTGTAGCTATAACAGTGGAAAATATTCCTACACTAAATTTACGAATACTAAATTTCTGTTTTTTAAAAAGATTCATTATTGTTCCTCCTTGATGTTGTTGTCTTGTTGTAGTAGTAATAATGAATAGTAAAGTGTGTTATTAAATTTTTTACATATGATTTTATACAATTGATATCATACTTTTTTATAATATCATCGATTATCCGAAATAACCAGAATAAATTTTTAATTGTAATGGAACATTCATCAAATTTAAATGTGCTTAAATTATATTATTATTATATACATTTTAATTGTGCCTAATACTAAAAAACAAGCCTCACGACTATGTGAGGCTTGTTCTTATATTATTTAGTTTTTATCTTCTTTTCTTTTACGTGATGTTAAGATTAAGAAGAATCCACTAATTAAAGTTAATTCTATTAATGGTAATTCACTTCTGTGATTTCCACCAGTATTTGGTAATTGTTTATTAGCTTTACCTAAAGTTAAGTGGTTAAAATCATTATTACCATTATCAAATCCTAACTTAGGATAATATCCATTGGCATTATCTAATTTTTGACCTTGTTTTGAAGGCATTGGCGCAACTTTAAGAATATCTTCAATGGCTTTTTTAGTTGTGCTATCGACATCTCGGTTTGAACTATCATTATCTATTTTTAACAATGCTTTTCTAGTAATTTCATTAATCAAATGCATTGCTTTTTGTTTTTGTTCATCCGTTAATCCATTTTGATGGTTAATTTTTTCTTTTTGCTGTTGTGCAATTGTTTTAATTCTATCCTTAGCAGCTTGTTTTTTCTTAGCAATTACTTGAACTTTAGAAATTTCATTTTTAAATTTAGCGTGCACTTTATCAACATCATTATTAGTTGCAGCGTGATCAATAGCTTTTTTAGCCTTTTTAATAATATTGTCTACTTCTGATTTAGAAACTTCTTTCTCTTCATGAGTTGCTTGATGATTTTTGTCAATTTCTGACTTTTTAGTCTTAGCAATAGAATCTAAATCTTTTTTAGCTTGAGATTTTTTCATTGTGTCAGGTTGAATTGATTTGATAACTTTACTACTTAACGTTTTAGCTTCATCAACATCATGGTTTGTTATTCCATTATCGATGTTACTTTTAGCCTTCGTAGCTTCTTCATCAACTTTCGTTTTAGCAGCTTCCTTCTCTTCTTTTGTAGCATCATTAACCTTATCAATTTCTGCTTTTTTCACTTTAACTAAATCATCGATGGCTTTTTTTGCTTGATCTTTTTTGATCACTTCAACAGTTACACTATTTATTGTATTTGTGCCATTACCATTAGCTTGGTCGACATCATTGTTTGTTATAGCATGATCAATTATTGTTTTAGCTTTTGTAACTTCTTCATCAACTTTTTTGTGTGCAGCGTCTTTTTCTTCTTTAGTTGCATTAGGTGTTTCGTCAATTTGAGTTCTTTTTGCTTTAGCAACTTCATCGATGGCTTGCTTAGCTTCTGCTTTCTTAATTGTTTCTGGTTCAATCGGTGCTATTTTAGTATGACCATTATTTTTAGCTTGGTCTACTTCATCATTTGTGTTAGCTTGGTCTATTGCTTGCTTAGCTTTTGCACCTTCTTCATCAGCTTTATTTTTAGCTACATCTTTCTCTTCTTTAGTAGCATTAAAGTTGTCATCAATGGCTTTTTTCTTAGCAACAACTTCATCATCAATCGCTTTCTTAGCTTCCGCCTTCTTAATTACTTCTGGTTGAATTGATTCAATAATATTAACACCAGATGTTTTTGCTTGATCGACATCGTTATTTGTTATTGCGTTGTCAATTGCTGCTTTAGCTTTTGTTGCTTCTTCATCTACTCTAGATTTTGCTGCTTCTTTTTCATCTTGTGTTGCATTAGCAACTGTATCAATTTGTGCTTTTTTAGTTACAACTTCATCATCAATCGCGTGTTTTGCTTCTGCTTTTTTGATAGCTTCTGCTTGAATATTAGTTATTGCTGTTACGCCTGTCGTTTTAGCTTGGTCTACTTCGTTATTAGTAGTTGAATTATCAATTGCTGTTTTTGCTTTTGTTGCTTCTTCATCTACTTTTGCTTTAGCCGCGTCCTTTTCTTCTTTAGTAGTTGTTGAATCTTCTTCCAGCTTTGATTTTTTAACTTTAGCTTGTTCATCAATCGCTTGTTTTGCTTCTGATTTCTTAATAACTTCTGGTTGAATTGATTCAATAATATTAACACCAGATGTTTTTGCTTGATCAACACTGTTATTTGTTGTTGCTTGATCAATTGCTGCTTTTGCTTTTGTTGCTTCTTCATCTACTTTAGATTTTGCTGCTTCTTTTTCTTCTTGAGTTGCATCATTATTATTATCTATTTCTTGCTTTTTAGCAGTAACTAATACATCAATGGCTTGTTTTGCTTCTACTTTTTTAATTACTTCCGGTTGAATTGATGTAATTGTATTAACACCAGATGTTTTTGCTTGATCGACATCATCATTGGATGTTGACTTATCGATTGCTGCTTTTGCCTTTGTTGCTTCTTCATCTACTCTAGATTTAGCCGTATCTTTTTCTTCTTGAGTTGCATCATTATTATTATCTATTTCAGCTTTTTTACTTCTAACAGATTCATCAATAGCTTGTTTTGCTTCTGCTTTTTTAATAGCTTCTGGTTGGATATTATTGATAGCTGTAATTCCATGATCTCTCTCTGTATGAACTGCATCGTTTGTAGTTGAACGATCAATCGCTTGTTTTGCTTTAGAAGCTTCACTATCGACTTTTTGTTTAGCAGCATCTTTTTCTTCTGTTGTAGTTGTATCATCTTGATCAATTAATGCTTTTTTATTCGTCACAGCTTCATCGATGGCTTGTTTCGCTCTTATTTTTTCAATAGACTCTGGT
Organism: Staphylococcus sp. GDX8P54P; assembly: GCF_017893165.1. Lineage (NCBI taxonomy): Bacteria > Bacillati > Bacillota > Bacilli > Caryophanales > Staphylococcaceae > Staphylococcus > Staphylococcus sp. GDX8P54P. The sequence goes on from NZ_JAESMM010000042.1 coordinate 10,548, forward strand.
TGAATATTATGAATAGTATTTGTACCTTCATCCTTTGCTTGAGTCACTGTATCGTTTGTAGTTGCTTGATCAATTGCTGCTTTTGCTTTTGTTGCTTCTTCATCTACTTTGACTTTAGCTGCTTCTTTTTCTTCCGTTGTAGCGGTTGGGTGCTGATCAATTTCGTTTTTCTTAGCAGTAACAGCATCATCTATCGCTTGTTTTGCTTCTGCTTTTTTTATTGCCTCTGCTTGTATATTTGAAATAGTATTTGTTTCACTATTTTGTACTTGATCAACGTCACTGTTAGAGCTTGCATCTGTGATCGCTTGTTTTGCTTTTTGTACTTCTGCATCAACTTTGGCTTTTGCTGCTTCTTTTTCTTCTTGAGTAGTTGTATTTTCTTGATCAATTAATGCTTTTTTCGTAATAGCTGCATCATCTATCGCTTTACGAGCTGTTGCTTTTTTCACAATGTCAGGCTGTATGGCAGTGATTGCATTATTACCATTATCTTTTGCATGATCGACATCTGCATTAGTCGTTGCTTGGTCTATAGCATGTTTTGCTTTGGTAACTTCGTTATCAACTTTGGCTTTTGCCGCCTCTTTTTCTTCTGTAGTAGCTTCACTATTATTATCAATTTCTAATTTTTTAGCATTAGCTGCATCATCTATCGCTTGTTTAGCAGTTGCTTTTTTCACGATATCTGGTTGAATGGCAGAAATTGTATTGACTCCTGACGTTTGAGCACCATCAACATCACTATTCGTTACTGCTTGGTTAATTGCAGCTTTTGCTTTCTCAGCTTCAACATCAACTTTATCTTTTGCTGCTTGTTTTTCCTCTTCTGTTGCATCATTGACAGTGTCAATTTCAGCTTTCTTCGCTACAACTTCATCATCTATGGCTTTACGAGCGGCTGCTTTTTTACTTACTTCCGGTTGAATGCTTGCAATAACAGTATTACCGTTATCTTTTGCTTGATCGACAGTATTATTAGTCGTTGCCTGATTAATAGCTGCTTTAGACGCAGTAACAGCTGCATCTACTTTTGCAATAGCTGCTTGTTTTTCTTCTTCTGTTGCATCAGGAGTTTGATTAATTGCTTCTTTTTTAGCATTTGCAGCATCATCTATGGCTTGTCTTGCTGCTGCTTTTTTAACTGTTTCAGGCACAATACCAGATATCGTATTTTGACTACTAGATGTTGCTTCATCCACTTCAGCGTTAGTAGTGGCTGCATCAATCGCGGCTATTGCTTTTTTCGCCTCTTCATCAATTTTAGCTAATGCGACATCTTTTTCTTCTTGAGTCGCCTCGCTATTTTGGTTAACTAAAGCTTTTTGGTTCGAAACTGCAGTATTAATATCTTGTTTAGCAGCTGGTTTTTTCGCTATTTCTGGTTGGATAGTGTTGATTACATTAGTACTATTATTTTGCGCTTCATCTACACCATCATTAGTAGTTACTTGGTCAATAAGTCTATTCGATTTTCTAACTTCATCGTCTACTTTTTGATTAGCCGCATCTTTTTCTTCTTTGGTTGCTTCATTATTTTGATTAATTAACGCTTTTTTTGCTTCTGCTGCTTCTTGAATAGCTCTTCTAGCATTTGCTTTTTTAATAACATCTACTTCAACCGTATCGATAGTAGCTATACCATTTGTTTTTGCTTCATCTACTTCAGAATTAGACGTAGCTTGATCGACTAAGGCTTTGGCTTTATTCGCTTCTTCTGTTGCCTTAGCCATTGCAACGTTCTTTTCTTCTTCTGTTGCATCAAAATGACTATCGATATATACTTTGCGATTGGTTAATTCTGCTTCTATTGCTTTTTTTGCTTCTACTTTTTTAGTAGCAACGACGTTAATGCTATTAATTTGTGATATACCACCCTCTTTTAGAGTAGGAATAGCGTCGTTATTATTTAATTTGTCAATTTCTTTTGATTTCTCTTTATATCTCGCACGCACTTTATTCACTGCTGTTTGCTTTTCTTCTGTAGTAGCTTGGGTGTTACTATTGATAAAACTTTCTCTTGCCTTTGCAACTTTATCAATATCAAATTTGGCTTTAGCTTTTTCTAATGCTAAAAGTAAGTTGTTAATTTCTTCTTGACTTTTTCTATCTATAATAGGTGTTGAATCAGTTTCAGATCCTACTACTTTAGCGTTTGTAAGTGCAGTTTGTAAATTATTCCAAGCTTCATCATTGTAATCGCTTTGACTAGCTCTCCCTAATTCCGATTCAATTTCAGTCACTTTATTATTAAGTGCATCTTTGTACATATTTACAGTAACTGATTGTGTCGGTACAGCTGTAGTACCTTGTCTTTGATCACTCTCAGATAAAACAAACTCGTTAGAACCACCATATTTTAGATAGTTTGTGTCTCCTTGAGTAGAAAAATCTTTTGAGCCATTTCTACGATTCATATTTATTCCTTCAGTATAATACGTTAGATTACCATTGAAATCTTTTTTAATTGGTACTGAAGTTGGCAATGATAATGTATATGATACGTCTGTAGTTGTTCCAGCTTGAATAGGATCAATATCAAGCGTAAGTTCTCTTGAATCTTCATCAAATGTACCAGTTGCGTTTTCTGCAGAAACAAATGACACATCTTCAGGTAACGTAACTTTGTATTGTGTTTTATTAGAGCTTGAGTGTCCTTTATTCTCAATACTAAATGTTAATTTTGCATTCACATTAGGTGAATTTTCTGAGGTAGAATTTGCTTGATATTCTGTTTCAGTTGCACTTGTTTTTAAATATGCACCTGTATTAACACTAACATCAGCTACTACACCGCCACCAAAGTTGTTTGCCCCTTTTAATAAACGATGACCATTGTATGAATCATGACTCTGGTTTTCTGCTGATTCAAATTGAATTCTAATTTTTGAAATATCGTCAGGTACATTAAATACCCCTTTAAAAATACCAAATTTTTGATTACTCGTTTTAGGCGTACCTTTATATAATAATTTTGAAGGATTATTGCCATCATAAACATACAAACGTGCACTGTTAAACCCTGAAATATTGTTTATAGAAGTACCTAAAAAATGAAATTGTAATTCAGATCCAGGTGTCACATCGATATCTTGATAAATTGGTCCAACGCTATTGTCAGCTACACCGGCAGATAAGTTATCACTATATTTAGATAACACAGCACCGATTTTATTTTCTGTTTTATCAAATGTAATATACGTATATGAAGGTAATGCTTTAGGTCCCCAGATGAGTGGAATTTGAGTTTGTTGACTATTAACAACTTTCCAACCAGGAATTGTGCTTGCAGCATCCATTGCTGATTCAGTAGCTACAGTAGGTATTTCAGCACCTGCACTAGTATCGGTGAAATTACCATTGATCACTTGTCCTGAATTTGTTTCATTAATTGCCATTGGATCGCTTGATTCATTTAAATTCGTAGCTCTATCTGTTACATCTCTTTTTACGCGCTTATGATGATTTTCTGAAGCTTTATCTTTCGAGTCCGATGCTTTGCTTAAAGTTGGTTGATTATTATCAACATTATTTGAAGTTGAAGCCTCATTATTTGCTTCTTTCGTTGAAGCAACACTTTGTGTAGAAGGTTGATTGTTTGCAGTAGTAACATCAGTACCACTTTGTGTATTACTTGTTTGACTTTCATTTTTTTGATCTACTGATTTGTTAACTTCAGCTGAAGTTTGTGAATTATTCGCTGTTGATGCTACATGAGCTAAATCTCCTGTAGTGTTAGAATCAGTTGGTACGTGTTGCGCAGTCTGTTCATGTTTATCGAGTTCTGCAGCATGCCCTGTATGAGTGATAAATGCTAAAGTAGCAATTACCGTTGAAAACGTACCTACAGTAAATTTACGTATACTAAATTTTTGTTTTTTAAATAGATTCATTAAATATCCTCCTTGAAGTCTAATCTTGCTGCCTGTTATTTAATGTTTAAGTCATTTCATAGTTTTATCACTATGCGACCACTTCCGAAATAATTCTATCATTATTAATTGTTGTACGCTAGTGTATTTTAAATTATTATGATAAATATTTTATAAAATATAATTTAGTCCTCTTAAAAATTAAAAAAGCGACTGACATTTGAATTTGTCAGTCGCTTATGCATGATTAAATACTATTTATTTCTGTACCTTCAGTGCCCCATTCGTTCATACCACCTTCTACATTAATAGCATGAATATCATGGTCTTCTAAGTATTTAACTACCTTAGCACTACGCATTCCAGCTGCACAGATAATATAGTATGTGTCTTTGTCATTAAAATAATTTAGGTTATCAGGAATTTGATCCATTGGAATTGTTTTAGCCCCAGGTATAACTCCCATTGCAGTTTCTTCGTCAGTTCTAACATCTACAATGTTAACTGGATTAGATTCTAATACTTTCTCTTTTAATTGATCTACTGTAATAGATTCCATTATTAAAACTCCTTTTAATTATTATTTAGCAACAATATTCACTAATTTTTGAGGCACAGCAATCACTTTTTTAATGTCTTTACCCTCTATAGATAGTTTAACATTTTGGTCTTGTAATGCTAATGCTTCCATCTCGTCTTTAGACGTGTCTTTAGGAATATTCATTTTGGCTCTAACTTTACCGTTAACTTGGACAACAATTTCTACTTCTGCATCAACTAATAATGATTCATCATAAGTTGGCCAAGGTTGGTAAGTAATCGTATCATCATTACCCATTCTGTTCCATAATTCTTCACCAATATGAGGCGCAATTGGTGCTAACATTTTAACGAAACCTTCTGCATATGGTTTATAAATAGCTTCTGATTTATAGCACTCGTTAATAAATACCATCAATTGGCTAATAGCTGTGTTAAAGTTCAATGAATTAAAATCTTCTGTTACCTTTTTCACAGTTTGGTTAAATACTTTATCTAATTTAGTATCATTGTTTTCAACTACTTTATCTGTTAATGAACCATCTTCATTAATGAATAATCGCCATACACGATCTAAGAAACGTCTAGAACCGTCAAGTCCATTTTCACTCCATGCAATCGCAGCATCTAATGGTCCCATAAACATTTCATATAAACGTAATGTATCAGCACCGTGAGAATTTACAATATCATCTGGGTTAACTACGTTGCCTTTTGACTTACTCATTTTCTCATTACCTTCACCAAGAATCATACCTTGATTATATAATTTTTGGAAAGGCTCTTTAGTTGGAACCACACCTAAGTCAAATAAAACTTTATGCCAAAATCTTGCATATAATAAGTGTAGTACTGCGTGTTCAACACCGCCAATGTATAAATCAACTGGCAACCAGTGTTTTAATTTTTCTGGATCAGCTAACATCTTACTATTATGAGGATCGATATATCTTAAATAATACCAACAGCTTCCTGCCCATTGTGGCATTGTATTCGTTTCACGACGACCTTTCATGCCAGTTTTCTCATCAACGACATTTACGAATTCATCAATATTAGCTAATGGAGATTCTCCAGTTCCTGAAGGTTTAATTTCATCTGTTTCTGGAAGTAATAAAGGTAATTCATCTTCAGGTACTGTAGTCATAGTGCCGTCTTCCCAGTGTATAACTGGAATAGGTTCACCCCAATAACGTTGTCTACTAAATAGCCAATCTCTTAGTTTGTAGTTTACTTTCTTTTCGCCTGCACCTTTAGCGACTAATAATTCAATTGCTTTAGAGATCGCCGCTTCATTATCTAAGCCATTTAATTCACCTGAATTAATATGTTCACCAACACCTGTGTATGCTTCTTTTTGAATATCTCCACCAGCAATCACTTCGTTAATTGGTAAATTAAATTTAGATGCAAATTCATAATCACGTTCGTCATGCGCAGGTACAGCCATGACTGCGCCTGTGCCATAACTAGATAGTACATAATCTGCAATCCAAATTGGTAATGTCTCACCTGATAACGGATTGATAGCGTAAGCACCCGTAAACACACCTGATTTATCTTTTGCTAAATCAGTACGTTCTAAATCGGATTTCTTTGAAGCTTCTTCTTGATATTGTTTAACCGTTTCAAGTTTATCGGCAGACGTAATTTTATTTACTAAAGCGTGTTCAGGACTTAATACTAGGAAAGTCGTACCATAAATTGTGTCCGGTCTTGTAGTAAACACATCAATACTTTCATCACTGTTATCTACTTTAAAAGATACGCTTGCACCTTCAGATCGGCCAATCCAATTACGTTGCATATCTTTAATAGATTCAGGCCAATCCAGTTCGTCTAAGTCTTCTAATAAACGATCAGCATATTCCGTAATTTTTAATACCCATTGTTTCATTGGACGTCTATAAACAGGATGTCCTCCACGTTCAGATACACCGTCTACTACTTCTTCATTAGATAATACAGTACCTAATGCTGGACACCAGTTAACGGCTACTTCATCAACATAGGCTAATCCTTTATTGTAAAGTTGAATGAAAATCCATTGCGTCCATTTATAATACTCAGGATCTGTCGTATTAACTTCTCTATCCCAATCATAACTAAATCCTAATTCTTGAATTTGACGTTTAAACGTTTGAATATTTTGTTGTGTAAATTCTCTAGGGTCATTACCAGTATCTAAAGCATATTGCTCTGCCGGTAAACCAAACGCATCCCATCCCATTGGATGAAGAACGTTATAACCTTGCATACGTTTATATCTAGAAACAATATCCGTAGCTGTATAACCTTCAGGGTGTCCGACATGTAAACCTGCTCCTGATGGATACGGGAACATATCTAACGCATAAAATTTCTTTTGACCTAAGTTATCACTTGTTTTAAAAGTCTTGTTGTCTGCCCAATAGTTTTGCCACTTTTTCTCAATTTCCTTATGATTATATCCCAAATCTATTTCCTCCTATAAATAAAAAAACATCTCTAACTATTATTTATGATAGGGACGACGAATAGCCGCGGTACCACCCTAATTCACATATTATGTGCACTTTATAATAGTAAGAGATGTTTTAAATTTAATTATTTAACGGTAAGTTCACTTAATTCTTAACACTAGTTCTCACCACCACTAGCTCTCTGATGAAAAGTATTTAAGCTACTACTCCAATACATTTTAATATTATGAGATTCAAGCAGTAATTGCAAGTAGTAGTTATTAATTTATTTCAACTTGCACTTAAATATAGTTACTGTCCTGAACGTTTTGATTGTTCTCTTTTAGGCAGACCCTTATCAAAGATTGAAAGGAAAATAATTCCAATGATTAATAAAAGCATGATACCGATAAACATTGCACTCATGTTAAACGTATCTACTAATAATCCACCAATCAACGGACCAAATGCCTTACCAACAGTTGATGCTGAATTGACAACACCTTGATATTGACCTTGTTTACCTTCTGGTGCTAAATAGTTAGCGATTGTTGGAACAGCAGGCCATACAAACATTTCACCAAACGTTAAAATAATCATTCCGATTAGAAATACAGTAAATTGTTCTGCAAAACTAGTAACAAAGAATGACAACATAAAGATTAAAATTCCAACAAACATTTGATGTTTTAAGTTTCCTTTTAATAAAATAATCGCTGGTCTTATTAACGGTTGCGCAACTAAAATCATAATACCATTCACTGTCCATAATACGCTATATTGAGACATTGAAATATTTAATTCTTGCGTGAATGATGCAATTGTTGTTTCCCATTGAATATAAGCAATCCAACAAATAGCAAACATGACACATAATAATAATAGTGCAATAAACCGTTTTTTATTTTCTTTACTATGAATATCTATACTGTCGGGTGTTCGTAATTTAGCATGATACTCAAGATTGAACTGCGTTATTGCAACAATTGCAAATAAGACGTACATGATTAAGTTAGCTAAGAAGATATAATTAAAACTTAATTCAGCTACGAAACCACCCATTGCTGCGCCCGTTGCTACACCAATGTTTTGAGCTAAGTAGATAGCATTAAATGTTGTTCTTCCCCCATTAGGCCAAACGGCACCTGCCATTGCATATATTGCGGGAACTATCATACCTCCACCAAAGCCTAACAGTACTAACCAAACTGCATACCATGGCCATCCATGGAAAAAGTTCAAGAGTGTCGTACTTATTAAACAAGTAACAGTACCAATCATAATTGTTCGATAGCCGCCTAATTTATCGAATAATGAACCCCCTAATAAATTTCCGACTACCATTCCAAATGAATTAACCATTAGAACAATCGCAGCAATTGTCAGGCTCTTACCCAGCTCTTCTTTCATATAAATTGTGTTTAAAGGCCATAAAAAGCTAGAGCCAGTTATATTCAGTGCCATACCTATAACTAGCCACCATACTGATCTAGGTATATTCATACTATTAGTCCCCTCTTTATATTTTTGTTGAACCACATTAAACACTATAACATTAAAGTATGTTAAAATCTTTACTTAGAACTAAGTTAGATAGAAAGGAAAATGTGTTATGGGTAACTATTTCCCGTATGCCTTTGAAAATAAACGATATCATACATGGAATTACCATTTAAAAAATAGATTTGGGCAAAAGATTTTTAAAGTGGCGTTGGACGGTGGATTTGATTGTCCTAACCGTGATGGCACAGTTGCACATGGTGGTTGTACATTTTGTTCAGCAGCAGGAAGTGGCGACTTTGCCGGTAATAGAGCTGATCCAATTGAAGTTCAATTCCAACAGATTAAAGATAGAATGCACGAAAAATGGAGTGAGGGTAAATATATTGCTTATTTCCAAGCCTTCACTAATACGCATGCACCAGTAGAAGTATTAAAAGAGAAGTATGAGCCTGTCCTTAAAGAAGAAGGCGTTGTTGGTTTGTCAATAGCAACACGACCAGACTGCTTACCAGATGACGTTGTAGACTATTTAGCAGAACTTAATGAACGTACTTATTTATGGGTAGAATTAGGTTTACAGACTGTCCATCAAGAAACATCTGATTTGATTAACCGTGCACATGATATGCAAACTTATTATGAAGGTGTGGCAAAGTTAAGAAAACACAATATTAATGTTTGTACACATATCATCAATGGATTACCAGGAGAAGACTATCAAATGATGATGGAAACAGCTCGTGAAGTAGCGCAAATGGATGTTCAAGGTATTAAAATCCATTTACTTCATTTATTAAAAGGTACGCCAATGGTTAAACAGTACGAAAAAGGAATGCTTGAATTTATGTCTCAAGAAGATTATACCAATCTAGTTTGTGATCAACTTGAGATTTTACCTCCAGAAATGATTATTCATCGAATTACTGGAGATGGTCCTATCGACTTAATGGTTGGTCCAATGTGGAGTGTTAATAAATGGGAAGTTTTAAATGAAATTGATAATGAATTAGCAAGACGCGAATCATATCAAGGTAAATATTATCAAACTGAAGAAAAGGTTAAATTATGAAATTAGAACGTATTCTCCCCTTTTCAAAAACGTTAATAACTGAACACATTAATTCGCATAGCATCGTCATTGATGCAACTTGTGGCAATGGTAATGACACGAAATTCCTTGCGCAACAAGTTCCAGAGGGTCACGTATACGGATTTGACATCCAAGCATCTGCTATTCAATCCACTTATGAAAAGGTAAAAACATACGATAATGTAACGCTCATTCAAGATGGCCACGAGAATGTGCAACATCATATCGATTCTAACTATAAAGGTCATATTGATGCCGCCATCTTCAATCTTGGGTATTTACCTAAAGGAGATAAATCTATCGTTACGAAACCAGAAACTACTATCAACGCGATTAATCACATCTTTGATTATTTAAGCGTTGAGGGCATTATCGTATTAGTTATCTATCACGGCCACCCTGAAGGTCAAATTGAGAGAGACGCTTTATTAACGTTTTTAGAAGCATTCGATCAAAATAAAGCACATATTCTTAAATATCAATTTATGAATCAAGTGAATCATGCACCCTTCATTTGTGCCATTGAAAAACGTTAGCTTTAACATCCAACAAGAAACCTAACATTCTTAATAAGAATACAGAAAATCCACTCCAAAATATTAATTACGGAGTGGATTTTTTATATAACACGCTTATATTATAAGTCGATACGTCACCAAACTTAAATTTTATAAATTAAACACGCATTAATAAATTTAAACTGTTTTCTAATATTTCATATCGTTTTTTTATAGTTGCGGTAATGAAATCTAACAGTTCATTTTTCTGTTCTTGTTTAGCTTCATTAAAATGTATAATTACAGTACGTTCATCATCCAAAGGACGTTCTTTAAAAATCCATTCAGAGTGAACCAATTTATTATATGTACGGGTACGTTTATAAGACTTAATATTAACGTAACTATCCATTTCTTTCAGCGTCATAGGACCTTTATCCCATAAAGTAAGTAAAATTAAAACCTCTTCTTTAGTTAAATCATAAGTTTCATATATTACTTTAAAAATAGAATTGATTTCCTTACAGACTTCTTCAAGCTGTAATATCATTGAAACATTCTCTCCTGCTTGATTACTCATGCTGCTCCCTCCCTAACCGATTGTACACATTCTGATTTTAAAATGATTAAATTATCTGTCACTATATATTTACCCAATTATCACTATTGTAATTAAACAATTTATAATAACTCCCAAAAATTAACTTACATTAAAGCAAATGTTAAAATACTTTAAATTTTAAACTCTAATAGACAAATATATAATTAAATTATTAATGATATACTATTTACATTATATTATATTTCCACTTATCTTTAAAAGTTATTAACTTACTATTACTAAATTAACTGAGTAAACCAAACAATTGCATTATATTTAATTGGGTGTTTAAAAAAAGCTAACCAACAAATTAAATCATTGGTTAGCCAAATATATTATACTTCTTCAATTTCTTCTTCATTAACAATAAAGCCCATTGTATTCACACTATTATTTAAAAATGTTAAAACATAGCGCATCACTTGATCACGTTCAGGTTCATTATGAATCTCGTGATAGAGCCCTTGCCAAACTTTATAATAAAATTCATTCGTGCTAAGTTTATTTTTCAATTCTTCTAAAGAACGCAATTCTAATAGTTTATCTTCTGTGCCATACATGAGTAAGGTTGGCATTGATTGGATGTCTTTCAAATGTTGTACTGTATCTTTCATTGTTTCTAGAACAATGTTATACCATTTATAAGTTACCTTTCTTAACATTAAACCATCTTGATTTGTTTCATCGATTACTTCATCATTTCGTGTTAAATCTTCAGGTTCTATACCCAAGTTAAAGCGTGCATCCTTAGAACCTTTACCAATATTAGAGATAAGCATATCTTTGCGCGTTTTATTGTTTCTTTTAAATTCTAACAATGGAGAAAGGAGTAACATACCCTCGATAGGCAATTCTGTTTTTTCAAGTACATTTAATAATATCAATCCACCTAGCCCGACGCCCATAACGAATGTAGGAATTTTATATTCATTTGCGATTCTAACCCATTCCAACAGCGTTTCATGGTAAATATCAAAATGCTCGAGTTGCCCTTTACTCGCTCTAGAAGTTTGACCTTGGCCAGGTAAATCACCCATGATTACGTGATAGCCATTACGTCTTAACATCGTAATGACATAAGCATATCTACCAGTATGCTCTAAGATATTATGCACTATAACAACGACACCTTTAGCATCATGTTCAGTTTCCCATTTCCACATATGTATGATTCCTCTCTAACTTATATTTCAATAAATGTATTATATCAGATTATCTGTTAAGTCTGGTGTAAATCTGAGACACAATCTCATTATAAATATTGTCCAACAATGTAATTATACTCTTTTTTATAGTATTCAGATAATTGAAAACGCTTTCTACTATGTAATATTCATGCTAAACTAATATTAAATTATTAGTTTAATGTAATTTGGAGGAATGGGATATGTCACTTTTCAAAAATTTTTTTATTGCATTATCAAATAGCACTTATTTAAATGAAACTGCCAAAAAAGTAGGTCCGAAAATGGGTGCTAACAAAGTTGTAGCTGGTAATACAATCGAACAACTCATTGATACAATCGAGAGACTCAACGATTCAAATATTGCTGTTACAGTAGATAATCTAGGCGAATTTGTTGGAACGGTTGAAGAAGCAAATCAATCAAAAAATGAAATTTTAGAAGTTATGCAAGCCATTAAAGATTATAATGTTGATGCACATATGTCAGTAAAATTAAGTTCACTGGGTGGTGAATTTGATACAGAATTAGCCTATAACAATTTAAGAGACATATTACTTAAAGCTAATGAATTCAATAATATGCACATTAACATTGACACTGAAAAATATGACAGTTTACAACAAATTGTTGAAGTACTAGATCGTCTTAAAGGGGAATTCAGAAACGTTGGTACTGTAATACAAGCTTATCTTTATGATGCAGTTGATTTAATTGATAAATATCCTAATTTACGCTTAAGATTAGTCAAAGGTGCTTACAAAGAGGATCAACAAATCGCTTATCAAACTAAAGAAGAAATTGATGAAAATTACATAAAAATCATCGAAAAACGACTTTTAAATGCTAAAAATTTCACTTCTATCGCTACACATGATGATCAAATAATTAACCATGTTAAACAATTTGTTAAATTACATAATATCGATAAGGATCAATTCGAATTTCAAATGTTATATGGATTCCGTAGCGAATTAGCTGAAGAAATTGCACGACAAGGATACCATTTCACTATTTATGTACCCTATGGTAATGACTGGTTTGGTTATTTCATGCGTAGATTAGCTGAGCGTCCACAAAATTTAGCACTAGCATATCAAGAGTTCGTCTCAACTAAAACATTGAAGAAAATTGGCCTTTTCACTAGTTTAGGACTTGGAGCAGCCTTTATAATTTCAGGTGTAACTAAACTTATAAAACGATAAGTCCGGGACAAAAATAATATAATGAAGCTATTTTGCAAATTCGCAGTAGCTGACTGAACTGAGAAGGCGCTTTAATCAAGCTTTTCTCAGTTCTAGTCACCCTTGTGGGCGGGGCCCCAACAAAGAGAATTTCACTAAGAAATTCTACAAGCAAAGCAAGTTGGGAGTCGGGGCCCCAGCAAAGAGAATTTCATCAAGAAATTCTACAAACAAAGCAAGCTGGGAGTCGGGGCCCCAACAAAGAGAATTTCACTAAGAAATTCTACAAGCAAAGAAAGTTGGGAGTGAGACGACGAATTTAAAAAGAATTCTGTCCCACTCCCTGTTTTATATGTGTGGAAGTGGTAAGATGATAGT
>NZ_JAESMM010000043.1:0-1454 GCF_017893165.1 Staphylococcus sp. GDX8P54P
ATATATCGAATAAAGTGACAGCGTTATTAATTTTATACCATCTTAGATGTATGATTAGGGTGTATATTAATTATGGGGTAAAAGTCACTGATTGTTGGCTATGCGAGGGTATCTTTGATAGATCAGATAATTAAATATCCAGACAAAAATAAAATTACTTTAAACAAATATATAATGCCTGTAAATAGTTGCTGGGAAGTATTTTGGGGTGGAGATAATGAATTATTTAATTATCATTATCCAAATGAATCACAAAGGTATGCTTATGATTTAATTATTAGAAAAAATAATATGAGTTTTAAAAATTTTGGCTATATTAATAAGGATTATTATTGTTTTAGTGAAGATATTATAGCCCCACAAGATGGCATCATAATAGATATAGAGAATAAATAACCTGATAGTGACTCACAAAAAGATAATAATTTACTTGAAAATTACGTTTTAATATCACTTAAACACAATGAATATAGCCTCTTAGCTCATTTAGAATACTCTAGTATAAACGTTTTAATCGGTGAAAAGGTACACCAAGGAGATTTGATAGGTAAATGTGGAAATTCTGGTAACTCTTCCGAGCCACATTTACATTTTCAAGTTATGAACTCATCTAAAATAGACGAATATGTTTCTTTAAAAATTGAATTTTCTAATGGAAGATCACCTATAAAAGGAGATAGTATATAAAAATTAAAAGGGAGTACTAAGCAGTGGAAATTTTAATTAAAATAATAGATGTAATCGTTGCTATTGTATCTACTTTTACGGATGAGACTTCGAAATATTTAGCGAAATTAAAAGAAAAAAGGGATAAAAATAAAAAATAAAATTTTAGAAATTATCAATTTACGAATCTTTGGTATTTTAAATATATGAGAGAATATTTTATCAGATAAATTAACATAAAATGACTTATCAGAAGTTATCTGTCACTCATACATAACAGATGATATAAATAATATAGGCCGCCTATCTCTCAGGCGTCAAATGTAGACGTAGAGAGAAGGTGCATTATTTTGTTAATCGTTTTCGTTAACAAAATTATAACACTGGTTAATAGGGGGGGCAAAACACTTATATTAAAAAAATGGGGAACTTTGAGTAGTATTATAAGCTATAGTACAGAAATATTTAAGTGTTTGTATTCAGAATTTAGCTTTCCATTAAATGATATATTGCTAGAAGGTACTGATAAAAAAGTGAGTAAAGAATATATAAACAAGAATCAGAAAAATTTTTATTGTCTATAATCATCTATTATTTTCTTTTTACTAGTAACTTCGATAATTGCAAACAGTATCATTGGTCATTAAAAAAATAAAAGATGAATAAAAAATAACATATAACATTAATAAGATAATTGATCTTTTTTAGTGGCTCTATAATCAATCAGTCTGGGACATAAATTATATAGTAATGCTATTTATCAAATTCGCAGTAGTTGACTGAACTGA
>NZ_JAESMM010000043.1:1539-7275 GCF_017893165.1 Staphylococcus sp. GDX8P54P
GAATTCTGTCCCGCTCCCATTTGACGAAGCGCCTATAATTAAAACGCTATCGTTTGTTTTGATACAAAAACAAGCGATAGCGTTTATTTTGATACAAAAACAAGCGATAGCGTTTATTTTGTTATTCTCTAAATTATTAATTTATGAACCATAGTCATACTTTTATTTTTGAGCACTGATTGCTTTATATTGATCAGCATAGTTAGTGAACACACCATCAACACCATATTGGTTTAAACGCTGCATATCAGCCGTTTCATTGACAGTAAATGGGTGTACAAGAAAGCCGAGGTCTTTTAAATGCGCTGTATTTCGTTCGTTTAAATCACTATATTCAGGACCTACACCAATTGCATAAGAACGAATGCGTTGTAAATCGGCATCGCTTTGTTGTGCTAATTCGCCTTTGTCTAATAAACGAATTAATGGCACATTCGCATTTAGTTGATGCATTTTTAATAAACTCGCTTCTGAAAATGATTGTATCAATACGTGACCATGCTGAAGCGCGTTAGAAGTAAGCATATTGTGTTTGTCCAGTGTGTCTAAAAGTTGTTGTTCCATGCCAGGATAAACATCAGGCTGCTTTGTTTCGATATAATAATTGGCATCTGTACCATAACGTGTCAAAATTTCATCTAATGTTGGAACTGTAGCACCTTTATATCGATCATTAGCAAATTGAGGATGTTGTTCATTGAAAGATGAACCAGCGTCAAGCTTCTTTAATTCCGATAAAGTGTAATCCTCGACACGTCCTGAGCCATTCGTTGTACGGTCAACTGTTTCGTCATGCATGGCGACTAAATGACCATCTTTGGTACGTTGTAGATCAATTTCAATATATGAAGCACCTAACTCATTGTGACTTTTGTCATAGGCTGCAAATGTATGCTCTGGTGCATAGCCGCTTGCGCCACGATGAGCAATAGTAGTGTAGCGTTCTCCTGTTAAATTGGTTGTCCATTGTGATTGATTATCTTGAGGTGTAGAAGTACTAGATTGGTTCGGCGTTATAGTATTTGAGATCGCACTACCACTTGCTTCAACAGGCGTATGTATAATCACTAACCCTAAAGTAACTATAGTTAGACTTGAAATGATACCTTTTTTCTTTGCTTTCAACAAACTCATCCTTTCACAGTTAAAGTTACAGTTAAAATCTAGCAAAGCATATTTATGAAAGGAAGTGAATTTTCAAAAGCTTAAAATAATTATTAAATAGTTAAAATTCACTCAATAATGTTAACAAAAAAGGCTAGAGTGGGGCAGAATAATGAATGAACTCTGCCCCATTCCAAGCCTTTATAAGGTATCGTTATTTAATACTTTCTTAGCAACGTTAAGTTGATGGCGTACTGCATCTTGACCTGTAGAACCATAACTTTTTCTACGGCTAAGACAATTTTCGGGTTTAAGATAATCATAAACATCTTGATCAATGTTTGCATTTAATTCTTGGTAACGCGCAAGTGGTACATCTAATAAATAAATACCTTGTTGAATGCATTCATAGACGATTTTTCCAACAATTTCGTGCGCTGTTCTAAAAGGCACATCTTTAGCTACTAAATAATCGGCTAATTCTGTTGCATTTGAAAAGTCTTGATGTACGGTTTCGTTGAGACGGTCTGTATTGACAGTCATTGTATCTAACATACCTTCAAAAATGCGCAATGATCCTTTTACTGTGCGCACTGAATCAAATAAACCTTCTTTATCTTCTTGTAAGTCTTTATTATAGGCAAGTGGTAGACCTTTTAGTGTGACAAGCATACTCATTAAATGGCCTGTCGTACGTCCGACTTTACCACGAATAAGTTCTGCCATATCAGGATTCTTCTTCTGAGGCATAATAGATGAACCAGTAGAGAATGCATCAGATAGTGTGATGAATTTCGCTTCATCTGTTGACCAAAATATAATTTCTTCAGCGAAACGTGATAAATGAATCATTGTTAATGAAATATTATGCAGTGTTTCAATAATATAATCACGATCACTTACTGCATCTAAACTATTCTCATAAACTGAGCCGAATCCTAATAACTGTTGCGTTTCATGTCTATCAATAGGGTGTGTGGTACCACTTAATGCTGCTGCACCTAATGGTGAAATATCAATACGTTTCATACTATCGACAAAGCGTGAATAATCTCTGTCAAGCATCCAGAAATACGTCATAACATGGTGTGCAAATGAAATGGGTTGTGCACGTTGCAAATGCGTATAACCTGGCATAATAGTGTCGACATGTGATTGTGCTAGGTTAAGAATGGATGTTTGGAATGAACGTATAAGTGTTTGGATTTCTTGGACTTCTTTTTTAACATATAAATGCAAATCAGTGGCAACTTGGTCGTTTCTACTACGACCTGTATGCAATTTACCTCCGGCGTCACCAACGCGTTGAATGAGTTCATGTTCGATGTTTAAATGAATATCTTCGAGTGACTTCTTAAAATCAAGCTTACCATTATAGAAATCTTGTTGGATCTCTTTTAATCCATTAATGATAGCTTCTTTGTCATCTTGCGAAATGATATGTTGATTAGCTAACATGGTCGCATGTGCAATACTACCTTGAACATCTTCATCTAACAATGTTTGGTCGAAATCAATCGATGCATTAAATTCATCGACCCAATCTTCTGGTTGTTGTTGAAAACGGCCACCCCATGCTTTACTACTCATTACTATAACCTCCATGAAGATAAGCATTGACTTGAGTAGGTAAACCATAAATATCGATGAAACCTACAGCTGCTGATTGATTAAATGCATCTTCTTTAGTATATGTTGCTAATTTTTCATCATATAAAGTATATGGAGACTTTCTTCCATTAACAATTGCATTACCTTTAAATAGTTTAATTCTGACATCACCTTCAACATATTGTTGTGTACTATCGATAAATAATTTTAAGCTATCTGTTAATGGTGAGAACCACAAGCCATTATATGTTTGTTCAGCAAATTGTTTCTCTATTACTGGTTTAAAATGAGCTACATCTTTAGTTAAGGTTAATGTCTCAAGTGCTTTATGTGCTTTTAAGATAACTTCAGCACCAGGTGTTTCATATATTTCACGAGATTTAATACCAACTAGACGATTTTCAACATGGTCGATACGTCCAATACCATGTTTCCCAGCTAATTCATTTAAAGTTAAAATTAATTGATCTAGGTCATAATCTTTATGATTTAATTGAACAGGAATACCATTTTTAAATGAAAGAATGATTTCATCTGGTGTATCCGGTGTATCTTCTAATTCTGCTGTTAAGTCATAAGCGTCTTTAGGTGGTGCAGCATATGGATCTTCTAAAATACCACATTCATTTGCTCTGCCCCATAAGTTTTGGTCGATAGAATACGGAGAATCATGATTGATGCCAACAGGGATGTTATGTTTGATAGCATAATCAATTTCTTCTTCACGACTCCAGCCCCATTCTCTAACTGGCGCAAATGTCTTAAGATTAGGGTTTAACGCTTTAATAGCAACTTCGAAACGAACTTGGTCGTTACCTTTACCAGTACAGCCATGCGCAATACCTATTGAATTCGTTTTCTCTGCAATCTCAACTAATTTCTTCGCAATAAGTGGACGTGATAACGCCGATACGAGTGGATAACTATTTTCATACATTAAATTACCTTTGATAGCGTAACTTACGAAATCATCACTAAATTCTTTCGTTGCATCAATAATGTGACACTCAACTGCCCCCATATCTAATGCTTTAGAATAAACGACATCTAAATCTTTACCTTCACCAACATCTAAACATACAGCTACAACATCATAGCCTTTATCTATAAGCCATTTAACGGCAACACTTGTATCTAATCCACCTGAATATGCTAATACGATTTTCTCTTTCATTAAAATTCACCTCATAATTTTTCTGAAAATTGATATAAATTAATACTAACAGATATAAAATGAAAATAAAACCATTTTTTTACATAAATATACAAAATTTTAAAATCTGTATATAATAATGAATTGCATTGAATTAAAGGATATAATGCAACATGACCCATTTTCAGCATTATTATTTTATTTATAAAATATTCATTTTTGAATTATTAGAAAATGTCTTAAAATTGTTGAATTAATTTGAAAATATGTGAATAGTCAGTCATGTCAATTGAATAGATAGCATAAAGTTAGTAAAATTAAATCAACAAGGACATACAGGAGGCTTTTATAAAATGACTCATATTCAATTAGATTATGGCAAAGCATTAGAATTCTTTGGTCAACATGAAATTGATCAACAACAAGATATCGTTAAAACTATCCATAAAACGATTCATGAAGGTACTGGTGCAGGTAGTGATTTCTTAGGTTGGGTCAATCTACCAGAAGATTACGATAAGCAAGAATTTTCAAGAATTGTTGAAGCGTCAAAACGCATTAAATCAAATTCAGATGTACTTGTAGTTATCGGCATTGGAGGTTCATACTTAGGTGCACGTGCTGCTATCGAAATGTTAACTTCTTCATTCCGAAATTCAAATGAATATCCGGAAATTGTATTTGTTGGTAATCATTTATCATCAACATACACTAAAGAATTAGTAGATTACTTATCAGATAAAGATTTCTCTGTGAATGTAATTTCAAAATCTGGAACAACTACAGAACCTGCAGTAGCATTCAGACTGTTTAAACAATTAGTTGAAGAAAAATATGGTAAAGATGAAGCTAAAAAACGTATTTTTGCTACTACAGATAAAGCTAAAGGTGCATTAAAACAATTGGCTGATAATGAAGGTTATGAAACATTTGTTGTACCAGATGATGTAGGTGGCCGTTATTCAGTATTAACAGCTGTAGGTTTATTACCAATTGCAACAGCTGGCATTAATATTGAATCAATTATGATTGGTGCTAACAAAGCGCGTAAAGAATTATCATCAGACAACTTAAATGAAAATATTGCGTACCAATATGCGACAATCCGTAACATTTTATATAGTAAAGGATATACAACTGAAATGTTGATTAACTATGAGCCATCAATGCAATATTTCAATGAATGGTGGAAACAATTGTACGGTGAGTCTGAAGGTAAAGACTTTAAAGGTATTTATCCATCAAGCGCAAACTATACAACGGACTTACATTCATTAGGTCAATATGTTCAAGAAGGACGTCGTTTCTTATTTGAAACAGTTGTAAAAGTAAACAACCCTAAACACGATCTTACAATTGAAGAAGATAGTGATGATTTAGACGGATTGAATTACTTAGCAGGTAAAACAATTGATGAAGTCAATACGAAAGCATTTGAGGGTACATTATTAGCACATACTGATGGAGGCGTACCTAACGTAGTTGTGAATATACCACGTTTAGATGAAGAAACATTTGGTTATGTCGTTTACTTCTTTGAATTAGCTTGCGCAATGAGCGGATATCAATTAGGTGTTAATCCATTCAACCAACCTGGTGTTGAAGCATATAAACAAAACATGTTCGCGTTATTAGGTAAACCTGGATATGAAGATAAGAAGAAAGCGTTAGAAGAACGTCTATAATACGCTAATCTTCTCATTGATTAAATTAAATATATATTAAGAAGAGTCCGGGACAAAAATAATATAATGAAGCTATTTTGCAAATTCGCAGTAGCTGACTGAACTGAGAAGGCGCTTTAATCAAGCTTTTCTCAGTTCTAGTCATCCTTGCGGGGGTGGGACGACGAATTTAAAAGAAAAGCA
>NZ_JAESMM010000044.1:0-1364 GCF_017893165.1 Staphylococcus sp. GDX8P54P
TTTTGAGCCTTTGTTTCGAAAGTTACTACAAGAATAATAGCGTATTCGCTTCTTGGTACCATCTTTCAATGTGTTCGTTGTGTTACTCGCTGCCATAGGTGCTCCGCATTCTGGGCAGTGAATAATACCTGTTAATAGATTGGTTCCTTTCCCATGAACTTGAGGTTTTTGACTGACCTGTTTCTTACGTGCTTGCACTTTATCCCATAATTCTTGACTAATAATAGGAGGGTGTTTACCATCAGCTATAATAGGTTTATCATTCAGTCCTTTACGACGCTTTTCATTCCAATCTTTATATTTCGCAAATTGTATTTTACCAATGTAAAAAGGATTGGAAAGGATATATGCTATAGCTGATGTACTGAATGGATTACCTTTCTTTGTTACATAACCTTTATGATTAAGTGCATTAGCCATTTTACGATATCCATGACCTTTAGCATATGACTCAAATATATATTTGACGATATTCGCTTCATGCTGGTTTATCATGAGTTCATGCTTACTATCCGGTATTTTATCATATCCTAGTGGTAAATTCCCTTGATAATAGCCTTCTTGAGCACGTCGGGTTTGACCCATAAATACGTTCTCGACAATATTGTTTCTTTCAAATTCAGAAAAGCTTGCGAGTATTTGTAACATAAGTTTACCACTGCTCGTATTAACTTCCATGCGTTCAGATAGACTGAAAAATTCGACGTTTTGTTTATGCAAATCCTCGACAATTTTGAGCAAGTCTGATGTATTACGTGCTAGCCGGTTTGTTTTGTACACCATAACAGAATCGATCTGGCCTTCGTTCGCATCTTTTAACAAACGTTGTAGTTCTGGTCGGTTCATAGATTTTCCAGAAATACCTCTATCCGCGTATACATCTACAACAATAAAGTTATTGAAATCACAATATTCTCGAATTTGATTGATTTGTCCATCGATACTATAGCCTTCAGTACTTTGGATTTCCGTTGATACACGAACATAGATACCGACACGTTTTTGTTTGAGTTGTTGCATGATTTTTTCATCCTTTCTTGTTAGACAATCGATGATTGCGAGGTTTGGTTCACAATGTTCAATGGTTCATTTTTGAAATAAATCCCAACAAGGGCTTTGTTTTTAGTAATGTGAATTTCATCAATATAGGGGTACAACATGTTTAGCGTGAAACGTTGTTGAATGATGTTTTGGAAAGCTTTTCGAATTTGATACGCACTGATTGATGATATAGGTTTTGATTGTTGATGTAATGATTGCGTTTGTTCTCTGAACGTTTCTGCATCAATTTTGCCTTGGGCTAATTTTTCTATCAGCTGCTCGTGATTGAGTGTAGTTTTAGTTTCTACATCTCTTTGTCTTTT
>NZ_JAESMM010000045.1:0-2407 GCF_017893165.1 Staphylococcus sp. GDX8P54P
AACAAGAGAAATAGCAAAAGCTACAGGAACAAGTCTACAAACAGTAATAACAACACTTAAAATCTTAGAAGAAGGAAATATTATAAAAAGAAAAACTGGAGTATTAATGTTAAACCCTGAACTACTAATGAGAGGCGACGACCAAAAACAAAAATACCTCTTACTCGAATTTGGGAACTTTGAGCAAGAGGCAAATGAAAAACAAGAAAATGCATTATCTGATTATTATTCTTTCAAGGACTAGTATAACATAAAATCGTCTACAAATAGACAAAAAACCTGCACGCTTAATGTAGATCAAAAGCTTAACGCAAATGAAATAGATTGACCTCCCAATAACACCACGTAGTTATTGGGAGGTCAATCTATGAAATGCGATTAAGCTTTTTCTAATTCACATAAGCGTGCAGGTTTAAAGTACATAAAAAATATAATGAAAAAAAGCATCATTATACTAACGTTATACCAACATTATACTCTCATTATACTAATTGCTTATTCCAATTTCCTATTGGTTGGAACCAACAGGCGTTAGTGTGTTGTTGAGTTGGTACTTTCATGGGATTAATCCCATGAAACCCCCAACCAACTCGCCAAAGCTTTGGCTAACACACACGCCATTCCAACCAATAGTTTTCTCGGCATAAAGCCATGCTCTGACGCTTAAATGCACTAATACCTTAAAAAAACATTAAAGTCTAACACACTAGACTTATTTACTTCGTAATTAAGTCGTTAAACCGTGTGCTCTACGACCAAAAGTATAAAACCTTTAAGAACTTTCTTTTTTCTTGTAAAAAAAGAAACTAGATAAATCTCTCATATCTTTTATTCAATAATCGCATCGGATTGCAGTATAAATTTAACGATCACTCATCATGTTCATATTTATCAGAGCTCGTGCTATAATTATACTAATTTTATAAGGAGGAAAAAATAAGTGGTTATAATGAATCGTTAATAAGCAAAATTCATTATAACCAAATTAAAGAGGGTTATAATGAACGAGAAAAATATAAAACACAGTCAAAACTTTATTACTTCAAAACATAATATAGATAAAATAATGACAAATATAAGATTAAATGAACATGATAATATCTTTGAAATCGGCTCAGGAAAAGGGCATTTTACCCTTGAATTAGTACAGAGGTGTAATTTCGTAACTGCCATTGAAATAGACCATAAATTATGCAAAACTACAGAAAATAAACTTGTTGATCACGATAATTTCCAAGTTTTAAACAAGGATATATTGCAGTTTAAATTTCCTAAAAACCAATCCTATAAAATATTTGGTAATATACCTTATAACATAAGTACGGATATAATACGCAAAATTGTTTTTGATAGTATAGCTGATGAGATTTATTTAATCGTGGAATACGGGTTTGCTAAAAGATTATTAAATACAAAACGCTCATTGGCATTATTTTTAATGGCAGAAGTTGATATTTCTATATTAAGTATGGTTCCAAGAGAATATTTTCATCCTAAACCTAAAGTGAATAGCTCACTTATCAGATTAAATAGAAAAAAATCAAGAATATCACACAAAGATAAACAGAAGTATAATTATTTCGTTATGAAATGGGTTAACAAAGAATACAAGAAAATATTTACAAAAAATCAATTTAACAATTCCTTAAAACATGCAGGAATTGACGATTTAAACAATATTAGCTTTGAACAATTCTTATCTCTTTTCAATAGCTATAAATTATTTAATAAGTAAGTTAAGGGATGCATAAACTGCATCCCTTAACTTGTTTTTCGTGTACCTATTTTTTGTGAATCGATTATGTCTTTTGCGCATTCACTTCTTTTCTATATAAATATGAGCGAAGCGAATAAGCGTCGGAAAAGCAGCAAAAAGTTTCCTTTTTGCTGTTGGAGCATGGGGGTTCAGGGGGTGCAGTATCTGACGTCAATGCCGAGCGAAAGCGAGCCGAAGGGTAGCATTTACGTTAGATAACCCCCTGATATGCTCCGACGCTTTATATAGAAAAGAAGATTCAACTAGGTAAAATCTTAATATAGGTTGAGATGATAAGGTTTATAAGGAATTTGTTTGTTCTAATTTTTCACTCATTTTGTTCTAATTTCTTTTAACAAATGTTCTTTTTTTTTTAGAACAGTTATGATATAGTTAGAATAGTTTAAAATAAGGAGTGAGAAAAAGATGAAAGAAAGATATGGAACAGTCTATAAAGGCTCTCAGAGGCTCATAGACGAAGAAAGTGGAGAAGTCATAGAGGTAGACAAGTTATACCGTAAACAAACGTCTGGTAACTTCGTAAAGGCATATATAGTGCAATTAATAAGTATGTTAGATATGATTGGCGGAAAAAAACTTAAAATCGTTAACTATATCCTAGATAATGTCCACTTAAGTAACAATAAGAGA
>NZ_JAESMM010000046.1:0-2348 GCF_017893165.1 Staphylococcus sp. GDX8P54P
AAAAAGTGTCAAATACCCCCCGCCTAAACAAACCGCGCCACAAAAGGCTTCGCGGAAACCGGCGCTTGGGTCAACTCCGCAGATTTATCTTTCAAAAAGATACGTAAGGGGGCTTGACATTTCAAAAAAATAAAAAATAAAAAATAAGCAAAGGGGGGAGGGGCTTGAAAAAGGATAAATACCTCAAAGATAAATTAACACCTAATCAAATTAAACGAATTAATGCTTCTGAAGATTACCTAATGAAGCAGATAGATACAGAGAATGATATTGAAGTTGAAAAAGTCGAACGCTATACTAACTTACTCAAATTATTTTACGCGTTAGATGTTTATATCGAACAGTCTGGACCAATTACACTAGTGAAAAACGCTTCACAAGAGTACATCAAACCTAATCCTGCAATAGCAGAAAAGAATAAAGTGAATGGTTCATTGTTAGCTTTAGAGAAATCATTCCATTTAGAAAGAAAAGCCGAAGAAAGACGCAGACAAGAACAAGCGAAAGGACCTGATTTAACATGAAGATACCTAAACATGTTACAGACTATATAGAAAAATATAAATCAGGCAACGTAATTTTTAATGATGAACGTGCAGATCTTGTTTCTTTCCTTGAAGATAACATCTTACATCGTGATGATTTATATTTTGATAATCAGAAAATAGAAGATTACATCAAATTTAGTGAGAAATGGTTTTTCAAGCTACAGGACTTTCAAAAATTCATTTCATGTTTTGTTTTCTTATATGAGAACGATACTAAAACACCTTACTTTTCAGAGTTTTTCATCTCAATGGCTCGTGGTGGAGGTAAGAATGGTTATATTAGTACGTTAGCAGCGTTCTTTATGACACCGTTACACGGTATCCCTAAATATAATATGTCAGTTGTAGCTAATAGTGAAAAACAAGCGTTAGTAAGTTTTAGAGAAATCTATGAAATGATAGAAAGTAACAATTTATATATTACAGGTGAACGACCTAACAACCCTTTTTATTTAAGTAAGGTTTATGTGGAAGGGACAGACACCAAATCGCAGTTCTTGTTCGATACATCTAATGAGAAAACGAAAGATGGCGCTCGTGAAGGTTGTATTTTCTTTGATGAAGTCCACGCCTACGAAAAAGATACGATTATTAATATCAAACGAAGTGGGTTAGGTAAAGTTGCTCATCCTCGTACTTTCTACATAGGTACAGACGGATATGTAAGAGAAGGTTTTTTAGATAGATTAAAAGATAGAGCGGAAAATGTCTTAAAAGGTATTAATCCAGAAGATAGACTTTTTCCTTTCATCTGCAAAATCGATGACAAAAAAGAAATAGATAAACCGGAACTTTGGGAAAAGGCAAATCCAATGTTTGAAAACCCTAAAAGTGAATATGGCGCTCAACTATTTAAAGAAGTACATCAACAATATCTAGGACTTCAGTTTAATCCATCTAATCGACCAGAATTTATGACCAAACGAATGAACATGCCAGAAACCGACACACAAAGTGTTGTAGCACCGTGGGATGACATAATGGCTACAAATCGACCTATACCCCCACTTGAAAACAATGAATGTATTGGTGGACTTGACTATGCAAGTTTAAAAGACTTTGCAGCAGTAGGTTTGTTGTTTAGATCGGGTGATGATTATATTTGGAAAACTCATTCGTTCGCAAGAAAAGAGTTCTTGGATAAGTACAAATTAAAACCACCTATTCATGAATGGGAAAAGAAAGGCCTACTTACAATTGTAGATGAGCCGACTATCAATCCTAAACATATTATTGATTGGTTCAGTGAAGCACAAAAGAGTTACGGTTTGCAAAAGGTTGTGGCCGATAACTTTAGAATGGATTTATTAAGACCTTTATTTGAAGATGCAGGTATTGAATATGAAGTGATTAAAAACACTCGAGCAATTCAATCATTACTAGCGCCTAGAGTTGAAGACATGTTTGCACAACATCATATTATCTTTGGAGATAACCCATTGATGAGATGGTATACGCAAAATGTAGCCGTCAAAATACGTAAGGATGGCAACAAAGAATACGAGAAAAAAGAACCGATTAGACGTAAAACTGACGGTTTCCAAGCCTTAGTACATGCGTTGTACCGTGCGGATGATTTAAAAGATTCTAATTTAGAAGAAGAAATCAATCTGTTACGTGGCTTGAGATTTTAACTGAAGGGAGGTTAAATGAATGGGATTGTTCGATAAGATATTTCAAAGAAACAAAGAGTTATCTTGGATGTATGATTTAGAGTTGTTACAAGATGTAAGTACAAAATCCTATATTAAGCAAATGGCACTTAATACGGTTGTTGAATTTGTTGCTAGGACGTTATCT
>NZ_JAESMM010000047.1:0-82356 GCF_017893165.1 Staphylococcus sp. GDX8P54P
AAAATTATCAATCATTATAATATCGATAGCTTGTCTGTCTCACCCAAAAACGAAAAAAACTGAGAAAAGAGGCTGGGACATAAATAATATAATGAAGCTATTTTGCAAATTCGCAGTAGCTGACTGAACTGAGAAGGCGCTTAAATCAAGCTTTTCTCAGTTCTAGTCATCCTTGCGGGGGTGGGACGACGAATTCAAAAGAATTCTGTCCCACTCCTATTTTTCACACAACAAAAGCACTTATAGATTGGGAGAACTATAAGTGCTTCAACGGCCATATTGGCGTTTTGGGAAAATATAAAAATTGGGTTTTTAATAAAATGTACGTAAGGATACATTTTATTGGCATGGGATTACTAGTAATTCATAAATGTACTCAATAATTTAAAGAAGTTTGAGTAATTCAAACTAAATTGAAAAGAAAAGAGCATGTAATTGATCACGTAAAGAACATTACGAATGCAATTAGTCTCCCAAAACAAATACATAAATCATGTATCTACTTTTGATAAATACCCATTCAATTTAAAATAAAACTCTTTTTACAATCAAAAAGGATAAAAATATTAATTTTAGTGAAGATAAAGATATTTTCTTTTAGCGTGCCATGCTATCCTACGATTTCTAAGTTTTTCCATTACAAAACGATACAATTAAATGCGATTTACGTATATATGATTTTGCATAGTATTTATTTTGTTTTTTACATAAAAAATAATAAATTCTGTGGAATATAATTTGTTTTTTTAGTAAAATAGTCACTAAATGAGGATAAAAGATAACTTTAGGGGTTTAAAACAGTTAACTTATATTCTCTTTTTTTATTATCTATAAGGGGATGGAAAAATTTTATGGATTTACTTATTGGCACGTTATTTTTAATTTTAGTTCTTATTATTTTTACATTATTTACGTATAAAGCGCCCAATGGTATGCGTGCGATGGGAGCACTAGCAAATGCGGCGATTGCAACATTCTTAGTCGAAGCATTCAACAAGTATGTAGGCGGAGAAGTCTTTGGCATCAAGTTTCTTGAAGAGTTAGGGGATGCTGCGGGAGGCCTTGGTGGCGTTGCTGCAGCAGGATTAACTGCACTTGCGATTGGTGTGTCTCCAGTCTATGCACTAGTGATTGGTGCTGCCTGTGGTGGTATGAATCTCTTACCAGGTTTCTTCGCAGGTTATCTGATTGGTTACGTTATGAAATACACAGAGAAATATGTTCCAGACGGTGTCGATTTAATTGGTTCGGTTGTGATCCTTGCGCCACTTGCAAGATTAATTGCAGCTGGCTTAACACCAGTCGTTAATAATACACTCTTGAAAATTGGTGACATTATTCAAAGCAGTACAGACACGAATCCAATCTTTATGGGTATTGTTCTCGGAGGTATTATTACAGTTGTTGGTACAGCACCATTAAGTTCAATGGCATTAACCGCATTACTCGGATTAACAGGTATACCAATGGCAATCGGGGCAATGGCTGCATTTAGTTCAGCATTTATGAACGGAACATTATTCCACCGTTTAAAACTAGGTGATCGTAAATCAACAATCTCAGTAAGTATTGAACCGTTATCTCAAGCAGATATCGTATCAGCTAACCCAATTCCAATATACATAACCAACTTCTTCGGTGGTGCAGCAGCAGGTCTAATTATCGCATTATCTGGTATGGTTAATGATGCGACAGGTACAGCGACACCGATTGCAGGTTTCCTTGTCATGTTTGGCTTTAATAATCCAATGACAGTTGTTATATACGGTGTAGTGATGGCTATCGTTGGTGGACTTGCAGGTTGGATTGGTTCACTCGTATTTAAAAAATACCCAATTGTTACTAAACAGGACATGATTAATCGAGGCGCTAAAGACGCATAATATCAAAATAAACCTTCTTTGTACCATTGTGACAAAGAAGGTTTTTTAGTATATAAATTAAAAAAATGGAATAAGTATTGCTAATGAGAAACGAATTACTAAATAAGTTTAATAATACTATTTTATGTGTAATAATAAAAATATAAAAATTGGAGTAATCTCTTTCATTATAACGCTATAAAATGTAAAAATATCTAAAATCATGTTATTGTAAACATTTTGTCAATTATACATAAATAATTTATAAACTTATTTAAAAAGTGTTGTATTATATTTTGTTATCGCTTACAATACATGTGAAAGATATCACAAAGGAGTTGTACAAGATGCAAAATTTAAGAAATAGAAGTTTTTTAACACTATTAGACTTTTCACAAAAAGAGGTTGAGTTTTTACTAAATCTATCTGAGGACTTAAAACGAGCGAAATACGCTGGTATAGAACAACAAAAGCTTAAAGGTAAAAACATCGCTTTGATCTTTGAAAAAGACTCTACGCGTACACGTTGTGCGTTTGAAACTGCAGCATATGATCAAGGCGCTCACGTGACATATCTTGGACCAACTGGAAGCCAAATGGGTAAAAAAGAATCTGCTAAAGATACTGCTCGTGTATTAGGTGGTATGTATGATGGAATCGAATACCGTGGCTTCTCACAACGTACTGTTGAAGAATTAGCGAAATATTCAGGTGTGCCTGTGTGGAACGGCTTAACAGATGAAGATCATCCAACTCAAGTACTTGCTGACTTCTTAACAGCAAAAGAAGTATTGAAAAAACCATACCACGAAATTAACTTCACATATGTTGGAGACGGACGTAACAACGTTGCAAATGCATTAATGCAAGGTGCAGCAATTATGGGAATGACTTTCCACTTAGTTTGCCCTAAAGAATTAAATCCAACAGATGAATTATTAAATCGTTGTAAAGAAATCGCAGCTAAAAATGGTGGCGAAATCTTAGTAACTGATAACATCGACGAAGGTGTTAAAGGTTCAGACGTTATCTACACAGACGTTTGGGTATCAATGGGTGAACCTGATGAAGTTTGGGAACAACGTATTAAATTATTAGAACCATATCGTGTAACTAAAGAAATGATGGAAAAAACTGGTAACCCACGTGCAATCTTCGAACACTGCTTACCATCATTCCACGATACTGAAACTAAAATTGGTAAAGAAATTCAAGAAAAATATGGCTTAACTGAAATGGAAGTTGCTGACGAAGTCTTTGAAAGTGAACAATCTGTTGTCTTCCAAGAAGCAGAAAACAGAGCACACACTATTAAAGCTGTGATGGTTGCAACTTTAGGAGAATAATCGAAGGGAGACCTACCTATGTCTAAAATCGTAGTGGCTTTAGGTGGTAACGCTTTAGGACAATCACCTGAAGAGCAATTAGAATTAGTTAAAGGAACAGCTAAATCATTAGTTAGCTTAATTCAAAAAGGTTATGAAGTTGTAATCAGTCATGGTAATGGCCCACAAGTCGGCAGTATTAATTTAGGATTAAATTACGCAGCTGAAAATGGCCAAGGACCAGCGTTCCCATTCCCAGAATGTGGCGCAATGAGTCAAGCTTACATTGGCTATCAACTACAAGAAAGTTTATTAAATGAACTTCATGAATTAGGTATCGATAAACAAGTTGTTACATTAGTAACACAAGTAGAAGTTGCTGGTGATGACCAAGCATTTGATAATCCAACAAAACCAATTGGTCTATTCTATACTAAAGAACAAGCGGATCAAACAATGCAAGAAAAAGGTTATCAATTTGTAGAAGACTCAGGACGTGGCTATCGTCGAGTTGTACCTTCTCCAATGCCAATCAACATTGTAGAATTAGATAGCATTGAAACATTGATTAAACACGGCACACTCGTTATTGCAGCTGGTGGTGGCGGTATCCCAGTTGTTAAAGAAGAAGGTAACTACAAAGGCGTCGATGCTGTTATCGATAAAGATAAAACAAGTGCTTTATTAGCAGCACACTTAAAATCAGATCAATTAATTATCTTAACAGCAGTAGACTATGTTTACATTAACTATGGTAAAGATAATCAAGAAGCTTTAGGTGAAGTAACAGTAGATGAAATGAATAAACACATTGCTGACGGTCAATTTGCAAAAGGCAGTATGTTACCTAAAGTAGAAGCAGCATTACAATTCATCGAGAAAAATCCAGAAGGTAGTGTATTAATCACATCTCTTGAAGACTTAGGAGATGCCTTAGATGGTAAGATTGGTACATTAATTAAAAAGTAATGTTATGTGATTGACTTTTGACATGGTTATAAAATAACACTCAATACATTTTAATAAATAAGTTGAACCTGGGCTTAGTGTATGTGATTTACATACTAAGCTCAGGTTTTTAGTGGTCATTTAAATATTAAAAATCCCCCACTAAATGGCGTAGTGAAGGGAATGAGGTTTATCAAATGTGATTTAGTTGTTAGTAACATTCAATAATGTAACTTAAAATTGCTCTGTTACAATTAACTCAATATAAATGCCACAAATTCTTCTACGCTAAGATTGCCAAAGTAGAAGGTTAAATCAATGTCATTCAAACGTTCAATTAAATCTGCTTTGACCATGCGTGTCCCAATTAAATGTGCTTCAACATCGTGAATGTTGCCTTGACCAAAGAAATCGCCATAAATACGACAAGCGGCAATACGGTTATGTTCAATTGATAGGGAAATATCAATTGTGCCGCAACTAAAGCGTTCATTTCGGTTGTATTCGTATCGTGGTGAACGGCCATAGTTCCATTCCCAATTATCATACTTTTCAGCGACTAATTGATCGATGCCAGCCCAATCTTCATCAGTTAATTCATAGCGTTTAGCATCTTTAATGTCATCAATGCCCATAATTTGCGTAATCATCAGATCTTTAAATTCATGAATAGTGATGTCTTGATATTTAGGATCTAATGCATCACGAATTTGACCGACACGGGCACGTACGGATTTAATACCTTTAGATTCAATCTTCTTACGGTTTGGTTTCAACACGTTGACCATGGCGTCATAATCAACATCCAATAATAATGAATAACCACCATAAATACGATCATTCAATAATGTCATCGCAGCGCCTGAAATTTTCTTGTCATTTAAAGCAAGGTCATTTCGACCACTTTGAATGACGTCAGTGGCGCCTAAATTGTGTAGTGCTTGAATGGCCGGACGGTAGAAGCGTTGGAAATCTCCGTATATGGATGTATCTTGTTCTAAAATGCAACATACGTTGACGGCACCATCATCCACATAAACTGCGCCACCGCCTGTATCACGGCGCACGACTTTAATATGATGCGCATCGACATAATCTTGATTAATTTCTACTGCAGTATTCTGGAAGCGACCGATTTCTACTTTCGGTTGGCAATAATATGGAAGTAATATATCTTCATCTAAAAAGATGTGGTTATTAACATATACTTGCATCGCCAAGTTAACGGCGCCATCATCGATATATTTACCATTACGAATAGGTTCTATTAAATACATGTTCTCGTCTCCTAAGTTGTTAATTGTCTTTGTGCATGAATGATTAACGACGCAATATCTTCAGTAAGATGAATCGTTCTATCTTGGATTGATTTAGGGATGCGATACGCTTTCTTGTTTAACGTCATAAACACAGCATTTGGGTTTTGGCGTGTCATACGTTGGAACGGATGTTTCACAAATTGTGGTGTCGTATAACCAATACCGATTTCAAGATATAACACTTTGCCATCTTTATGCGTGTCTAGAAAATGGTTGTAGCGATCCAGTTGTGCATGGAAGTCCGCATCTTCAACCATCCCTACTTGTGCTTTACGTTTATTAATTTCCATAGGTGCATCACATTTTGGGCAATGTGGAATCAGCTCATATGGAATTTTCATGTCTTCTTGTTGGGCTACCATTTCGCGAATTGCATCATCGTCACGATACGTTTGTGCATGACAGTGTTGGCTACATTGCCAGAGAATGTATTCTCCTTGAATATGGAACACTTTGTCTAAATCATAATCTGCCACTAGAAAGGCATTATCTGCATTTGTCGTAATGATATGATAATCCTTTTGCTGAAGCATCTGTTTAAGTGCCACGTAAGAAGGACCTACAGGTTGATCTAAGTAGTTTAATTTCACGAAACGACTTTCAAATGCCCAATACTCCTGCCAACTTTCAAATGGATGCAGACTCGCTTGTAGCATATCGAAGAAGTTATATTTCTCGATAAAATCAGGGAAATTCTGCGTAAAGCGTTCACCAATATAAGTGAAGCCGTCTGATGCAGACATCCCCGCACCTATACCTACAACAATGGCATCTGCTTCATCAATCGCTTGTGCTAAAATATCGGTTTGATTAGCGTCTGCTTGTTGCGCCTTATCAAGTGCAATCCAGTTCTGTTTCTGTGTCGTGTTATCTGTTGTCGTCATTGAAAGCCTCCTTATAAAGTGCTAAATCTCTGTCTGTGAATACGTTAAAGAGTACTTTCATCTTTGAGCCAGTTTCATGCAAATAGTCGCGTGTGGTTTGAATTGCTATGCGACTCGCTTCATCTTGAGGGAATCCAAAGACACCTGTTGAAATACAACAGAATGCTAGATGCTTTAAGCCATGTTCGTCGGCGAGTGCCAGACAACTTCGATAACAACGTGCGAGCAAATCTTTATTCATCTGTGACACAGGTTGTTTAAGAATTTGAGGGCCGACTGTATGAATAACATATGTCGCTGGTAGATTATAAGCAGAGGTAATCTTTGCTTTCCCCACACCTTCTTTACGGCCTTGTTGCGCAATAATATCAGCGCAATCAAGACGTAATTGTACACCAGCTTTAGTGTGAATGATGTTATCGATGCAATCATGATTCGCTTGCATACATCCTAAGAATCGGCTGTTCGCTGCGTTGACGATACCGTCAATAGCAAGTGTTGTGATGTCGCCTTGCCATACATATAGTGACGCATCTGAAATAGGTGTTAAATCTTCAATATGTGTGATGTTTTGTTGGTTGTTCAATGTAGATAAAAAGGCATCTTGTATCTCTAAGTACTCAGAACTTACAGGCTCAGGTGGACGAACATTGGCCAAACCACGATACAATTCCCACTGTTCTATGTCAGTCTCAGGGAGGTCTAAAGGTTTGTCACCATATTGTTCTTTCCACATGGCTTCAATTAGATAAGCTAAACGTTCTTGTTGATTCACTGCATTTAATCCTCATCTGGATCTGGTAATGCGTCGTATGCTGCTTCATCTACATTTTCTAATTTAACTAACCAATTTTCTTCTGGTTTTTCTGAATTTAAAATAGCTGGTTCATCTTCTGCTTTCGTATTACGTTCGACGATTTTACCTGCAAGTGGAGATTGCACATCTAATACAGTTTTAGATGCTTCGATGCTGACGATTTCATCATTAACATTAACATCGTCTGCGCCCATAAATTCGACATAACCTACAGTACCTACATCATCTTGTAATTCAGGTGTCATACGATAAATATATTGGTTACCTACTTTTTCTACATATAAATAATTAGCTAATTTAGCCATTACATATCATCCTTTCTTTCTTTATAAATACGCTTGTGCTATGCGTTCGATAGTACGACATCGTTGGTCGATGCCTGGTAATAGTGGTACAACTAAGACTTCATCCGCCTTAAATTCTTGGATCATTGCATCCAAGCGGGGTTTCACTTGTGCTATTGTTCCAGCTAGAATTCGTGAGCGGTGTTGAGCGATAACGCGTTTATCACGGTCACTTAATTTATATTGTCTAGCTGTTTCAATAGAAGGGAAGCGGTCAAACTCAGCAAATTGTTGTTTGCCTAATAACCAAACGTCAAGTGCATGTAATAAGTCTTGCGCCTCTTCTTCAGTATCCGTAACGATGACAAACGTGGTTAACATGACTGTGGGTGACATGTTTAACGCAGTCGGTTGAAAATGTTCGCGATACGTTTCGACAGACGCTTTAGCTGCATCAATCTTATCTTGATTTGGTAATAAGAATGTCCCTAATGTGTAGCCCATGCCTTGTGTAGCAGCTAATTTAGCTGAACGTTGACTTGCGCTTAAGAGCCACATATCAGGATGACGAGATAGCTGAGGCTGACTAATGACCTGTCCTACGCGTTGGGCTTCTGGTGCTTGCGTCAAGTAATGGCGAATATCTTCAATACTTTGTGCATAATCAAGATAATCACGTTTGTCCTCGTCCATTGCGCGTTTAACCACCGCTGTACCTGGATTATTGCCGATACCCAAGTCAACCCGACCAGGGTGGAGTGCCTCTAACAACTTGAAATTTTCGGCCACTTTAAACGGACTATAGTGCGGTAACATGACCCCACCAGACCCCAACTTAATGCGTTTCGTTTCCCCTAACAAATGCATCATTAAGAGTTCAGGACTACCACTCGCAAACGCTGGAACGTCATGATGTTCCGTTAACCAGAAACGTTTATAACCTAGTTCGTCAGCGCGTTTTGCAAGTCTTGTTGTATCTTGTAATGCTTGTGTCGCATCCTTACCTTCATCAATCATGGCATAATCTAATATATTGAAATCCACTTGGTGCTCATCTCCAAAGCTTAATTGTTTAGTCCCTTATTATAATACCCACCACCATTTTAACGTGTTTAAAGAATTTTTGTAGTAATTTAGTTTATACGTCACACAAATGTTCTACTGCTATTTTCTTTTCCCGAAAAGGGGCCGAAAATGCGTTCACAAACAAGTCGATTGTGTATTGTCATAAAGCATGATACTTTGAAAATAATACAAAAATGAACGAAAGAGGATGTCATAAAATGTCGAAGTACGCACCATTGCTAGAACCCATTACATTATCTAATGGCATTACATTAGCCAATCGATTTGTCCTTTCGCCAATGACGACGAACTCATCTACGAAAGAAGGACATATCACAGAAGAAGATTTACGTTATGCGAAACGACGCGCAAGTTCAGCAGGATTGCAAGTAACCGGCGCAGCATATATTGAGCCATATGGACAATTGTTTGAATACGGCTTTAATATCTCTGATGATGCTTGTATTCCTGGTCTTAGAAAAGTTGCGCAAGCGATGAAACAAGATGGTAATAAAGCGATTATTCAACTCGCACATGCTGGAAGATTCTCCAATACTGCAATTATGAATTATGGAGAAGTGTATGGCCCCAGTCCAATGACTTTGCATTCACCAATTAAACATAACGTGTTAGAGATGTCAGTTGATAAAATTCATGAAGTTACACAACAATATGCAGATGCGACATCTCGTGCAATCCAAGCGGGCTTTGATGGTGTTGAGATTTCAGTCGCACAACGTTTATTATTACAAACATTCTTCTCAACATTCTCTAATCAACGTCATGACCAGTATGGTGTTGATTCATTAGAGAATCGAGCACGCTTTGGCTTAGAGGTCATGCAAGCAGTACAGAAAGTGATTGATGATGAAGCACCAAGTGATTTCATCTTCGGCTATAGAGCAACACCTGAAGAAACTAGAGGTAGTGACTTAGGCTATACCGTCGATGAATTTAATCAACATATCGATTGGGTTATGGACGTCGCCAATATTCATTATCTGGCTATCGCAAGTTGGGGGCGTAATATTTATCAGAATAAGACACGTACACCTGGCGCGCATTATGGACGACGCGTTAATCAAGTCGTATATGAACATTTAAATGGTCGTATACCTTTAATTGCGAGTGGTGGTATTAATTCACCTGAGACGGCACTAGATGCTTTAAGTAACGCTGATATGGTTGGCATGTCTTCACCATTTGTCACAGAACCAGATTTCGTGGGCAAATTGGCAGAAGGACGTGAAGACGCCATTGACTTACATGTACATCCAGATGAGTTAGATGAGCTGGCCATTCCACATGCTGCCTTTAAAGATATTGTACAAATGATGGATTATGGCGAAGGCCTGCAGAAGAAAACACGCGATGAATTGCGTAAATTAGAGAAAAATTATGATGAAGAGTAGGATGCAAGGCATAAAACGAATGTGTTAAAAGATTTTGTTGCATTGTCCTACAATGATGAATAGAACAAGAATATGTTGATATAGGTTGGGATGTTTTAATACGTTCCAGCCTTTTGCTTTGTTTAATTTTCGGCTAAATATTTAATTTTTTACGTTGTTAATGTAAACTTATTATTATATAAAGTTTACATTTAGAGTTTAGCGGGATTTTTTTAAGGATAAGGGGTTTAACAACATGAGATTAAATTTAGCAGATCGTATCTTAAATCAAGACTTATTGAGTAAGGATGAGGCGTTAGCATTATTTGAAGATGAAGCGATAGATACGTTTGAATTATTAAATGAAGCGTATGTGCTTCGTAAACACTTTTTCGGAAAAAAAGTGAAATTAAATATGATACTTAATGCGAAAAGTGGCATTTGTTCAGAAGACTGTGGTTATTGCGGTCAATCTGTGAAAATGAAAGACAAACAGCGATACGCCTTAGTGGAACCAGAAAAAATTAAAGCAGGTGCACAAGTAGCGACAGATAACCATATTGGTACATACTGTATCGTGATGAGTGGGCGTGGTCCTACAAATAGAGAGGTTGATCACATTTGCGACACAGTAGAAGAAATTAAAGCGTTACACCCACAACTTAAAATTTGTGCCTGCTTAGGACTAACGAATGAAGCGCAAGCGGAGAAGTTAAAAGAAGCGGGTGTGGATCGCTATAATCATAATTTAAATACAAGTGAACGTTATCATAGCGAGGTTGTAACGACACATACATATGAAGATCGCGTACGTACGGTTGAAATCATGAAAGCGAATCACATCTCGCCGTGTTCAGGTGTGATTTGTGGCATGGGTGAGACGAACGAGGACATTATCGATATGGCGTTTGCGTTGAAAGATATTGATGCTGATAGTATTCCAATTAATTTCCTACACCCAATTAAAGGAACAAAATTCGGTGGACTCGATTTATTATCGCCAATGAAATGTTTAAGAATTATCGCGATGTTTCGACTTATTAATCCATCTAAAGAAATTCGTATTGCCGGTGGTCGAGAAGTGAATTTACGATCACTCCAAGCCATCGCATTAAAGGCAGCCAATTCCATCTTTGTAGGTGATTATTTGATTACAGGCGGACAACCAAACGAACTCGACTATCAGATGATTGAAGATTTAGGATTTGAGATTGATGGGTAGTTTAGAATACGTTTGAAATTTGCTACGATGGAAGAGAAGAACATTTAGAAAAGGATGAAATAACATGTCATCTAAACAATCATCATTTGGAGATAAACGTTGGCATAACATTTTACTTATTGTAGTAGGCATATTGGCATTCTGTATATTCCATTTTGTAATGGGTACTAATGTGGCATATGCATTAATGTTTCTATATGGGCCACTTACCATAGGGATTGTTAATTTAGGAAAGATTAGAGAAAAAGAAAATAATAATGACTGAACTCACGAATTAATAATATACACCCATATATTGTCTTTGTTAAATGATTAAATGTAAGTGATGAGACGACTATTTCTAAATATATAATATATCGTAGAAATCTCACTTATTAGAAATGGGGCAAGGACAAATGGAAGAGAAATTTGAAAAGATCTTATTAGATAATACAATATTTAATAAAAATGAATTTATGGCAAAATACAATCCATAGGCACAAGAAAGAGCTACACATCTTATTAATAATTATTTAATGATAATGAATAAAGAGAATGAATCTAATTATTTTACTGGTGATTTCAATTACAATAGTGAAAACTTTTCATGGTTAGCGATAGAAGAGGATTTAGAAAATAAATATTTAAAAACAGGTAAAGCAAAAGAATTTCCTAAAAACATACATTATGGTTTACCAAATCAAATTCATGGAAACATTGATAAATCAACAATTTTTCAATGTTTACTTAATCCAAACATTGCAATTATAGATAAGAAAACTGAACCTGAAAAGTTAGAAGATTTTTTTGAT
This sequence comes from Staphylococcus sp. GDX8P54P, assembly GCF_017893165.1. Lineage (NCBI taxonomy): Bacteria > Bacillati > Bacillota > Bacilli > Caryophanales > Staphylococcaceae > Staphylococcus > Staphylococcus sp. GDX8P54P. The sequence continues at coordinate 11,909 of NZ_JAESMM010000047.1, forward strand.
GAATTTGAAAGCACAAATACTGGTGATTTAAGCGCAAAATTTTTAAACTATTCAAATGAAGAAAAAATTAAAAAGCATATTGTAGATACTGACAGCTCAATGTTGAGCAAAGAGTTATTAGACTTAATTAATTTGGATGAATCCAAATTTAAAGAATTAATGAGTGGTGTAAAAAAATTAACGAATAGGTTTTATTATTTAGGCGAGTATTTTTACCCTCTATTAGCAAGTGATAACGAGAACAATAAAGTTTTTCAAAAGCTAAAAAAAGAGTTAGGTAAAGTAGAAAATTATAATATAGTAAAAGAAAATGTTGAAAAATTAAAGACATGTAATCTTGAAGTTTTTCCATTCCGTTCTAAAGAACCTAAGTTAGGCTTTGGAAATAATAACTTTGGTAGAGATTTAGTTGAAACAGAGGTAGATTCAATATTATTAGGCGCGCGTATTATTTTGAGAAGAATAGCATTATATCTACAAGATGATTTAAGTAATAATGTCCAACCCATATTTATATTTAGAAGATATGATTTGGTATGGAAAAATCTTATTATGACAGTATTAAAAAATGATTATAAAGTTAATAATGAAGATGCTAAAGAAATGTTAAAAGAAATGGAAGATGAATATTTTTACTTCTTTACAAATAGAAGTGATAAAGGGCGTTCATCAGGTAAAATATCAAAAGGTAATTTGAAAAAAAGTGATAATAGTGTGAGTGAACGTCAAAGTAGTTTGAAAAAAGACGAGTTTTTAGATTTAAAAATTAAACATGGCACACTTATTTTGGAGAATAATGAAATATAAATACAAAACCACTTATCTATCATTGTGACTAGATAAGTGGTTTTTATGATTTTATCAACGTTCGCTATGCTTACGTGCTTTATGAGCGTCGGCTGCTGCGTAACCGGCTTTACGATTTGCTTCAGAGGATTGATAACTTGCTGAAGCAGCGTAATCTCTTGCTTCTTTTGAGTATTCAGATGCCCGGTTTGCCCAATGTGCTGAAGCGGCGGAATTGGTTGCAGCTAGGTTAGAAGCGTATTTGGCAGCTCTTGCATCTATACTAGTTTGCGTTACTTTAGAAAGAATTTGTTGCTGTTGACCTTCCATACGTGCTTGATGTGACTCTGTTTCAAATAAATTAATGGCTTCTTTTAAACTATCAGCACGGTGATTATAAAGATAGTTGAACATTGAACTTAATGCTGTGATATGAGAATAAGCACTTGGAATGCGACTATAAACACCAGAGGTATTTAACGTTTGATTAACTTCAGTAATGATATTTTTATTGTCACGTATATGTTGTAATGCATTTTGAGCTTCAGGTTGTGCGTGAATCTCTTGTTGTGCATTACTATAACGATTTGAGTTTATAAAATTTTTACTTGGTTTTTTAACTTTTTTATTTTGGGTGAACCAAGCAATCATAATAAAAATACCTATACAAAATAAACTAACTGAATGAAATAATATAATGGATAAAATCATGACAGCAAGACCTGGTAAAAGTAAAAACAACATATTTTTTCTTTTGATATGATTTAATATCATGTTTTGAATTTTTTTGTTTTCCTTATTAATAGTTTGATTGCAAGTCTGTATTTGGTTATGACCTTTTATCATTAGTGCGATGTCAGACATGAGTTGTTCTTTAGTATTGTCCATAGGTAACGCTCCTTAATTTATTTTAAAGTTGAAGATTGAAGTAGTGTGAAAAGAAGCGAGATGATTCAATCTTTAATAAACTGATATTCTATCTCGCAACCATTTCACACCTTTAGTTAAACTTCATTTCGTAAATAGATCATTTGTAATTTAATGAGTTCAGTTGTGAATTGATTGAGTAACGTCGTCGGTGAAATGAGTCGTAATGATCTTCGATAATTGAAACACAATTCAATTGCTTCCTTAGTATTGATTTCAATCTCGATAGTGTAAGACTTAGACGTACGTTGTAAGACTTTCATTTCATACTGATGTTTAAGCTTTTCATATAAATGAGGTGTAACTTCATAAGTGACTTTAGTAGTCTGAAGTGCTGTTCCCATATTTTTATGGCTACTTTTAATAAAATAACTGTTTTTATGTTGGTCAAATGTAATTTCTTCTGCAATATCTGAATTAAGGTTCACTTCATATAGATAATGTCGAATATTTTCAATATCTCTTTGAATGGTTCTTGGGTTTACGCCAAATTGTTTAGCTAAATTAGCTTTATTAACTGTCTGTTTTTTCAATAATTTGGAATAGATATTTAATACTCTGAATGCCTGTTCCATTCGCAATTCTTCCCTTCACGAAACCTATAATTATTATAAAAAATGACCCTAGACAATATGTGTCATTTAGTTAAAAGATTTAATTTTATAAATAGTTTAATTTATTTAATATTGCGTTACATATTTAAAGCTCTTGAAATTTAATAAGACATATAATGTCTATCTCAATCGTTACCAATGACATAGGACTGAAATACGAACCACTCAATTAGGTCATCAGGCGTTGAGGCAATGTCTTTTAAATTATCTTTCGTCGCATCATTGTGATTTAATTTGTGAAAAACATTATGAAAAATTGATAAGAGCAATGCTTGATCATTCACTCGATCTATTCCAAAATCCAGTCGTTCATAACAATTAACGATACTTTTTGGCGTTTGTTGATATTTCGCAAGTTCCTGAATGATTATGTTATAAAGCATAGGTTTCACCTCCGTTTCTTCATGTTTGAAACTAGAGGCGCCTGCCAAGGCGACTCATTAACTTTCAAGAAGAACGGAATTTTAAAAAGTAGAAGAAAGTACAAAAAGAACATGAAAAACCGCCATTACCAGGGAAGGTAATGGCGGTTTTTTGCATCATAAAAGTGTATTTTTAAAATAATTGTAAACGATAAAAAAAGAGAGGAACGTTATCTTTTGTTCCTCTCCTAATGTATCGTTACATCAATCCTATCAGTTTCATCCATAGAGAACCTAAACCAAGCCATATTACAAAGTACACAACGCCTAAAACAAGGTTCATCAGCCACCAACGTTTCTGAGTGACGTAACCAGCGGCATAAAGGATAGGTGCTGGACCGCTACTGTAGTGTGTTGTAGAGGCCATTAAATTTCCAAAGAAGCCAAGCATTAATGCACTGAATAATGGTGGTGCACCTGCGGCAACGGCTACGCCAAGCAATGCAGCGTACATCGCACTGACGTGAGCGGTTGAACTGGCAAATAGGTAATGTGAATAGAAGTAAAAGATAATGAGTATGACAAGAACGACTGGCCAACTGAGGCCACCTAAGCTTGTTGCGATAGTATGGCTTAACCATGGGATAAAGCCTAATTGATTGAGTTGATCTGCCATCATAACTAGCACTGAGAACCAAACTAATGTATTCCAAGCACCCGTTTCATTTAAGATATCTTTCCAATCTAATACACCTGTGATAAGCAATAAAGATAATGCAATAAATGCAGTTAATGTTGCATCTACACCAATAAAGCTACCGATGACCCAGAGTAGTAAGGCGATGATAAATACACCAATCATAAATTTTTCAGCTTTAGCAATTGAACCCATTGCTGCTAATTCATTTTCAGCCCAATGTTTCGCATCTGGTGTCTCTTTCACTGTTGGTGGATAGAGTTTATAAATAATGTAAGGTATGACAATCAGTGACACAATTCCAGGTACAACTCCTGCTAAGAACCAGTTCATCCAAGTTACGTGAACATGCGCAGTTTTCTCAGCTAAATTTTGAGCGAGTGGGTTACCGGCCATTGCTGTTAAGAACATGGCTGCAGTAATAAGATTGCCGTGAAATTCGGTAAAGATTAAAAATGAGCCCACCTTACGTTCGGTGCCTTGTTTCGGGTCAGAACCAAATGATTTAGATAGGGACTGAATGATTGGGAACATAATACCACCAGCACGGGCAGTATTACTAGGTGTTGCTGGCGCTAATATTAAATCTACACCGACGAGTGAGTATGCCAGACCAAGTGTCTTTTTACCAAATAGTCTTACAAACTGAAGTGCGATACGTCGACCTAGTCCAGTCTTAACAAACCCTCTAGAGATAAAGAATGCCATTGCAATCAACCAAATACTTGGGTTACCGAAGCCTTGAACTGCTGTCTTAGTATCGATAACGCCAACTAATATAGTTAACGTGAATCCTATAATTGATACGGCACCAATCGTCATCGGTTGGGTGATACAACCGATAATGGTACCTACGAATATAGCAAACATAAGCCATGCATCCAGACTGAGTGATTCGGGTCTGAAGGGGGCAAGCACAGCGATAAGTATGCCGACGACAAGGGGTAATATAAATTTCTTATATTTAACAGAGTGATTCATCTCGAAACCTTCTTTCCAACTTTCGAACTTTTTCATACATAGAATAGACTTATTTTTAAGTAATGTACAGCGTGTTTTTGCATTTTGTTGAGAATAATTATCAATGAAATATTAAGTTAAAAAAACGCATAGGCTATCGAATTTTAGATGTGTATGGGATAAAATGTTATTCAAAGAAAGGGGATGACATGATGTTAACTATAGGGACGTTGATCGCGAAAGATGATACGTGGATATTGTGGGCAATTATTATTGTTTGGGCGACAGTCAGTATTGTCTTAGAACAAAAATATCAATGGGCGAGCACGATTTCAGGAGCCATTATAGCCTTGGTAGGTGCGATGGTATTATCTAATTTTAAAGTGATTCCAACTGAATCACCGGTGTATGATACGGTATGGGATTATGCCGTACCTATTTCAATTCCTTTATTATTGTTCAGTTCGAACATTTTAAAGATTTGGAAAGAAAGTCGTCGATTATTATATATTTTCTTAATTGCGTCTGTTGGGACATTAATGGGAACCACAGTAGGATTTATTGTGCTTCATCAATGGATTCCATACTTAGCTAAGATTGGCGCGATGATGACAGGTAGCTATATCGGTGGTGGTGTAAACTTTGCGGCTTTAAGTACTAAATTTAAAACACCAAGTGATATGATTTCATCTACAGTTGTAGCTGATAATAGTGTGATGGCGCTTTACTTTATGTTATTAATTGCCATACCGTCATTGCCTATAATAAAGAAATGGTTCAAGACGGATTACCAAACAGCGTCAACACCAGAAACGCAACAATCCTATTGGAAACCGAAGCAAATTCAACTATTAGATATTGCACTTTCAGTGGCGATTGCAGTCGCATTAGTAGCTATTAGTTTTAAATTATCTGAGGTTATTCAACATGTGATACCGCAGTCTAATGTTCTACTAACTATCCTTGTTTCTTTCTTTGGAGATCAGTATTTGTTATTGACGACACTGACGTTATTAACGGTGGCGATTTGGGGAGATTTCTTTGATAAATTAGCCGGTTCTTCAGAAATTGGGACGTTCATTATTTATATATTCTTTGTCGTTATCGGAACGCCGGCTTCATTTATGACGATTATAAAAACGGCGCCATTGTTATTTGTCTTTGTGATGATTATTTTAATTTTCAATTTAGGTTTAAGTTTAATTGTAGGGAAATTATTTAACTTCAAGATTGAAGAAATATTGTTAGCGAGTAATGCGACAGCAGGTGGTCCAACGACGGCAGCTGCATTAGCAATTAGTAAAGGATGGCAAGGGCTTGTTGGTCCAATATTAATTATAGGCACATTAGGTTATGTTATTGGGAACTATGCCGGGACACTTATGTATCAATTGTTAATACACATTGGATAAGCATACATAAAAGGAGATATCTCAGCAAAACGTTTAGCTGAGTATCTCCTTTTAAATTTAATCATTTAATTCGCTATCTTTAATATCTGTAATAAACATGTGTCCGGGTGAGTGTGTAATCATTAACTCAGGTTTAGCATCAAGCGCAACAGACTGTGGTGTCACGCCACACCCCCAGAAGACAGGGACTTCATTTGGTTTGATCGTGACAGCCTCTCCATAATCAGGCTTATTAATATCAGTGATACCCAGTTCGTCTGGTGAACCAATATGAATGGGCGTACCATGGACATTCTTAAAGTGTGATGTGATTTCTGTTGCTTTAATCGCTTGTGTCATTGTCATTGGACGCATGCTAACTGTAATATTACCTTTAAAATAGCCACTTGATTCGGCAGGAATATGCGTACGATACATTGGGACGTTATGACCTTCTTCAATGTGTCGAACAGGTAAACCAGCTTCTAACATGGCATGTTCGAAGGTGAAACTACATCCAATTAAGAAACTAACCATATCTTCGGTATACAGCTCTGTGATATCATCGACTTCTTTAATCAACTGGCCATGTTCATAAATGCGGTATTTCGGAACGTCAGTGCGAATATCTGCGTTACGTCCATAATATGGAAATGCATGTGCACCAACTTCCGAGACATCTAATAGTGGACACGTCTTAGGATTTCGAAAACAAAATTTTAAAAAATCATAAGCGTATTTCGATGGCAATATGACTACATTTGCTTGAATGTAGCCCTCAGCCATACCGCTTGTGTGATCGACAAGTTCTCCTTTACGAATCAATTGGCGCAAGACTTCAGGTGATGCTTGTTTGTAATTCATGTTAAATCCCCCTTGTTTCCCCTTCATAATTGAAAGTGCATATTACTACAATATTTTAAAATTACACATATGACAAGAAAGGAGATACAGTTTATTTATTGAAATAGTTATAGACTAAAGTGATAGAACTATTAACAAATAACGGTAATAAACAATATAAACTAACGACAATCCAATTATCACTTACACGATAAATGACAAAAAACAATATAAACAAAAATATACTTATGATTAGCCCAATAACTGGTAATAAATGATAGTACTGGTCCATATGATTATGATTGTTTCTCATTATGATCCGCCTTTTCATTAGACTGATTAAGCTGTTCGCGTTGTTCCAATGGGATAGAATAGTCTTTGTCATCATTGATATAAGACATTTGGAAGTGCTTCGTATGTTCTCTACGGAGTGCGCGCATAATTGAGAGCGTCATTAATAATAGAATGATAGAGAACGGTAATCCTGTTACAACAGAGGCAGTTTGTAAGCTTGTTAATCCACCTGCAATCGTCATTGCTACCGAGATTGCACCAATAAGTAATCCCCAAATCACTTTGTGCTTAACCTTAGGATTCTCACTACCTCCCGTTGCCATGCCAGCAACAATATGTGTCGTTGAGTCGGCGCTTGTCACTATGAGTAAGAATATTAAGACGACGGCAAGTATGCTCGTTATATCAGCCAATGGGAATTTCGATAATAATTCAAATAATGCAATGGTGTAATCTTTATCAACTAATTGCGCAATATTATCGCCACCCATTGCAACTTTCACTGCCATACCACCAAAGCCAGCAATCCATACAAATGAAATGAGTGGCGGTACGATTAAGACACACATAATAAATTCACGAATGGTACGTCCACGAGATACACGAGCAACGAAACCACCGATAAATGGTGACCATGAGATGACCCATGCCCAGTAAAAGACGGTCCATTGTTGAATCCATGCATTATCACCAGAATAGGGATTGATACGCAAACTATATTCAACAAAATGTCTGATATAATCGCCAATGGCTAGCGTGTAGGATTCAAAGATGAATTTTAAATCCCCAACAATCAGCATAAATAATAATAAGATTGCACCTAAAATAATATTGATGTTGCTTAGCCATTTCACGCCACGATTTAATCCAGTTACCGCAGAACCTAAGAATATACACACCATGAGTACTGTGATAGCTATTTTTGTAACGTTATTGTTGGGTACATGAAAGACATGGTTAAGACCACCACTAATTTGCATAATTCCAAGACCGATAGAAGTGGCGATACCCATGACTGTAGCTATAATTGCTAAGATATCAATGATATTTCGAAATGGACGTTTATAAGCTTGTCCGAAGACAGGTTCCATTGCTGTAGAAATTAATCCGTCTCGCTTTTTACGAAATTGAAAATACGCCACGATCAGTCCCGCCATGGCGAATATAGACCATTGTGAAATGCCCCAATGGAAGAAAGTATAACCCATAGCTACACGAGCAGATTCTGCCGATGCATTCGGCACGTCTTTTGGAAAAGGTGAATGGAGATAATGTGTGAGTGGTTCAGCAACCCCCCAGAATACGATACCAACACCAAGTCCAGCCGAAAATAACATACCTAACCATGATAAGAATGAAAATTCTGGTTCTTCATCATCACGCCCTAATTTGAAACGGCCATAACGAGAAATTGCTAAAGAGATTAAAAAGATGTCTAAAATGAATATGATAAGTAAAAATAACCAACCAAATGAATTAGAAATAAAGTCATAAATATGTTGTGCATGATTTCCGAAAGCTTTAGGAAAGAAGCCAGCCATTGCAGTTATAAGTATAATGATGGCCACGGATACCGTGTATACTAAATAATTGTTTTTCTGTCGCTTGTCATTCATTGTTCAATTAAGTCATCCTTTATATTTTATTTATTTTGAGTATACCGATAATAGTAAATATTTTCAAAATTCAAATTTTATTAAATATAACGATTCATAAGTCATACTGCGCTATTTTGAAAACTTTTTCCAAAAGAGAAATTTGGCTAAATACTATCTAATGAAATGCTATAATTGAGATGAAAATTTGAAGAATTCAATAGAAAAGAAGGTATATCATGTCGACAAACTATGTCATTACGAACGGTAAAATTTACACAGAACAACAAGTTATTGAAAATGGATATCTTGTAGTAGAAGATGGCAAAATCAGTGATATTCAGCAAGGAACGTATACTGGCGAATTAGAACAAATAGATGTGAAAGGTCAAAATGTATTGCCTGGGTTCATTGATATTCATATTCATGGCGGCTATGGTGAGGATGCTATGGATGCGTCTTACGATGGTTTGAAACATTTGGCGGAACAATTGTTATCAGAGGGCACAACTACATTCTTAGCAACAACGATGACACAATCGGATGCCAATATTGAAAAGGCATTGAAAAATATCGTAGCATATCAAGCAGATCAACAACAAGGAGAAGCAGCGGAAGTAGGTGGCATTCATTTAGAAGGACCATTTATTTCAGAACATAAAGTTGGGGCTCAAAATCCTAAATATGTGCAACGTCCATCAGCGTCGAAAATTCAGCATTTTCAAGATGTGGCTAATCATCAAATCAAAATTATTACATTTGCACCAGAAGTTGAAGGTGCCCATGATACGCTTAATCAGTTACATGATGATATTATCTTCTCAATGGGGCATACGGTAGCCACATTTGATGAAGCGAATGAAGCGGTGGAACATGGTGCTAAGCACATCACACATCTATATAATGCAGCTACACCATTCGAACATCGCAATCCTGGTGTCTTTGGTGCAGCGTGGACGAATGATCAATTAAATACTGAAATTATCGTGGATGGTATTCATTCACATCCGGCTGCTGTGCATATTGCATATAAGCAAAAAGGAAATGAACATATGTATCTCATTACTGATGCTATGCGTGCGAAAGGCATGGAAGATGGGGAATATGACTTGGGTGGACAGAACGTTATCGTTAAAGGTAAAGAAGCCCGCCTAGCAAGTGGTGCCTTAGCAGGTAGTATTCTTAAAATGAATGACGGTTTGCATAATTTAATTCATTATACACACGATTCATTAGAAAACTTATGGCGTGTGACAAGCTTGAATCAAGCGATTGCATTGAACATCGATGCGCATAAAGGTAGCTTAGCAATCGGCAAAGATGCGGATATCGTAGTGGTAGATGATACGATTCGTATTGACAAAACAATCAAATCGGGCGTTGTACATCAATATTAAAAAATGTATTCAATTGTGATTATCTCTTTTCCGCGTTTAAAAATATGCATACAAGTGTATATATGTAGTAAATGTTTTGATACGAAACACAAGCGACGGAAAAGAGGTGTCCATACATGAATAATGACTTTAGATTCCCAAATGCTAAACATTTCTTTAGTTGGTTAGCATGGCTATCAATTATTGCGTTACTTGCAGTAATCGTACTTAATTTTATTGTATATAGCACATTCAAAAGTTTTAATCATTTTACTTTAGCGTTTGAATTCCATCAAACAGAGTTAATATTCTTAATTACTTTCTCAATTATTGCGATTATCAGCATTATTATGTATTTAATTTTAAAATTATTTAAGCATTCATAAAAAAAAGAAAGTGGATTGTAATCTCCACTTTCTTTTTTTGTATTATTTAGGATAAGATACTATAACTGTTTGAAAATCGTGTCATCAACAATGATTTCTACATTAGGATGTTGATGTAAGATCGATGCAGGTAATGACTCAGTTGGTTCACTGTTTAATAATTGATGAATCGCATCACGTTTACGTTCACCAAATGCTAAGAGTATAATTCGTTTCGCACGCATGATGGAATTTAATCCCATTGATACAGCTTGTTTAGGTACATCATCAATATGATCTAAATGCACACTGTTGGCATTAATCGTCGATTCGGTTAAATCAACGACACGTGTTTCGCTTTCAAAGGATGTGCCTGGCTCATTAAAACCGATATGGCCATTTTCACCAATACCTAATAATTGAATGTCTGGTTGACCTATTTGCTTCAAGCGTGCTTCGTAACGTCGTGCTTCCTCCTCTAAATGATCAACATGCCCTTGAGGGATATGAATGTGATCTTCATTCCAACTATCATTGTGATCAAATAATAATTCATGCATATACGTATGATAACTTTGAGCATGCGAAGGTTCTAAACCTACATATTCATCTAAATTGAACGTTTGAACATTTGCTAAATCAACGTGATTGGCTGATAGCAATTCTGAAAAGCGGGGATAGACATCCGTCATCGTGCCACCAGTAGCAAGGTCTAATATCGCATCAGGTTTGTCTTTAGTCAGTTTCAATAGTTCAATGGCAACATAATCACTCGCCAGTTTTTTGTCTACTAAGTTTGTTATTTTCATGATTTATGCCTCCAAATTAAGATGTTATTTCTGTTGGACAGCTTCTATAAAACGTTCAGTGATTTGTTTAGGACGTGTGATTGCACCGCCAACAACCGTGCAATGTACGCCTAAATCGCTTACCTTTTTATACATTTCAGGGGTAATGACATTTCCTTCAGCAATCACTTTGGCATTAACCTTTTGCAATACTTCTTTCAAGAATTCAAAATCATTTTCAAAGAGAATGTGTCCCTTTGTATAAGACGTATACCCTCGTAATGTTGTGCCAATGTAATCAAAGTTTAACTGATCTGCGTTAACGGCTTCTTCAACTGTTGAAATATCGGCCATAATTTCAACATGAGGTGCTTTCTCTCGAATGTATTGAACTAATGCCTCAAGTGACTCCTTAGGACGCGATTGGGTAGTGGCATCTAAAGCAATGACCTCGCAACCACTTTCGATTAATTCGTCAACCTCTTTAGAAGTTGCGGTAATAAATACATTTGAACCTTCATAATCTCGTTTTACAATTCCGATAACCGGTAATGATACTTCTTCTCTAATCGCTAAAATATCTTCTTTCGTATTAGCACGAATACCAACCGCACCACCTTGATAAGCGGCAAGCGCCATTTTTGACATGATAAATGATGAGTGCAATGGTTCGTCAGGTAACGCCTGACATGACACGATTAATCCGTTTGGTAACATTTTTAAACACGCTCCGTCTTTTCAAAATTGTAAATAGAAATAGCATTGTAATTGATTCGTTTATTCATTCATATCATAACATTAAGAAAATATTTATCAATTTATAAATCGCATTTGAAAAATATTTTCAAATATACTACAGTTTAACTAACTTAATTACGAGGTGATGTAATGAAATTTGAAAATCGTATTCAGCGAAGCCGTCATTTGTTAACGAAAATGGATAAAAAAATCATCGACTACATACAAACACATGAACTAGATGAAAATTTCTCAACGATTAATTCTTTAGCCTATGCCATAGGGACATCACCAGCTACAATCACAAGATTTAGTGGGAAATTGAACTATGCCAACTTTCAAGATATGAAATTTAATTTGCAACATGAAAAATCAGAAAAAGTAGTTGAAAATGCGCCACTTGTTCAACTGATTCATCGTTATCATCAAAATATTATTCAACAAACGGGTGAATTTATTTCCGAGGAAAAGATTAAGCGTTTAGCACATAATTTGAAGACATGTCGCCAAGCCAATTTCGCGGGATTAGGAAGTTCAGGGTTAACGGCAAGTGAATTTTATTATCGAACGATGCGCATGGGCATTAAAGGATCTGTGTCGACAGATGCACATCAAATGAAGATTTCTGCATCGCTATTGTCATCGAGAGATATGTTTGTCGCTATTTCAAATAGTGGTGAAACGTTAGAGTTAATTGAAGCTGCGAAGATTGCGCAAAAACAGGGTGCCTATGTGGTTGTGATAACCAACTTTGAAGGTAGTATGCTCACTAAGAATGCAGATTTAGTATTAATTACGACTGCGCAATCCAGCAACAATGATTCGAAATTTATTAACTCACAAATCGCGACACATTTTTTATTAGATTTAGTCAGCTATATACTACTTAATGACACGCATATGCATCACGTGTATCAACAAACGCGGCATGTTATTTTAGGTGATGAGAAAGAATGAAAAAGGGGGCGTGGGATAGTATTCAATGTGAATGCATCAAATTGTATCCCACGTCTAACGTTATAGCCTTATAGATGAGTGATTGCACCAAATAATGCGGCATGGTTTTCTGTTTGAGTGGTTTGTAACTTAGCAATGCCGTAATCAGAAGGTAGATAGTGGTGGATTTTAGGTTCGATGTATTTAAGTAATGTGTCACCTTGAGATGAAATACCACCACCTATCAGAATAAGACTTGGATCATACATAATTTGAATTTGTGCGATACCTTCAGCAACATAATGACTCCATTGATCAAGAATGTGAATAGCATCTTGATGATCCTTTTCAGCTAAATCAAATAACTTAGGTACGTCGGTGCCGTGTTCAAACTGATGTACCGTCATTAGGGCTTTAAGTGCGGAAGTTGAGGCACGTTGCTCGAATGTTTTACCATCTTCTTGTCGATACAATAAATAACCAATTTCATTGGCGCGATGACGTGACCCTTGATATATACCAAGTGTTGAATTATAAAATGCACCCCCAATACCAGTGCCTAAAGTTAAACAAAAAATATTATCCTCTTCATAATGGTGGAGTTTGAGTTCCCCTAATAATGCAGCATCCACATCATTATAGACAGCGATATCAGACGATAAATCTTTAAAGACCTCGAAGAATTGCGTACCGTCGTAATTTGGAATGGTCGGACCGGTATAAATAATTTGTCCTAAATCCGAATCAACGACGCCAGCACTTGAAATGCCAATAAATGGATTGTTAAGTTGATATTGGCTAATAAACCCTTCTACCAATTCATACGCTTTATCTACTATACGTACATTTATATTGTCTGGCGTTTTAATCTTTTGATAATCAATCATTTCTAAATCATCATTAATGACTGCTACTTTAATATTTGTTCCACCTATATCTACAGCTATTTTATACATTGAGGTACCTCCTTATTCGTCTTTATTATAACGACACTTCAAATCGAAGTAAGCGTCATCCCTCCTTTTGAAAAATATTTTCACTAATTTTAGAATATTTTGTTAAATCTTTTCAAAAGTAGTTGTTTAAGAAAATGATAGCGTTTACAATTCGAAGTGTAAATAGAAATTTATTGTAATTGAATTTATCTCAAAGTTTATAAAAATGAATTTGAATAAAAATTGGTTTGGAGGAACGTGACATGGAAGATAAATTAAAAGGTTTATATGCCGCATTACTTGTACCATTTGATGAACATGGCCAAGTCAAAGAAGAAGGGCTCAAACAAATCGCCAAAAATGCGATTGAAACTGAAAAACTCGATGGCTTATATGTGAATGGTAGTTCTGGAGAAAATTTCTTAATTAGTAAAGAACAAAAGAAACAAATCTTTAAAGTTGTGAAAGAAACTGTTGGAGACGATGTGAACTTAATTGCGCAAATTGGCTCATTAGATTTAAATGAAGCGATTGAACTAGGGAAATATGCAACTGAATTAGGTTATGATGCATTATCAGCAGTTACACCATTCTATTATCCATTCTCATTTGAAGAAATTAAGCAATACTATTTCGATATTATCGAAGCAACGCAAAACAATATGATTATTTATGCAATCCCTGACTTAACAGGTGTCAATATCAGTATTGAACAATTTGGCGAGCTATTTAACCATGAGAAAGTTGTTGGCGTGAAATACACTGCACCTAATTTCTTCTTATTAGAACGAATTCGTAAAGCATTCCCTAATAAGCTCATATTATCAGGATTTGATGAAATGTTAGTTCAAGCCACAATCTCAGGTGTCGATGGGGCGATTGGTTCTACATACAATGTGAATGGTCGCCGTGCACGACAAATTTTTGATTTAGCACGTGAAGGTAAAATTGCTGAAGCCTATCAAATACAACACGATTCAAATGACATCATTGAAACAGTATTAGGTATGGGCATTTATCCAACATTAAAAGAAATATTAAAGTCTCGTGGTATCGATGGCGGCTTACCTAAACGTCCATTCAAACCATTTGATGAAACACATCGTGACGCATTAGACACTTTAATTAAGCAATATGATTTATAAGCAAACTGAGACGATTTAACAACAGAATATGAAGCACAAGGGGTGTTGATTATGCATCAAGTAGGTTTTGGGGCATGGAATTGGGTAGCTGTTATTGGTTATCTAGTCATTATGTTATTAATTGGAGCGTATTTTACTAAAAGAGCTGGTAAAGATACGGATAGTTTCTTCACGGCAAGTGGTCGCTTACCTTCATGGGCCATTGGTTTCTCAATTTATGCGACAACATTAAGTGCCATTACCTTTATGTCTACACCAGAAAAAGCATTTTTAACGGATTGGGCATACATAGCTGGTAATATTGCGATTGTCGCAATTATTCCAATTTTAATTGCTTTTTATGTACCATTCTTTAAAAAGTTACGTGTAACATCAGCGTACGAATATTTAGAAGCACGATTTGGTCCAAGTATTCGTGTCATTGGATCATTATTATTTGTCATCTTTCATTTGGGACGCATCGCTATCGTAATTTATTTACCGACACTAGCCATTACAGCAGTATCTGATATGAATCCATATATCGTAGCTAGTTTAGTAGGGATTTTATGTATTCTTTATACGTTTTTAGGTGGATTCGAGGGCGTTGTATGGAGTGACTTTATTCAAGGCGTTATCTTACTTGGCGGGGCATTATTGATTATTATCATCGGTGCTTTTGAAATTAAAGGTGGTTTAGGCACCATTGTTAGTGACGCAATCGCCAACAAGAAAATTATTAGTGCAGATAACTGGAAATTGAATTCAGCAGCGGCTGCGATTCCAATCATTTTCCTTGGAAATATCTTTAACAACTTACACCAATATACTGCGAGTCAGGATGTTGTTCAACGTTATCAAGCATCAGATTCAATGGACGAAACGAAGAAATCATTATGGACCAATGGTGTATTAGCGTTAATCTCTGCACCTATCTTCTATGGTATGGGAACAATGATGTATTCATTCTATCAACATGAACAAGTCTTACCTAAAGGATTCAATACATCATCAATCGTGCCGTACTTTATTCTAACTGAAATGCCACCATTTGTAGGTGGGTTATTGATTGCTGCTATATTTGCAGCTGCACAATCAACGATTTCATCAAGCTTGAACTCAATTTCAGCATGTATTTCGGAAGATATTAAACACCGCTTCTTTGGAAAAGGGGCAGACAAAGCAGAAGTTAACTTCGCACGATTAGTCATTGTTGTGGCAGGCTTATTAAGTTATGGTATTTCAATATACTTAATTGCTGCTGATTCGAATAACTTATGGGATTTATTCTTATTAATCACTGGATTATTTGGTGTACCACTGGCTGGTATCTTTGCAGTAGGTATCTTTACGAAGCGTGCCAACACATTTGGCGTCTTAGTAGGTTTAGTTACAGGCGTAGTGATCGCATACTTACTCAATGGTGTTGGAGGCGGAAACTCACCATTCTATGTATCAATTATTTCTTTCGTCGTGGCCTTCGTCTTTGGCTACTTAGTAAGTCTGGTTGTACCAGCTAAAAATGCGAAAGATATTACTGGATTAACAATCTTCGATAAAGATAAACCATCAACATATATCTCTAAAGTAGTAGAGAAAAAATAATATTTTGCATGCGAGTTGGACAACAGGTTTGTTCGACTCGTATTTTATGCCATTAACATTGTGCTAATATAAAGATGATTATAAGAAAATAGAGGTATCATCATGAAATTATTAAAGATTATAGGTATGTTTATTCTAGCACTACTAATCATGAGCATTACGCAAGGCATTGCATCCATCTTTAGTGACTTAATTCCATTTTTAGGTATAGGCGCTATTCTACAAGGATTATTATATGTTATCTTTGCATTTCTCGTTATTCGATTATTCATAATGCGTGTATTTAAAGATCATTTAAAAGCGTATCGTATTACGAAACCTAAATTTAATATCATCTATGTGGTATTAGGTATAGGCTTACCAGTAGCAGTTTATGCGGTATATTTCATCTTTGTACCAGGTGATTTCATCGTACATCATTTTAGTACTTTGAATGATACATTGCACACGTTTTTCTGGTCTATCTTTGTAACAGCCATTGGTGGCGCAATCGTTGAAGAAATGGTATGCAGAGGTTTCTTGATGGGATATGTTGAGAAGAAGACGAATATCAACGTTGCCATTATTTCCACGGCAATCTTTTTTGGTGCCATTCATTTGTTAAACGGTGGACTAAATGTAACTAGTTTCTTCTTATTATTAATTAGTGGTTCATTAGTAGGTATTATGTTTGGTTTAGCGACTTATACATTCAATACCATTTGGGCAAGCATTACGTTACATTTTTGCTGGAATTTATCCCAAATTGTATTCATCACTGAAAAGGAAAGCCAGTATAGCATATGGCAGTATGTCGTACATACTAAGAACATAGCTATAACAGGCAATCAATTTGGTTATGAAGCATCAGTGATATCCATCGCTGGATATGTATGCGTTATTCTAATTTTACTAACAATTAAGCGAAAGCAAGCATAAGGGAGTGGGACATAAAAAAATAATCAAATGCCTAATAAAGCATATGAACAATACACTAAAAAGATAAGTAATTATATGATAGCAACATATCAAACAAATCAACGTGCGTTAAATTTAGATGAAGATGCATCGTTAAAAAATATTCTTGATGTCAATAAAGATAAGGTGATTGCGAATGGTCGAGAACAAGCCGAAATTGAGAAATTCTTGAAAGAGAAAAACATTAAAACCATTGCATTTGATAAATAAGAAAAAGCAGGACTTCAATGGAATGAAGTCCTGCTTTTTCTGTGTAAAGAATCATTTCTAAATTAAGAAAGATTTAAGATTAAAGAGCGACATTATTTGTTATGGTAGAACTAGCTTCAGACACTTATGTTTAACTAAAAAGTACCATGAAATAACTTACTAAAATCATGATGCCACTCACACCGTTATGAATCATGTGAACCATCATACTATCTCTAACGTTACCACGACGATGGTAAGCAAGATAGAATATCATGCCCATCATCGTATACATTAGAACAGCTACCCAATTTGAAATACCATGCTGAGAAGCAAAGATAAGGGATGATAAAATCAATGGTAACCAGAATCGTGTACGTTTAAATAATGTTTCTTTGAAGATGCCACGATAAACAAGTTCTTCTAAATAAGGTGCTACAAATGTAATCGTAAGTACGAAGATAATGAGCGGAAAGACTTGCCCTAATTGATCAGGTGTTGGTTTAGCCGCATTCATATCACCTAATAACATTTTGTCATTTTGTGTTTGCATCGAACCTGTAGCAAATAACATTAAATATGACATACCTATAACGATGATTCTAAGAAGTACGGCCCAACCAATGTTAATCGCAATCGCTTTGCCTGTGAGTTTTTTAGGTTCTTCATACGTATGACGTTTATAATAGCCTCTAACAAGCCATATCACTATAGCAGCGATTAATAAATAAATGATGGTTACTAATGTACCAGTCAATGTATCTATATAAATAGAAAAGCTATAGATAAACATGATACTAGCTATCGGAATTTGAATCAGTAACATCCAGCCTATGAAAATGAGGGCACGCACAAACTTATTACCAGTTGGACGACGTTCTTCAATATGTATATGCTCCTTAGATGTCAAAGCTTCATTTGAGGAAGTGGTTACATTAGCATTTGTATTCAGATTCTGTTGATTCGTCATAATAAGCCCACCTTTGTCTAGAAATATAAAATCTTGAAAATGAATACTTCTATTTAAATGTAACATATATTTGACATCTATTGTAGGTCACTTCATAAAAATGCGTTATCTTAACTAAAAATTAACATTTCGAATTATATGTTTAGGAGGCTAACTATGTCTAAAGATGAAATGTCACATGACCATATAACAGGAGATTTCCAAATTTCTCAAAAACCTTATTGGAAGTTGCTATTACAATCTCTATTTTTAATTTGTATTTTATTTGTTGCCGAATCAATGGTTATATTTTTAGTAGAGAAGCCAAAATATTTTTGGATTGCTATTGTAGGGGTCATTATTGCATTTCTAATTTTAAAATTAAGTAAGTTGAAGCTATTTGAATTTAGTCGAATTACTAAAAAGCAATGGCTAATCATTATCATTGGATTCATTCTTGCCAATGGTGCAGATTATATTTATTTTGAATTCATGCCTACAACAGGGAATGAAAAGGAGTTAGAGGAAAGTTACCGCAATGTACCACTGTATTTACAACTCATTGCGATAGGTATTTTAGGTCCTATCTTAGAAGAAATTATATTTAGAGGATTGTTAATTAAAGGTATCTTTAGAGGTGCGCCTATAGTTGGTGGCATAGTATCTGTTATTTTATTCGCTGGCGCTCATGGCCCAAGCAACATAGGTGAATGGTTTATTTACGGCTTTTCAGGTTTCATTTTCGTTATTGCCTATTTAACAACAAAACGGCTCGAAATACCTATTATCATACACATGCTTGGTAATATATTAGCTACATTTCAAAATTATTTTTGGTAGAAATACTTTAATTACATAGTATATACGCAATAAAAAGCAATGCCTAAGTTTTGATAGGCATTGCTTTTTAACTTAAATATGCTCGATTTTTAAGTGTTTACCAGGAAGGCTGTCTAATAAATAAGGATCATGTGTAATCATAATAAGCTGTAACGTATTCAAATTTCGTAACATTTGAATAATGATGTCTTCATTGATCACATCAAGATTCGTTGTAGCTTCATCCAAAATTAATATCTCAGGTTCAACGAGTAGGGCTTTCGCAATCCACAAGCGTTGAAATTGTCCGCCACTCAAAGTGCACACTTTTTTAGATAATAAACGTTTGTCGAGTTGACATTGTTCGATGACACTTAAAATCTTATCGTCATGTAGACGTTTAGGAATATTAAAGTGCTTTAAAGGTTGTTTCAAAACCCATGAAACAGTTTTTTTAGGATCTAATGTATTGGCATTATATTGCGGAACGTATTGAATATGTTTCATCCAGTCGTGACGTGACACGTGTCCGAGTGTCATCTCTTTATAGCTTATGATACCTTCATAACGATCATCCAAACCAGCAATGATTTGTGCGAGTGTCGACTTACCGCTCCCACTTGTACCACTAATAATTAAATGATCATCATTTTTAAGTTCGAAATTAAAGTTTTTAAAAATTTGCTTTTCAGAAAATGTTTTATTCAAAGATTTAATCTGCAACATATCGATATCTCCTATGTGCCAATTCAATTAATTGTTGAGTGTATGGGTGTTTAGGGTTCTCTAAAATCTCTTCAGCCTTGCCACTTTCAATTATTTGTCCGTTACGCATCACACTAATATGTGTTGCGTAATTCATCACTAAACTTAAGTCATGCGTGATAAATAAGAGTGTCATATGATGTGCTTCGACAACATGATGTAATAATTTCATTAAGTGATTGCGATTGTCAAAATCTAATGCGCTAGTTGGTTCATCTACAATCAAGAATTCGGCTTCTCTTACAATTGACATCACTAACGCAATACGTTGTGCCATACCACCACTCAATTGAAAAGGATAGTCATGAAGTAAAGCTTCTGGATGCTCTAAACCTAAATGTCTAAATTGGCGGCATACAAATTCATGTTGTTGCTGTCGAGACCATTGCGTATGCAATGCATCAAACAGGGCATCAAAATGCTTTTGGATACGTACGTTTTGGAAGAAATTACTATTGGTATCTTGGAACATGGCATCTGTATTATTTAAATCAATATCGATTTGACCTTGATATTTTAAATGTGGAGGGCACATATTCAAAGCCGTCCGTGCTAGTAAAGATTTCCCACTGCCACTCTCCCCAACTAAACAATGAAAGCTACCTTCTGTGACATTAAAATCGATATCTTTCAATAATACTTGATGGCCATCATAAACGGAGACATTGTTCAACTTTAATAACGTGTTTAACGTGTGTATCGACGATTGAGTATTTGACATATGAGCGCGAAACCTCCTAACAATAGTCCTGGAAAGAAGAATAACCAAGGCGCTGAGTAAAAGTAACTCTTACCGTCATAGAGTATTGCACCTAATTCGGGCAACGGCGGTTTTACGCCTAATCCAATAAAAGCTAATCCAGAAATACTAAGCATTAATTTACCAAAATCTGCAGTGATTAATGCAGTTACGTTACGTATAAGGTGTGGAACAATGTGGTGTATCGTTGTTTGTGTCTTCGTAAGACCACTCAAAGATGCGAATTTAACAAATGGTCGCGTTTGTACATCACGTGCCAAATTTCTAAAGTAACGTAAGTAGCGTCCTAACCAGCCAATCATCAAGGCTAGGCATAAACCGATAATTGAGTTATTGATAAAACCTAATACCACAAGGGCGATAATAATAGATGGTAAGGCAATCAACATATCGGCAAGTGCCATTAATAACGCATCCAGCCAACGACCAATCAGTGCAGCTGCTAGTCCTAATACAAGGCCTAATACCACGGTGCCAAAAATAATAAGCGTTGTTAAACCGAGTGTAACCATACTGCCTACAAATAAGCGTGTGAAGAAATCACGACCTAAATGATCAGTACCTAACAGGTGGTGCAGACTCGGCGGCAATAGTGCCTCAGATTGATGAATCATATTTGCTTTATCATAGAGCAGTGTAGCAAGTATGACTAAAATAACTGCCACGATAGGCCATATCCAATGTTTAATCTTCATATGTAATTCGGCCTCCTGACTTTCTTGACAATCTTAGACGTGGATCACTCTTCTCAAGTAAAACATCGCCGAAGAAATTAAGCACCATTATAAAAGTAATAATCATCATTAAAATGCCTAAAATCACAGGATAGTCACGCAAATTAATGCTATTGATGAGTAATTTACCTAATCCAGAAATACTAAATATGACTTCTAAAATGATCACACGACTAAATAAATGAATAAAATTATTAATGGTAATCGTCATGAGTGGCGCTAATATTTCTTTTACCTGTACGTAAATACGATCCTTTAATTTGTACCGACGCAATTGGGCTAATTGGAAAGGTTGACTTTGTAAGGTGCTCTCAAAAAGGTGACTGCTTAATAGCAACATATGACTACCTTCTACAAGAACGAGTATAACAATTGGAAGAACAAAGTATTCCCAACTATTACTTCCTACAAAGGGGAACAGATGCCATTTCACACCAAAGTAATAAATGAAAATAATAGCTAGCCAATATTCTGGTAATGATGTTATCACTTGAGCAATACGAGTTAATACGACTGACCAATTTTGTCGTGGATGATTGCCACATAGATAACCGATGACGTAACTAATAGGAAACAGTATGATAGCTGAACCAATAATTAGTTTAATCGTTGGTGTAATTGCCTGGGAAATACGATCTGTTACAGGTTCACCATTGCTAAAACTCATACCAAGATCGCCTGTGAAGACATTACCTAACCATTGTACATAGCGAACAGGCATTGCCTGGCTTAAGCCGAGTTTATCTTGAGCCATTTTGATACGTTCAGGTGTAATTTGAGCGACACCATGTTCTTGTAAGTATTGAACGGCAGGATTGCCAGTTGTGTTCTCCAAAAGAAGAAAGAGCACAAAAGAAATAATGATTAAATAAATGAGTAGTCGGATGAAATGTTTTACGATGTTAGTCATTATTTGACACCTTCAACTTATCATAATTTAGCGGTGCATCTGTTTGACCTGAGAACTCGAAATGCTTGATTTTAGGACTGGTTACAAATGTCTCATTAGGATAGGAAATTGGGACAATGAGATATTGTCGGTCAATATAAGATGATAGCTTATCAAACGCATGTTGTCGGTCACGCATATTGATGATCGTCGGGAATTGATGAATCATAGATGTTAAAGTGGCATCGTCTGCAAACACACCGGGACGCGTACCATCTTGTTTAAATCGTGCATTCAAGAAATTGTATGGCATTAATGCATTCGTATATGTTCGATAATAAATGAGGTCAAAATCTTTACGCACCGTTAATGTTTCATAATATGTTTGTGAATCTAAAATATTAATATCGAGTTTAATACCTACTTTTTTAAGGTCTTGTTGCATAATTTCCGCTTTCGTCTTCCATTCTGGAAATTCATCGGTTTGTAGAGCGAGTTTAAATGACAGTACACGGCCGTCCTTTTCAAAATAACCATCATCGTTTATCTTGTAACCTAAAGAACGGATGAGTGACTGAGATGTTGAAGGGTCGTAATCATGGTCAGACTGATTATTTGAATTGACGTATTGAACATGTTGTTGAAATAGACCTTTCAATTTCTTGTTCGGTGATAAGTCATCTGTGTTAATTGCTTTGCTAATTGCCTCGCGCATCGTCTTGCTTTGTAAACGTTTATGCTGTGGGTTAAATCCCATAAATTGCGTTTCTGTACTTGGCGACGTATGTACAGATAGCGCTTTGTTTCTATGCGACTCTTTTACTTGTTGTGGCGTCATTTGACCTAAGGAACCACCCGTAATATCAATAGAATGACTCTCAATCGCTAAATGTCTTGAATCGCTATCCTCAATCGATTGAAATGTTAGATTGTAGTTAAGGGGATGGCCATTACGGTAATATGTATTTGGTTTGAAGCTCACAGTTTCATTGGTTGAATCTGCAACTTTAAATGGACCTGTGCCGATTGCTTTCTCAAATTTACCAGTTGTCTTGCCATCTTTAACTGCATGTGGACTCATAATGCGGAGCGGTCTAACTTGAGACAACTCATTTAGCACTTGGTTTGATGGCGATTTTAATTCAATCTCAACGGTATGTTTGTCCTTTATTGTGACAGATTTTAATTTATCTAACGTTTCCATAGGATCTGTTGTATCTGTTGCCTTCGCACGTTCAATCGAAAATTTAACAGCCGATGCATCAAATTCAGAACCGTCATTGAATTTTACATTGTGCTTCAAGTGAAAAAGGTAGTGTTTACCATCTTCTGAAACGTCCCATGATGTAGCAAGTCCAGGTTCAATCTTGCCATTTTCACCATAAGTCACGAGCGGTTGATAGATGGCATTGTACACAGGCATAGGGGCATCAAAACCTTGTGCATCAAGTTGTTTTGTATTAAATTCACGGGGGAGCGAGACTTTTACCTCACTGTCATCATTATGATGTTGAGCACAACCACTTAACATAAGCATCGCGCACATAGAGAGCGAATAGCATATGCGCTTTTTCAATGTTTTACCTTCTTTCCATTGTATTCATCATTATTTTTTATAATAGAGTTTAGTTATGAAAAAATATTTTTCCATCAATAGACATTATTATATGATACACCCTATACAAATTCTTTGAAATGATAAATTTGTGAATAGATAAGTGATGATTTTCCAATTTCAAAAATAAGGGAGTGGGACAGAATGCTTTTAAATTCGTTGTCCCACCCCCGCAAGGATGACTAGAACTGAGAAAAGCTTGATTAAAGCGCCTTCTCAGTTCAGTCAGCTACTGCGTATTTGCAAAATAGCTCCATTATATTATTTATGTCTCAGGCTTAATGTGTTTCACCTAATGCAACTTTAGTATCATCTTCTTTAGAAATGGCTTTAATAGCAGCAGTTAAACCTTTCGCTATTGTCTCAATAGACATCGATGGTTTCCCAGATTTATCTGTCACTTGTTCTGGGATAAACGGCACATGAATAAATCCAAATAACAAGCCAGGGTATGATTTATCAGCGAGATAACCTAATTGATATAAGACATGATTACAAACAAAAGTGCCAGCGGTATTCGATAAGCTTGCAGGGACTCCTGCTGATTTAATCGCTTCAGTCATCGTTTTAACCGGTAAGTTTGAGAAGTAGGCAGGTGCCCCATCTTCTTGAATAGCCATATCAATAGGCTGGTTACCTTTGTTGTCAGGAATACGCGCATCGTCGATATTGATGCCTACACGCTCAGGAGTAAGGTCATAACGACCTCCAGCTTGACCAATAGACAAGACCACATCGTAATTGCCTTTAGCCAGTTCCTTATCAATGACGTCTTTAGATTCATGAAAGACAGTTGGAATTTCTGACTTTGTAATGGTATGATTGCCAATTGTGTCCTCTAATTGCTTTACTGCCTCTAATGCAGGATTAATCTTTTCCCCACCAAATGGATCAAATGCTGTAACTAAAATCTTCATTATTCATTTCCTCCTTTGAATTGTTTAAAATGCCCAGAAATACATGAGCGCTATGTGAATCACTATAAGTGCTAAGGCTATAGGTGCTTGAGCCTTAATGACACCAAATTCTTGTTTCATCTCAAGTAGTGCGACAGGTAATGTGTTGAAATTGGCTGCCATTGGTGTTAACAATGTTCCACAGAAACCACCAGTCATGGCAAGTGCACCTGCTATGATTGGATCTCCGCCTTGAGCAATGACGAAAGGAATACCGATACTCGCTGTGATAACTGTAAATGCAGCGAAAGCATTTCCCATAAGCATTGTGAAGAGCACCATACCTAGCACATATGCAATGGCACCAATTAAATGGTTACCCTCAGGTAAAAATGATGAAATGCCTTTAGAAATGACTTGACCTACGCCACTTGCAGTAAAGAGTACGCCTAGTGCTGCTAAGAACTGTGGCAATATACCTGTTGTCCCAACTTGTTGTGTTAATCGGTCACTATCATATAATGTGTAAGATAATTTCGGTTTGATAATGAGTAATGCTGCAATTAAGCCGATAACTGATGAAATACCTAAACCAATTGCACCACCAAGTGGTGTCCAGTTTGATACAACAACAGCTACGACAGCTAGGACAATTGCTGGAATGAAGAGCTTATTTCCATATTTAGCAGAACCTTTTTCAACTTCTTTATCATTGACATCGATAATATTTTTAATTGTAACTTGTCTGAAAAGTGTTAACGCACCCATGGCTAAAACAAGGAGACCATTTATTGCGTCAGGAATGTAAGGCCCGCCTATGAATAAAATAGCTAGAATTGTCCAAAACGCTGCCGTACCTAAACGTTTTGATTTATCTTGTGAACGTAAAGCGCGAAAGGCTGTATATAGGAACTGAAGGCCAATAAGTATGTAAAATATTTCTAAAATATGGTTTAACGTTGTCTCACTCATGATTTTTCACCTCATTATGTCCATATTTTTTATTAAAGTAACGATCAAGTAAAATATTCTTAATCCAAACTAAGATAAGTGTGATGATGGCGATAGGAATTGAAGCAAGTACTAAACTCACTGCATTCACTTTGATATCTAGAGATTGGAAAGTCCCAACCATTAACAAGACGCCTGCAGCACCAACAAATAAGTTTTGACCGAAGAAATTACCATAGTTTTCCATGGCAGATGCTTCAGCTTTTAATTTTTCAATATCTTTTTCATCGATGTCTTTATCAGTAAGATTAAAGCGTGTTCGAAGTGCACCTTGAACCATTGGATTAATTAAAGGTCGAACAAATTGAGGGTGTCCACCGATACGTATAGAAGCTACGCCGGCGATTTCACGAATAATTAAATATAAAGTGAGAAGGCGACCGGTTGTTATTTTCTTAACGTTACTAATGAGTTTAGAAGCTTGTTGCTTCAAACCAAAACGCTCAATTAAACCGACCATAGGAAGTGTAAGCATAAATAAAGTTACAAGACGTTGATCTACAAAGGCTTTTCCAAGTGTTGAAAGTACTTCAACGATATCCATACCGGCAACTAAACCAGTGACCACAGCAGCAATTAAAATAATTGCGATTGTATCAAACTTAAGAATGAAGCCGATGATAATGATTAAAATACCAATCAATTTAATCCATTCCATAAAACCACTCCTTAAAATTAATTCAATTTGTCATTTAATATCTAAAATCTGAGGTTCAAAGTTACAATAACGCTGTAATGAATCTAACTCAGATAAGATAGATAAATGATTAATAGATGTAATTTTCTTAATATTAGCACAACTAAAATTGCTATTAAAGTGAATTTAAAATAAAAAGAATAATATTTTGAGAGTGTATAATTTGTATATTTTATTGTTACGGTGAATCATGCTGAGAAAAGATGATTAACCCTATATACTTTCTCTACATACATGATATAATAACTAAGGTTAAATGAGAACAATTATCATTAATGAGATTGATTATATTATGTAAAGGAAGTGTCAGATGTGAAATCGCATCAAAGTAAGTTTGACGGTAAATTAATCATTGCAGCTAGTTTTGCAGTGTTAACATATTGGTTGTTTGCGCAATCATTTATTAATATTGGCTCAAGCATTCAAAAGACGTTTAGTGCTGCGGATTCAACATTAAATCTATCAATCAGTTTAGTCGCTTTTGTAACTGGTATTTTCATGGTGGGAGCAGGGGATATTGCTGATAAAGTCGGCAACCTTAAAATGACGATATTAGGTTTGATCTTTAGTATCATCGGCTGTCTTAGCTTGATCATTGTGCCAGCAACACCCTTTTTAATTATTGGGCGAATTTTTCAAGGGTTGTCAGCTGCGATACTCTTGCCTTCAACGATTGGTTTAGTTTCAGATAAATTTAAAGGCCAAGATTTGCGAAAAGCCTATAGTTTTATGATGATTGCGACAGTTGGCGGAATTGGATTTTCTTCCTATGTCGGCGGTCTTATTTCTAGTTTATTGAGTTGGCAAATGATCTTTGTAATTTCAATCATTTTATCAGTGATCGCAATCTATATTTTAAGTCGTAGAAAGGAAACGCCACGTTCAGAACGTAATCATCAGCCTTTTGATTATGTAGGTATGATCATCTTTGGTGTCGTCATTGCTTGCTTGATGTTGCTGATGACACAAGGATTTACATATGGTTGGACGAGTCGTTTCACATTATCTGTTGCTGCTATTGGTCTCATTGCCTTAATTGTGTTCTATCTTTTTGAAAAAGGCAAAACCACACCATTTATTGATTTCTCGATTGTAAAAAACCGAGCATTTCTAGGATCAACGATTAATAATTTCGTACTTAACACAGGTGTTGGGACTACAGTTGTCTTCAATGGCTATGCGCAAAAGCAATTTGGCATGAGTGAAGCACAAACAGGGTTAGTCACTGTGCCGTACGTCTTCATGGCGATTGCAATGATTCGTTTAGGTGAAAAAGCAATTCAAAAATATGGTGGTAAAAGCATGTTAATTGCAGGACCATTATTCCCGACAATTGGTATTATTCTAATTAGTTGTACATTCTTATCACCAAGTTGGTATGTTGGTGTTGTAACCTTCGCATTCGTGGTTTGTGCAATTGGTAATGGATTGGTAGCAACACCAGGATTAACGATTGCGGTGTTTAATATGCCAGAAGAAAAAGTGAGCTTTGCGACAGGTTTATATAAGATGGGTGCTACACTTGGGGGCGCCTTTGGTATTGCATTAAATACAACTGTATTTACAGTATGCCAACAGTTCTACTCAGTAGAAATGTCAGCAATGATTTCCTTCTTAGTAGGTGCGATTATTATGGTACTTGGCCTCATTTCGGCATTTATTCTTATCCCTAAAAATGTTAAAGCATAACAAACAAGCGTGACTGTTTACTCAGCCACGCTTATTTTATATTGAACACAAGTGCAACAGTACTTAAGTGAGAAATAAATTCTAGAGATGAATCACGAATATTGTTGCGTGACTCTTGGCGGAAAAGAAAGTGACGAGTGACTACAGGCACGAGCCTTTCCCGCAAGAAAGCGTCGCAACAAATTGAGTAAATATTCATCTGAGATCGCTTTTAAAAAACTATTCATTCACTTTATCGGTCGTCAAACCTTGAGGGATAGGATCGAACATGACTAAGTCCTTGCTATTTAATAAGTCCTCTGTTAATTGTAATTCAGCGATACGATTAGAATTGTAGTATTTTACATATAACGTACGTGACGTTAAGTTAAATACAGTTTGGTATAGCGTATAGTGGAATTCATGTTCAGAAGGGCGAACTGCTCCTTTAGGAATGCTAACGCTATCAAGCATTCTAAAAGCATCCAACACCGCATCATCACCATCGTCAGGCAACATATTACTTACAAGATAAGCTGCTCTTACATAACGTTCAGCTGAGGTATAACCACCTGGTAGTCCAGAGGTACCACTTTCATTGCCAATATATAAATTTTTATAGCGTTTATATTGTGGCTTGTAAGGCGTCACATTCGCATAATTCTTCAAGTTCTCGTAATGCCAATTTAAATCAGGACTATTTGTTAGTACACCAACTGGATTATCATGAACGACAATGCGACCTTCTACAAATGTAATCTCTACAGTACGACCAGTCGCATCAGAAATATGATAGTGTAAAGGTGGTGCTTCATTAATATCATTTAATGTATGTGCGACTACATTGACCTGATCAGCTTGCTCAATTAGTTCGGCAATCGTTTGGTTATATCCAAGTACCCATGTTAATACTTCGGTTTGAGAAATATTGATAAAGCCGTCACGTATGTCATGCGCATAGGATGCATAGCCACGGTTATATTGATTAGAAATCGCAAGACCATGCTCATTTACACCATCTCCGAAAATAAACCCTTCCATATCAGAACCAGCACCAGTGAAACCATACTTCGTTGTCCCTTTATAATCTACACGAGATTCCCAATAGTAGTGACGTGGTTGCACAGCTGGATGACCAGTTAAAGGATAATCATAATCCATCGTACGACCTAAAATAACATCACCGTTTTTAGCTTGAAACGTAAAACCTGTACACATATACAATAGCCTCCATATCCAAAGTGAGAATTATTATCAATTATAAGATGTCTGTTTTTGTTTTTCAATTTTAAAATATTTTCGGAAAAAGAGTCCTAAAATAAAAGTTAATATATACATACTAAAGCAAATAATATAGGCCCAAATAATACCATAATAGTCAACGATCATTGATATAACAAAAGTTCCAATAGCGAAGAAAATACTACTGAATAAATTGTTTAATATGTATGTAGAAGGAAGAATCTCTTTAGGCGTATAACGTTGAACTACCGAATTTAAAGAAATGTAACGCATATCTTCGAAAATGCCCATCAATAATGAAAATAATAAGACAATAATGATTGAATGATGGAGGATAAAGCTTAAATTAATAAATGCTAAGAGCACAGGAACGTAAATAATAATCGGGTAATTGATCTGCGTAAAGAAGCGATCTTTATAATTTATCCATAGGCCTGCAATAATTGTGCCACTAAAGAAAAAGGCATTAATCAGTCCAAACCAATAATCAGGAACGTGTAAATAAGTTCTTGTGTAAGTCAAAATAATTGCTGCAATCCAAATGGTTGTTGCGAATGATTCAAAAATGATAGAAATATTTAGATATAAACTTAGTTTATTGCGATAGTTATCATGGATAACGGTTTTAAAACTATTAAAAATCGTTTCCTTATCTGTTTTATAAACATGACGTTCTGAAAGGCGTAAAATAAAGTAATAGCTTACTATTTCTAGTATTAATGCAAATAAAAATAAGTACTTTGCACCGATAAGACTCATTAAGACACCGCCTAATGCCCAAGTAGACAGTTGAACAATGCTGCTCATCATATTCATCAAAGCGTTAGCAGAAGTGATTGCGTCTTTATTCTCAATAAAAGGAATCATTGAGTTCTTAATAGGATTTGTGAATCCGTCAAAAAGAGCATTGAAGAAAAGCAAAATAAATATAAAAGCAGGGGTCATTTCTATCATTAATAGAATGGCGATGCACGCTAAACTCACTAGTTTAAGAAATTGAAATATAGATAATACTTTCTTCTGAGTAAGGTATTGATAAATATAATTTGAAATAAAACTACTTACAAAAATACCTATAGTAAATATAATCGGAATTAAAGAAGCGGCTGTCGTCTGTGATGTCATGTTATAAACAACTGCAATTAAACCCACTATCGTTAAAATATCACCAGTATTAGCGAATAACTGACTATAAAGTAAATGGTAAAAATCTTTGCTATGCTTTGTCATAGAATCACCACATTTCAGAAGGGATTTTTTACACTATTATAGCATTGGGTAGTTATAAAAAAACGGGATATCAATTGGTGTCTCAGGCTATAAAGATATATTGGTAGTAGTTGACTGAATAAAAAATGCACTTGAATTAGGTTTTTTCAAACCTTGTCATCCTTGACGGTGGGCCCTAGCAAAGAGCATTTTATCAAGCAAATATACAAGTTAAGCAAACTGGGAGCGGGACAAAGAAATACATTTTGAAAAATATGATTTCTGTCCCGCTCCCTAATAAGATTAAGCCTAAAAAATAAGCGCTAGGAGGCAGTGTTTAACTGTCTCCTAACGCTTTTGTTCAGACCTCTATGCGTGTGCGTGTTCTGGTACGTCTTTAAAATTGTCTAAACGACGATTCCATTCTTCATCACTTATATTATTTTTAGCTACATAACGGTTACGTTCATTTTTCGCGCAATCATATGAACATGCGCCAAGATATTTAGCTTCATTTTCTTCTGAAACAAGAATTTGTTTGTTACATTCTGGATTAGCACAGTTAATGTAACGCTCACATGGTGTGCCGTCGAAGTGTTCTTTACCAATCACTGTTTTCTCAACTTGGTTGACGTCTACGCTAATACGTTCATCGAAGACGTACATTTTACCGTCCCAATATTCACCTTTAGTCTCAGGATCTTTACCATACGTTGCAATACCGCCATGCAATTGACCAACATTCTCGAAGCCTTCTTTTACTAACCAGCCTGAGAATTTTTCACAACGGATACCACCTGTACAATACGTTACGATATTTTTACCATCTAATTGGTCTTTATTCTCACGAATCCAATCTGGTAAATCTCTGAAACGTGTAATATCTGGACGGATTGCACCGCGGAAGTGACCTAAATCAAATTCATAGTCATTACGTGCATCTAAGATAACAGTATCTTCATCTTCCAATGCTTCTTTAAATTCACTAGGTGAATAGTATTTACCAGTTGTGACACGTGGATCAACATCGTCCTCTAAACCAAGTGCAACAATTTCATTTCTTGGGCGAACGTGCATTTTTTTGAAAGCATGACCTTCAGCTTCGTCAATTTTGAACGTCATATCTGCGAAACGTTCATCTGCATGCATATGTTCGATATATTGATCTGTATCTTCTTTCGTACCTGATAACGTACCATTGATACCTTCTGTAGACACTAGAATTCGACCTTTTAAGTTGTTTGCTTTACAGAATTCTAAATGCTCAGCAGCAAATGTTTCTGGGTCATCAATCGTTGTGTATTTGTAATATAATAACACTCTATAATCCATTTTCTGATTCTCCTCTAAAAATTATTATTTATCGTAAAGGCAAGCCATATCATTTAATGATTCATTCATTTATCTTTTTATAAAAATCAACATTATATTATTTTATCAAATTTACAATAACTTTCAATATTTCAGTTTTTAAAATAGGGCAATAGACCTATGTTAGAAGTATAATTACTTTTTGAAAACGATTACATGTAGTACGATAAGTAGAAAGTGTATTAAAGGATTATAATGAATGTAAACGATACTTTTCACAAAGGGAGGAAATATTAATAATGACAAATCAATCTTTACCAAAATTAACATATACTGGAGCATCTAAAAGCGCAGTACCAATTATTTCTGAAAGTGAATTACAAACGGTAACGGCAGAACCATGGTTGAAAATTTCAGATGAAGGATTGCAATTAGAAGGTCTCATCTTTGATAAAGATCATAATTTGTTCTTATGTGAAGTATTTGGCGGTAAAATTTTTAAAGTTGATATAAATACAAAAGAAGTTTCAACTGCATTTCAATCAACAAAACAAAATCCAGCTGCAGTCAAAATACATAAAGATGGACGATTATTTACATGTTATTTAGGTGACTTTGAGTCAACAGGCGGCATCTTCGCTACTGATGAACATGGTGAACAGTTTGAAGAAATTATTTCAGAACTCAACACAGAATATTGTATCGATGACATGGTCTTTGATAGTAAAGGTGGCTTCTATTTCACTGATTTCAGAGGGTATTCTACTAACCCTAAAGGTGGCGTCTACTACGTTTCGCCTGACTTCAAGACAGTAACACCAGTCATTCAGAATATTTCAGTAGCTAACGGAGTAGCGTTAAGTACGGATGAAAAAGTACTATGGGTGACAGAAACAACGACAAATCGACTTCATCGTATTCAATTGGAGGACGATGGTGTGACAATTGCACCATTTGGCGCAACGATTCCGTATTACTTTACTGGTCATGAAGGGCCAGACTCAGTATGTATCGATAGTGATGATAATTTATACGTAGCGATGTATGGGCAAGGACGTGTCTTAGTCTTTAATAAACGTGGCTATCCTATTGGTCAAATCTTAATGCCAGGGCGTGATGAAGGTAAAATGTTACGTTCAACACATCCACAATTTATTCCTGGAACAAACCAATTGCTCATTTGTACCAATGACATTGAGAATGGCTCAGAAGGTGGTTCTATGATTTATACCGTTGAAGCCTTTGCGAAAGGTCATGAAAGCTATCAATTTCAGTAAGTAATAAAAACTCAGAAAGATAGTAAATATCAATTATTTTAGAGTAAATAGAACAGTTTTCTATAAATAATCGTGAATTTATTAATTTATATGCTAATGTAGCATTTACTATATCAAAATTTGCAACGTAGAGTGATTTTACACTTTGGTGCTATAATCAAGGCGTCGCTAGCTCTTCCGGCGGTAATTTCGACGGAAGGAGGTGTGATGCCAATGGAGTTAATTTTTTTAACCATCATTGGTCCTGTTATTACAGGATGTATTGTTACGGCTTTTAAATATTGGTTAGACAACCGTAATAGAAAATAAGCGACATCGTCTAACACACCATAAAACCCCTCACTAGCGCAATAGTGAGGGGTTTGGTGTTGCCAATGGAATTAATTTATGAATGTATTATATCACTATGAGTAACTTATTGCAAGTTTAATTCGGCCAGCATAAAAGATTACTAAATAGAGCTTATTTACTAATCAAATGAAACTTTTTTAAATATCCAGTATACTGAAAAAGAATAATAAGACATCCGCATAAGTATGAAAGGAGTATATGATGAAAGACAATTGGATGAAATATAAAGATGACAGTCTTGTAGCATCATTCTATGATAGCCAGACCGCAACGTTTCAAGAACAAGGATTTGAAACTGAATTAGCATTTGGTACTGCCGGTATTCGTGGCCAGTTTGGACTTGGTCCAGGTCGATTAAATCGCTATACCATACAACGTCTGGCATTAGGAATTGCTAATTACTTAAACGATAAAGAAGATAATCCTTCAATTGTCATTCACTATGATATTCGTCATTTATCATCAGAATTCGCGCAAATTATTACGCAAATTTTGACTTCGAATGATATCAAAGTTTATCTGTCAGATGTGTATAAAACAACGCCACAACTCTCTTATGCTGTGCGATATTTGCAAACATCTGCAGGTATTATGATTACAGCAAGCCATAACCCTAAAGATTATAATGGCATCAAAGTTTATGGTGCAGATGGCGCACAATTAGATGAAGCTACGTCATTAGAAGTTGCTAACTATATCAATAACTTAGGTGATCCGCTTGAGTTAAATATTAAATTAAACCAAGAACGCATTGAGCAGAATACTAGTGATTTACCAGAAGCGGTTGATGATAGTTATATCAATAAAATTACACGGTTAGTAGGAGATATTCCACAATCTGAATTAAAGGTTGTTTATACGAGTTTACATGGTACCGGAGTACCGATTATTCCAGACGTGTTAAAGCATCTGAATTTTAAACAAGTCAGCTTAGTGCAATCACAATGTGAACTTGATCCGAATTTCAGTTCCGTGAAAAGTGCGAACCCCGAAGAACGCGAAGCCTTTGATTTAGCGATTCAACAAGCACATGATAGCGATGCGAATTTAATTATTGCAACAGATCCAGATGTCGATCGCATGGGGTTTGTTGAACGTTATACAGATGGACAAACATATTACTTTGGTGGTAGTGAAATCGGCGCATTACTCATTAAATATCTTCTCGAACACACGAATGTACCGAAGCATTCAGTTGTTATTCAATCTATTGTAAGTGGCGAGTTAGGTAAACGTCTTGCACAACAACATGGGGTCACTGTGAAGGAAGTCTTAATCGGCTTTAAGCATATTGCTAAAGCTATTCGTGAATTAGATGATACAGAATCTTTCCTATTCGCCTATGAAGAAAGCTATGGCTATTTGGCCGATGATTTCGTGCGAGACAAAGATGCTATTCAAATCGTGCCATTGATAATTAAGTATGCATCTATTTTGAAAAGTCAGGGCAAAACACTGCACGAGGCATTAAAAGAAATCCATAAAGAAGTAGGCCAGTATCGTGATAAACCGATGTCTAAAGTCTTTGAAGGTAAAGAAGGACAACAACAGATTAATGAATTAATGAATCAATTAAGACAGAATATTCCTGAAATCATAGCAGGATTAAACGTTGTTGCAGTGGAAGATTATAAGACATTAAAACGTGTAAATAAAGAAGATCATACTGAAGAAATAATACGATTACCTCAAGCGAATGTGATACGAATCATCTTTAAAGAAGGCTTTATTGCATTGAGACCATCAGGTACAGAACCTAAACTGAAGTTCTATCTCTCACTCAACGTCGATAACTTCGAACAAGTATCACAAGACATCTATAATTATATATTTGGCGATACTGAATAGCCTTTCTCAAATGTCTTTCCTAGTACAAAGACGGCATTTTGATGGCAAGACGCCACTAGGATTCGGATACGTCTTGAGACAAAAATGAAAACAAAAAGCGATGAATCACGACCATTTAACCTTTGTAAAAGGCTGGTCAAGTGCGTCATCGCTTTTTCAATCAAAGCAAGCAGGGAGCGGGACAACGATTTTAAAAAAATCTGTCCCGCTCCCTGTTCTGCTTTATTAATACTTTCTTAAAAAATTGATTTGTCGATCGTATAATTTATTCGCAATATAAGATTGCACCGTATTCAGAATCTCTTCAATTTCCTGTGTCATATTTGATAATACACGCACGGTAAAGCCATGTGTTGGCAATTGTGTTATACCAAGACGACAATCATATTGCTTCATATAACCTTTAATTTCGTCATACACTTCATCGATTAACTTTTGCGTCACGTCAGGATGAATAAAATAGGCTGAACCTAAATGTGTGTAATGCTCCATATAACCAATCGAACTAATCTCTGTTTCACTTGGATGCATACGCAAATTATCGTAAGTGACGAGTTCATCACCGACGTAAATTTCATTTAATAAATGCATATAATCATATGTGAAATGTTCATCACGCATAGAATAGCCAGGCGTCAAAATATCTGTATAATACATAGATGCCGTTTCATCTAACTTGAATATATTGTGCTGATAGAATTTCGCATGTTCGTAAGCAATAATCGGGTCACCAACATATTCCATATATCCATCTTTCGCTATATGGAATGTTTGATATTGTTCCACACGATCATTCAACGTCTTATAAATCTTCGTAGCACCTTGTGATGTGAGCGTCACTGCTGCGCCTTGATCTACATTGATATTCATTCGATATCGATCGCCATCTAAGTAACCACCGCCCACGTTCACAATATAGAACGTAGGCATCGTTGAATGGTTTAAATAGACTGGGCGAATGACTTTTAGCGCTTTTTCAAAGAAGATGTCGCGTGCAACAGAGCGTTTACCATTATTGAATACAGTTAAGTCTAACTGTCCAGTCCAAGGTTGTTCAATAGCTTGTTTCTTGTCTTCAGTCATTAAGATAGCCCTTTAAGCAATACATCACGTTCAATCCATTCAATTACATTATCTAAGCCATCATCAGTCTTAAGGTTAGTGAATGTGAATGGACGATTTCCTCTAAATGTCTTCGTATCTTCAGCCATTTGGTCTAATGACGCACCGACAAATTCCGCTAAGTCTGTTTTATTAATGACGAAGTAGTCAGATTTAATCATACCTTGACCACCTTTACGAGGAATTTTCTCACCTTGGGCTACATCGATAATATAAATTGAGAAATCTACTAATTCTGGACTGAATGTAGCGGCTAAGTTATCGCCACCAGATTCAATAAATATTAACTCAATGTCGTCATTACGTTCTAATAATTCATCAATCGCAGCAAAATTCATTGAAGCGTCTTCACGGATAGCTGTATGTGGACAGCCACCTGTTTCGACACCAATGATTCTATCTTCAGCTAACACGCCTGTATTAACCAAGATTTTTTGGTCTTCTTTAGTATAAATATCATTTGTGATAACACCGATACTTAATTCTTTAGACAGACGGCGGACTAATTTTTCTACTAATTGTGTTTTACCTGCACCAACAGGACCACCAATACCAATTTTAATTGGATTTGCCATAAATATTACCTCCTATGAAATAAAGATTCTCACATTAACGTTCTCATGTTCCATTTGATTAAGTTCTAATCCTGGTGCTGTCACACCAAAGTCTGATTCGTTCAATGTGAAGATATGTTGACGCGTACGTTCGATATGCGGAATCATATCTGACACAACTTGTTGCCCCGTTGTTTGACCAAGAGGGATTGCACGTACCGCATTCTGAGTTAAACTTGAAACATTTTGATACAAGTAATAATCAATAATCGTTTCGATATCAATACCTAAATGATGGCCTAACATTGTAAAGCAAATCGCTGGATGTAACTTAGCGCGCTTCTCAGTCATTTGCGTATGGTACCACGTCATCCATTCGCTATCATAAAGTTCCATAGCTAATTTCGCCATACGTGTGCCCATTTGTTTCGTGCCGACACGTGTTTCGCGAGGCAAACTTTGAACATAGATTAAGCGGTCTAATCTTAATACTTCTTCTGTATCTTCGTTTTCTAACGCTTGATAGACAAAACGCATAGCCAAACCGTCTGAGTAGGTTAATTGCTCATTTAAAAATAGCTGTAACCATGCTTTAAACGTCTTAGCATCTTTAACTACATCGCGTTGAATGTATGTTTCTAAACCAAATGAATGACTAAATGCACCTGTAGGAAATTGTGAATCACAGAACTGAAATAATCGAAGATGTGAATGATCAATCATGTGAATGTCCTATATGTCTGAAGGCTTTATTAACTTTACGGTCTTCATGACTATAAGGAATGCCTAATGATTTTAATAAATCTTCGACCAAATAATCATATTGTACGAGCATTTCAGTTTCTGTAAATTGTGCAGGTAAATGACGATTGCCAAGTTGATGTGCGATATCGCCCATTTCTTGTAACGTACGTGGTTTGATAACGAGTAAGTCTTCAGAATTCACATCAACCACAATCATATTTGTTTCGTCTTGATATAAAATATCACCATATTGTAAATCAATAGGTTGTTTTAAACGGATACCAATTTCTGTGCCATGATCTGTTGTTACACGTTGAATACGTTTAACTAAATCAGAGTTTTCTAAATAGACTTTTTCAACGTGCTTTTGTTTATCTTCAGCTGGTAAATTGGCAATGTTTCCTTGAATTTCTTCTATAATCATTAAACGTACCTCCTAGAATAAGAAGTATCTTTGAGTTAACGGTAATTCAGTAGCAGGTTCACTAGTCACTTTTTCGTCATCAACAAATACTTCATAAGTTTGTGGGTCTACATCAAGTTTAGGTGTAGCATCGTTATTCTTCATGTCTTTTTTCGTTAAATTACGAATGCCATGAACAGGTCGAACCATACGTTGTAGGTTTAAGCTACGGTAGATACCACTTTCGAATGCAGTTTTAGACACAAATGTAATGGCAGTATGCTGTAAATT
The DNA here is from genome assembly GCF_017893165.1 of Staphylococcus sp. GDX8P54P. Lineage (NCBI taxonomy): Bacteria > Bacillati > Bacillota > Bacilli > Caryophanales > Staphylococcaceae > Staphylococcus > Staphylococcus sp. GDX8P54P. Next base: position 50,546 of record NZ_JAESMM010000047.1, read on the forward strand.
GCCACCATATTGGCCATACATTTTACGATATTTTTGTGGCTCTGATGTTGGAATTGAACCGTTGGCATCGCCATTAACCGCTGCATTAATTAAACCGCCTTTTACAATTAGTTCAGGTTTAACACCGAAGAAGGCTGGTTCCCACATTACTAAATCTGCTAATTTACCACCTTCGATTGAACCCACATAGTCTGAAATACCATGTGTAATTGCAGGATTAATTGTATATTTAGCGATATAACGTTTAATACGGTTGTTATCATTGTATTCTGCATCACCATCTAAGAAACCGCGTTGTTCTTTCATACGGTGAGCGACTTGCCAAGTACGTGTTATCACTTCGCCTACACGTCCCATCGCTTGTGAGTCAGAACTTACCATACTAAAGACGCCCATATCTTGGAGTACATCTTCAGCTGCGATAGTTTCTTTTCTAATACGAGAATCTGCAAAGGCGATATCTTCAGGAATAGATGCGTTTAAGTGATGTGTAATCATTACCATATCTAAATGTTCGTCGACAGTATTTTGTGTGTAAGGTAATGTTGGGTTGGTAGATGAAGGTAAGATATTAGGATATGATGCGGATTTAATTAAGTCGGGCGCATGTCCACCACCTGCACCTTCAGTATGATACATGTGTAAGACACGTCCTTTAACTGCTGCCATTGTATCTTCCATAAATCCAGCTTCATTTAATGTATCAGCGTGAAGGGCAATTTGAACATCGAATTCATCTGCAACGGCTAATGCGTGATCAAGTGCTGATGGTGTTGCACCCCAGTCTTCATGAACTTTCAATCCAATAACACCTGCATGAATTTGTTCAATGAGCGCAGTGTGATTAACAGCTTGACCTTTACCAGTGAAACCAACGTTAATAGGGAGTTGCTCAGCTGCTTCAAGCATGCGATGTATATGCCAAGGGCCAGGGGTTACTGTCGTAGCTTTAGTACCTTCTGATGCACCAGTTCCGCCACCAATATGTGTAGTGATACCACTTTCAAGTGCTACTTCAGCTTGTTCTGGATTAATAAAGTGAACGTGTGTATCAATACCACCAGCTGTCACAATTTTACCTTCAGCTGAAATAATATCTGTTGTCGCACCAATAATGATATCAATATTATCCATAATATCTGGATTACCTGCTTGGCCAATAGCAAAGATGTAGCCATTTTTAATACCAATATCTGTTTTAACTACTTTATCGTAATCAATAATAACTGCATTTGTTATAACTAAATCTGCAACATAACGGTCGTCACGTGTCACGTTAGGATTTTGCCCCATACCGTCACGAATTGATTTACCGCCACCGAAAGTGACTTCATCTCCGTAACTTGTATAATCGTGTTCGACTTGAGCAAATAAATTTGTATCACCTAGACGAATTGAATCGCCTGTAGTCGGACCATAAAGACTGGTATATTGAGATTGCGTCATTTTAAAACTCATTAATCTTGTCCTCCTTTTTTATTGACGTTTTCTTCGCCTTCGTCATGAAATACACCGGCGTAGTCATCATTCTCGTCTGTAGGACGGTAAACGCGACTTTCATCAATTTTGCCATTCACTAAACCACGGAAACCATATATATTACGATGGCCTACATATTCAACAAGTTGAACTTTTTTCTCATCTCCTGGTTCGAAACGTACGGCTGCACCAGCGGGAATATCTAAGTGTTTGCCATAAGCTTTTTCACGTTCAAAATTTAATGCTTTATTAGCTTCAAAGAAGTGGAAGTGAGAACCAACTTGTACGGGACGGTCACCAGTATTTTTAACAACAAGTACCGTTTCCGCGCGTCCTTGATTAATTTCGATTTCAGTATTTTTAACTATAATTTCTCCAGGAATCATATTATTGCCTCCTTAGACGATTGGATGATGGACTGTAATGAGTTTTGTTCCATCTGGAAATGTTGCTTCGATTTCAATTTCTTTGATCATGCTTGCAACACCTTCCATGACATCTTCTTCATTTAGTATTGTTTTGCCATAGCTCATTAATTCGGCTACGGTTTTACCGTCTCTTGCACCTTCAAGTAATTCATCACTGATTAAAGCGAGTGCTTCAGGATGATTTAACTTTAAACCACGTGCTTTACGACGTCTTGCAACTTCTGCAGCTACAACAATCATCAACTTATCTTGTTCACGCTGAGTAAAATGCATATCTATTCCTTCTTTCCATTTGAAAATAACGTTCGTAGTCTTAATGTTAGAACTGTTAAGAATATTGTACAAGCAATATAGTCATACAATTATTTTAAATCCAAACTCTAATTGTATTTCTACATGATTAAATTTTGTAAAAGTATTTTGTAAGTTGTAGTAATAGTGCTAGAATTTAAAAGAATGAAGTGTAATAACAGAAGAGTAAGGTGAGTTTGTGAAGTATATTAATGTTTTTTTCAAAAATATAGCGCAAGTTGTGTTTATGAATAACAAATGGTCAGGGGTACTGATTTTAATTGGTTTGTTTGTGGCTCGATGGGAGATTGGTATAGCGGCTATGATAGGTAGCGTATTAGCGCTCTTATTGGCACCCTTCTTCAATTATAGTGAAGCGGAAATTCAAGATGGCTTAGCAGGGTATAATGCTGTGTTAACGGCTATTGGTTTAGCATTGTTCCTTCAGTCTACTATGGTAGCTTGGATTGTATTGCTGATTGCGACCATTTTAACGTTGCCTATGGGGGCGGCTATTAGAGAATGGTTAAAGCCTTTTGGTGTACCTATGCTAACATTTCCATTTGTATTGATGACATGGTTAGTGTTAGCAATGACGACACAATTTTCGAAATTAAAAGTGACAATTGATATATTGCCACAACAAGTAAAACATCCAGATATTAGTCATAATCATATCAGTTGGCTTAGTGGTATTACTACGAACTTCAGTGAAATCTTTCTAGTGACGTCTATACTGGGAAGTGTGTTAATTATAATAGGCATCTTTGTAGGATCAATCAAAGGTGGTATATACGCCATCATTTCCAGTATCTTAGCTGTTATCTTTATTGTGGCACTTGGTGGTGACTATCCATCTATTACGAATGGTTTATACGGCTATAACGCTATACTTACAGGTATTGCGTTGGGTGCGATATTTACGACGAAATTAAATACGTATATCGCAGTCATTACAGGGTTGTTATGCAAGTAAGGCACTATTTATTTGCAGAATCTAATAATTTTTTCTTTAAATCTTTACGTTCAAAGTCAAGAGAATAGGGATCGTTTAACCAATACACACCCTCGTCAACTTTAAATGTTTGTCCTTTTTTAACTGCGTCTGTATTTTTCCAAACATCTTTATTTTCGAATGAAAGGTCAGCCCCTTTAGCAACAGGTGTTACGACATAATCACCAGCCATTTCTGGAATTTGTTCCGCAGAAATATCAGCTAAATCTTCTTTTTTAGTTGCACTTTCAACTTTACTTGGCATTTTTAGGCCGAATGAATCGTAAAGTACTTCGCTACCGTGACCATAAGTTTTACCTAGAACATAGATTTTTTTATCGAAATCTTTGATGATTGAGACAGTAGCGTCTTCACCAATGGCATCCTTAATTTCTTTACCATCATCTTTCGTTTTATCTTCCCATTGATCTACCCATTTTTGCGCTTTATCTTCTTTACCGATAATTTTACCTAACTCTAAATGTTGTTCTTTATAATCATGCTTCATATAATCAAATGCGACAGTAGGTGCGATTTTTTTCAATTTTTTCAAGTTTTTGTCAGTATTATAAGTAATGATTAAATCTGGTTTGGCTTTAGCTACAGCTTCAACGTTTTCAGGATTAATTTTCTTAACATCTTTAAATTTATCTTTTAATACTGAACTATCATCCACATTTTTAGCTACAGCTTGAATGTTAGCATCAAGTTCTTTTAAACCACCGGCATACGTTGTACCTAAAACAACGATTCGTTTAGGTTCCTTAGGAATTTTAATTTTATCCCCATCGTCAGTTGTATAAGATTTAGTATCTTCTTTAGCATCATTAGAATGATTATTATCGCTATTATTACCACAAGCAGCTAAGGCTAAAATAAATACTAACGCCACAGCAAATAATTTTCTCAAAACATCCATCTCCTTTTATATGTATAATGCAATTATATAGGAAATTAAAATGAAGCAAAAGGTGAAATAGAATGACATTAGATAGTCACGATAAAATTGCGATAGTGCTCATCATAGTATTTGTATTCATTAGTACATTTTCAATGCCGGAAATTTACGAATTAATATTAAAGAGCATTATTGTTCTAGCCATTGTAGTTAATTTAGTTATGAAATTCATTGAAAAGCGTAAAAACAAATAATTTAATATTAAATAAAATTAATGTCATGTAAAAATTACGTTAAGTTATAAATGATATGTTATGCATAGTATAAAAATATTATATAATATTCAGTGATCGGCATAAAATCACTTTGTTATATAAAGGAGTAAATGCATGACTAAGAAATATTTGTTGAGTGTATTCACAGTTGTTCTAGCCATTGTTTTATGTGCATGTCAATCGACATCACACACGCAAGATAAAAAAGCGCAACAAGCATCGCAAAATAAAGAAGCAAACATGTATGCGAAAAAGAAAAGTTCTGGACAAGAAGATTGGGTTGAATATAAAGGTGATGTGGCGCATGTCTTTTTTCATCCGTTAATTACAGATCCTAAGATCGCATTCACTGGTGAAGCAAATCAAGCAAAAGGTAATAATGATTGGATGATTACTGTTAATGAATTTAAACGTTCACTTGATGAGTTATATCAGCATCATTACATATTAATTGATCCACATGATGCTTACGATTTTAATTCTAAACCTATTAAGAAGAAAACATTAAAGCTGCCTAAAGGAAAGAAACCATTAATTTTATCCATTGATGATATGAATTACTATGATTATATGAGAGGAAACGGCTATGCAGACCGCTTAGTCTTAGACAAATCTAATCACGTTGTATCTGAAACAAAAGGTAAAGATGGGAAAGTAACACAAAGTGAAACGAATGATATCGTTCCGATTCTAAATCGCTTTGTGAAAGATCATCCCGATTTCTCACTGAATGGACAAAAGGGTGTCGTTGGTTTAACAGGTTATAACGGTGTACTTGGATATCGTACCAATGAGTTAGACAGCAAAGATTATCATGAGCGAAAAGAACAAGCAATCAAAGTTGCAAACGCAATGAAACGTGACGGTTGGACATTTGCAAGTCATTCTTGGGGGCACATTGATTTTGCCAATAGTTCATATGATCGTATTGTGAAAGATACCGAACGTTGGAAGAAAGAAGTCACACCAATCATTGGACAAACAGATTTATTTATTTTCCCTCATGGCGCGCAAGATAGGGGCTCTGCAGGTTATCAATATCTAGAGCATAAAGCTGGTTTCAAATATTTAGCGGGCGTAGGTCCTAATAACTTTACTGATATCGGTGAGTATAGTGTATATCAAGATCGTGTTGCTATCGATGGTTTGAATCTTTATGACTTCAAATACAAGTTGAAACCATTTGTAGACCCTGACAAGGTTTATAGCAAGGAAGATCGTAGTTATTTTAAAGGTGACAAAGCGTATAAATAATCAGAAGTCACAGGCACATAACTCATCGCTATGACAAATGACAGCGAAATGAGCATGAGACATTAATAATATGATGATGCTATTTTGCAAATTCGCAGTAGCTGACTGAACTAAAAATACGCTTAAATCAAGCTTTTCTCAGTTCTAGTCATCCTTGCGGGCGGGGCCCCAACACAAAAAATCACGAAAGTGATTTTACAAGCAAAGCAAGCTGGGAGCGGACGACGAATTTAAAAAGAATTCTGTTCCACTCCCTTTAATTTGGTTAAATCATTAAAAATGAGAGTTGATCATCTTAATAAGAAACAGCATTCTAAGATTATGCGTTTATATATAGTTGTATTATCCATATAATATTGTTATAAAAGATATTGTACAATATTATAAATATTTAAAAAGAGGGGATATATTGTTTAGTAAATTTGTAAAGGGGATAGGCGCCATCATTACGATAGCGCTATTACATACGTCGATAAGTTACGCGAGTGAATCGCCAGTAACGATTGCTAATAAAGAAAAACATAGTAGCATAAGCACGAAATATCAGCCGAGTGGTGTCATGTTGACTACAGATCAAGGGCAAATTTTATATCATTACCAGGGAAATCAACATGTTGATCCGGCATCTATGTCTAAAATGATGACCTTATATTTAACATATGAAGCCATTGACAATGGAAGATTAAAGCTTAACGATAAAGTAAAAATTACCAATCATTATGCAACTCTGTCTAATTTACCAAATTTATCATCAGTATCATTGCAACAAGGTCAAGTATATACGATCGAAGCATTAATCAAACAAACAACATTAGCATCAAGCAATGCTGCTGCGATGATATTAGGTGAGAAGATTAGTGGTAATAATGATGCATTTACTAACAAAATGAATCAACAAGCGCAATCATTTCATATGACAAATACAAATTTTGTCAATCCTGCTGGCGCGCAGAATAGCTTGTTAGGTCAATACGCACCATCTAAATTTAAAAACCAAGAATATCCTAAAAGTACAGCGAAAGATATGAACATTTTAATGCAACAGCTTATTTCAAAGCATCCTGAAGTATTGCAAATATCTAAGTTGACACAAGATACACAACAAGGCAATACGTTTAAGAGTACAAATCTATCATTAAAAGGCCAACCGCTTTATTTACCTGGTACGGATGGGTTGAAGACAGGTACAAGTAATAAAGGCTATAACATCGCATTAACCAATAAGCAAAATCACTTGCGTTTAAACGAAACGGTCATGAACGTTCAACCTTATGGCGATGAAAATGCAAAATATAATAGAAATCGAATAGGGAACAACATTATTAAACAATATCGCCAAAAATATGAATACAAGAAAGTATTAACTGAAGGTGACCATGAAATTGATGGCAAGAAATATCATGTTAAGAAAGATTTATATGATATCGTGCCAAAGGATAACGCTCAGTGGCATATAGCCATCAATAAAGATGGCAAAGCCTATGTTCATTATCATAGGGATTTCTTACCAGGTAGTGACTACCCACGCGTTGCTGCAGATAAAAAATGGAAATGGTTCTAAATCGATAAATTAAATTAGAAAAAATGTCGCTAAGCTTTCAACTTGGCGACATTTTTCAAATTATGAAATACCTTAAATAAAGGGCGTTTTATCTCAGTTTCTTCAAATGGATTTCTCTAGCACCACATATCATATTCACAATTTCATTCGTTACTTTATCAATCGATTGTTGTTGTCCATGTTGAATCCAGTTCGTTATAACGCTTAAAATTCCCCCAGTTAAAAATTCTCCATATATGGTTACATCTACATAAAATTGTCCACTCTGTCGATCAAATTCAATTTGCTTTTGAACGGCTTTATAGATTTGTTCATAAAAAATCGTATAAACTTCGCCGTAAAAATTGAGAGTTATAACGCTACGGACCATGTCTTTATTATCGTGAATAAATGTCAAAACATCTCTCATCAATTTCTCGAAAAATTGTCTTGGATTATCAGGATTAATGTCTGGTAAATATAACGCTCTAAAATGATCAATTAATGTGCCGACGACATGATTTAACAAATCATATTTATCACTAAAATGACGATAAAACGTAGATCGTCGTACGTTAGCTTTGGTACATAAGTCCTGAACTGTAATCTGTTCAAGTGATTTTGATTGCAATAGTTCAGAAAATGAAGTAATTAGCGCTTGATGTGTCTTTTGGACGCGTAAATCTTGTTTGTTCAACATCATCACTCCTCATATCGGACAGTTTAATTAAAATGTCGCTTATGTTACAAAACCACATAAGTGACGCACAATTCTTAGCCTTCCGCATTTTATAATACAGTCGAAGGGTAGATTAATTTCTTTAAGATTACTAATAGTTTACTACTTTTCAATCTAAAAATTAAAAATAATGAACATTTGGGAAGTGATATGTATGTACTATAGTAACGGGAATTATGAAGCATTTGCCCGTCCTAAAAAACCAGAAAATGTCGCGCATAAATCCGCTTATCTTATTGGTTCTGGATTAGCCTCGTTAGCTGCTGCATGTTTCTTGATTAGAGATGGACAAATGGATGGGTCAAAAATCCATGTTTTAGAAGAATTATCTAAACCTGGTGGAAGTTTAGATGGCGATGAGCTTCCTTTAAAAGGCTATGTTGTTAGAGGCGGAAGAGAAATGGAAAATCATTTCGAATGTTTATGGGATTTATTTCGCTCCATCCCATCGCTTGAAATGGACAATGCTTCCGTATTAGATGAGTTTTATTGGTTAAATAAAGAAGATCCTAATTACTCACGTTGTCGTGTTATTGAGAAAAGGGGACATCAGTTACCTACTGATGGTGATTTTACTTTGACGCCACAAGCGATTAAAGAAATCATACATTTATGTTTAATGAAAGAAGAAGCATTAAATGATGTGACGATTACGGATGTTTTCTCAAATGATTTTATGCATTCGAATTTCTGGATTTATTGGAAAACAATGTTCGCATTTGAACCATGGCACTCTGCGATGGAGATGCGTCGATATTTAATGCGCTTTGTACATCATATTGGAGGATTAGCGGATTTCAGTGCCCTTAAATTCACCAAATATAATCAATATGAATCACTTGTTCTTCCTATGATTGCCTACTTAGAGTCCCACGGTGTGCAATTTCAATATGATGTCCAAGTCATGAATATTAAAGTCGATATCACAACAACAGAAAAAGTTGCTCGTGAAATACAACTTAAACGTTCAGGTAAAGATGAAGTTATTCCTCTAACGCCAAATGATTTAGTATTTGTTACGAATGGTAGTATTACTGAAAGTTCAACATATGGAGATAACAACACCCCCGCACCCCCTACAAAAGATATCGGCGGTAGTTGGACATTGTGGCGTAATCTTGCCAAACAGAGTCCTGAGTTTGGTTGTCCCGAAAAGTTCTATCATCATTTACCGGACAAAAGTTGGTTTGTATCAGCAACTGCGACGACGAATAACAAGACAATTATTAATACTATCGAGCACATTTGTAAACGAGATCCTTTAGCCGGCAAGACAGTGACAGGTGGGATTGTTACTGTGAATGATTCTAAATGGCAATTGAATTTTACTGTAAATCGTCAACAACAATTTAAAAGCCAACCCGACGATGAGGTGAGCGTTTGGATTTACGCGTTATATTCAAACGTGAATGGTGACTTTATCAATAAACCAATCACTGAGTGCAGTGGAAATGAAATTTGCCAAGAATGGCTATATCATATGGGCGTACCTATCAATCAAATTGAAGACCTCGCTAAAAATCAATGTAATACGATACCAGTCTATATGCCATATATCTGTTCTTATTTTATGCCTAGAGCTGTTGGAGACAGACCACTTGTTGTGCCTAAAAATGCTCGCAACATAGCCTTTATTGGTAATTTTGCAGAAACAGAAAGAGATACTGTCTTTACCACTGAATATTCGGTAAGAACTGCTATGGAAGCAGTCTACCAATTGTTGGGCATAGATAGAGGTGTCCCTGAAGTGGTTGCAACAGAATTTGACCTTCGCATATTGATGGATGCCTTATATGAACTCACCGACCGTAAAAATTTATTAGAACTCACCGAACATAACAAAATACAGCAACTCGCCCTCAACACTTTCTTGAAGAAGATTAAAGGCACATATATCGAAGCATTGTTGCAACAACACAAGTTACTATAAGTGTAGATACAAATGCTTAATGGCAGAACTCAACCCCCACATGACGGTTACGCTTGTGGGGGTGTTTATATTGTTATGTTAATTACTTATATATCGTTTTAAATGTTTAGCGGTTACTGAATTGTCGATATTGAAAATACCATCGGGTTCGCCCGCATAAAGTAATTGACCACCTTTATCTCCGGCATAGGGGCCGATATCAATTAACCAATCCGCCTGAGTCATCATCGTTAAATTATGCTCAATCAAGATAACTGTATTACCTTCGTCAATAAGATGATTAAAACAATCAATAAGGATTGGCAAATCATCTTCATGTAATCCAGTTGTTGGCTCATCAAAGATAAAGAGCTTGTTCGTCACGTCTTGAGTAAGGTAACGACTCAGTTTCACACGTTGAATTTCACCACCTGAAAGTGTATCTAATGATTGTCCTAAAGTCATGTAATTGAGCCCTGTATCCGCTAATGCTTGAAGCGGTCGCGTGATACTTGGACTATCACTAAATTTATCAATGGCCTCATCCACAGTTAATGCTAAAATATCCGCAATAGAATAACCTTCTACTTTAGCTTCTAACACTTCTGGACGATATCTTGTTCCACCACATAACTCGCAGATTTGTGAAAAGTCTGGCATAAACGCAAGTTCAGTTTTTAAGACGCCTTTGCCATGACATTCTGGACATGCACCTTCTGAATTATAGCTAAACAGACTTTTTTTAAGACCAGTGTGTTGGCTGAAGAAACTGCGCACATCGTCAAAGATACCTAGATAAGTGAGTAAATTAGAACGATTAGATGCATGAACAGGTTTCTGATCAATAAAAATAGCATTTGAGTTACGTTCAAATCCTGCAGAAATGAGTGAACTTTTACCTGAACCCGCAACACCTGTAACGACAGTCATCGCATGTTTAGGTAGTTCAGTTGAGACATTTTGTAAGTTATTACGACTAATATTTGAAATTTGAAGCATGTCTTTTGCCGTACGTGGTGTCGTTTTGAGTTGATGTTCACGATTTAATGCGCGACCAGTACTCGTGTCCGAAGCGAGTAGTGCGTTGTACGAGCCAGTAAATGTAATGTCACCGCCGTTTTTACCGGCTAAAGGACCTAAATCAATAATGTGGTCAGCTGTCTTAATTACATCTGGGTCATGTTCCACAACAAGCACCGTATTACCTTTATCTTTTAAGGATTGAATGATGTCATTAATGCGTTGAATGTCTTCTGGATGTAGTCCAACACTTGGTTCGTCAATAATGTATACAAGATCGCTTAGAGGACTATTTAAATGACGAATGAGTTTGATACGTTGTGATTCACCGCCAGATAGGGAAGTCGTTTCCCGTGCAAGTGTTAAATAGTTCAATCCGATATAACTTAACGCTTCTAGTTGTTTTTTGAGTGGCTCTATGATCACACGTGCCTTGTCGGATTTTATTTTCCTTAAAAAGGCTAACGCCTCATCAATTTGTAGGTTTGTGAATTCTGCAATATTTAAACCATTAATTTTACAACTTAGCACAGAGTCATTAAGACGTTGACCATGGCAATTAGGACAGTCATGTTTCGATACGACACGGTCGATGTCTTCCTTAAAACGTTTCTTTTCAAAATTATCATTGAGTAGAAATGAACGACGAAAACGATGGATTAATCCTTCAAATTTCGCAGTCCTTGGCCAATTTGAGGGCGGGTTCTTTAATTTGGTTGGTTCAGTATACAGAAAGGTATCCATTTCTTCTTTCGTGTAATCCTTTAGTTTCTTATCATTATCAAATAAACCTGTATATAAATAACGTTTACCACGCCAACTGTCTGGTCTAAATGAAGGGAATTTAATTGCATCTTCATTCAGTGATTTATCATAATCAAGCAATTCATTTAAATCTATATCTTCAACGTAGCCTAAGCCCGAACATGTTTCGCACATTCCTTTAGGATTATTAAAAGAAAAGATATCAGAGTAACCTACAAAGGGTTCGCCAATACGTGACCATAGAAGACGTACGGACGCGTAAATATCAGAAATCGTACCTACAGTTGAACGAGAATTACCGCCAAGACGTTTTTGATTGATAATCATAGCAACCGGAAGATGTTTAATTTGGTCAACATCAGGTTTCTCATATTGTGTGAGTTGATGTTGCACATAACTTGAATACGTTTCATTTAACAATCTTTCGGATTCTGCAGCTACAGTATTGAAGACGAGGGAAGACTTCCCTGAACCTGAACGACCTGTAAATACTGTTAATTTATGCTTTGGAATGGTTACATTTATATTATTTAAGTTGTTTTGTTTAGCACCAACAATCTCTATGTTAGACATAATTTCACCTCTTAATGAGAAATGTATATTTTAAGGTTCTAAAGGCTTAATTTTGACATCTAAATTAAAGTATTCTTTTAGCAAAGCGCGATAGTTGTCAGAAGTTACGTCGTACTTATCTTTACGATCTTGTTTACTTAGTGTGAGATGTTGTAATGACATCGTAGCACGACCAAATGACTGAGGTTGCGTAACAATCAGTTGTTGCACAAATATAGAATCTGGGTGTTCTGAATTATATTGAATCATATCCGCAAAATCTTCGACTTGTTTGGGGGGGAAACGCGCTTCGTAACGCGTGACCCATGTACCATTTTCAAGCTTTTGAATACAATAGGTACCGTCATGTTCTGAAATCGCACGAAATTCGCCTGTAATATCTGTCACAGGATGAGTAGGGTCGGTATTGGTAATAGGTAAAGCTTGTAAAGGTAAATCTCCAAAACCTACGTCTGCAACATAACTGACACCATCAATTGGGACTACAAGTGACATATGTGAACCTTCTGGACTACGATTGCCATTCGGCTGTTCGACTGTCGCAGACATGCGATATACGGTAAACCCTTTGGCTTCAAGGTAAGTCCCAAAGAAATGATTCATTTCGTAACAGAAACCGCCACGGTGTTGAATAATGAATTTATCATATAAATCATCAATTTCTACGGAGATAGGTATGCCATTTTGGACATTAATATTTTCAAAAGGAACCGTAAGCATGTATTGCTTAATATAATAATTGAGTGCTTCAAGTGTAGGTGATTGATGAAGTGAAGCATCTATGTGTAAATAGCGTTCGATAGTTTGAATGTTCATTAGATGAGGACTCCTTTTTAAGTGCGTTTAGTTATCCATACCCTATAAAAAGTTGAATGACGCATATAAGCAATGAATAGAAAGTGGTTCTAAACACTTGAGTGCCACTAATGTAGCGTGCTTAGAACCACTTTGAGTTTAAATTAAAATTGTAAATAACTTAAAGGTTATAATTCTTGTTTATTGAAAATGGCTATTGAAAGGAAATAAGAAGCCACCAAGCAAATGATGCCAAGTAGTGCATATAATCCTATGAAAAGGAAATCTGTAGGATTTGTTCCTAAATCAGAGAATGATCCTGAACGTACCACAGCTGATATAATGACACCAAAGTAAGTAATAAAGAATAAAATAAGAACGATAACAGATGTTGAAATCATGATGACATTTGAATTTTCTGGACCGAATTTAAAGGTTAACGGGAACATGATAGCGTATGTGCCTGCAGCACCTATACCAACTAAACCTGAAATAAGTGTTAACATCAAATTTTGGTGTATTGCCAATACTGCGATTAAGCCAATAATTAATCCGATGACGATGAGTATGCCGTAAAATGCAAAGTAGCTTTTAATATAAGCGCTACGATGTGATGGCAATGTTGAGATATAGTACATCCATTTAGAATCTTTTTCGCGTTTCAAGTTATCTGTCACTGGTGACAATAAGAAAAGCATTGGTAAGAAACATGCCATTGCTGGATTTATAAACGCGAATAAGACACTAGCTACAATGGCTACAATGAAATATGTGATAAGTGACTTTTTAGATGCATAGAAACTACTTAAAATAAGACCTTTCATTATTTATCACCTCTCATAATTAATTTTGTTGCGTCATCAATAGTGTTAAGTGAGTGCGCATTTGTAACGCGTGACCAATCATTAATTAAGATTTGACGTTTACCGTGTCTTACTCTTGAGGCAATGATGATGTCTTGTGGAATGTCTATATCATTTTGTTCCTCAATTTCTACAATACCGTATTGTTTTAACAATGCTTCCTTATTTTCTTGAAGGACAACTTCACCATCACGCATAAACACTAATTGTGTAGCGAGATGCTCAATATCTTCAGAAATATGAGATGAAATGAGAATACCATTGCCTTCTGAAATATAGTCTTCCAACATTTCAATGACTTCTTCACGTCCTGATACGTCCATACCCGCAGTAGCCTCATCCAGAATGAGTAACTTTGTATCATGCGCTAAAGCCATAGCTAAGGCTGCTTTCATACGCATCCCTCTTGAGAACGTCTTAATTTGCGCGTTAGTTGGTAATTCGAAACGCTGAATGACTTCAAAGAAACGATCACTGTTCCATGTTTTGAAAATATTCGCAAAAACCTTATCCATATCTTTAATTTCGAGTTTATCAGGCACACGTAAGTCATCAAATACAACGCCAATATGCTCTTTGTATGCATAATCCTTATCTGAGACAACTTGATCAAAAAATGAAATCTCTCCAGAATCTTTAAAACGGTTACCAACTAATGTATTAATCAATGTTGATTTACCTGAACCATTCTTACCAATTAAACCAATCACTTCACCAGGTCGAAGTGTTAAAGAAATATCTTTCAAATGGAATTGCGATTTCCTATACGACTTGTTGAGATGTTGCACTTGTAGTAGATGTTCCATAATAATCCTCTCTTTCTGTTGATTAGGTTTTGGATTTAATTTAATTAAAGATTAGTTACGTTTATCATAATATAGATTAATTAATAAATAACTAGGATTTGTAAAATTTACGTACTTTTAACATATAACCTAGACTGTTATATGCGAAAATAATAATTAAGAATAATATACCAAGTGTTTGATTTGAACCAGTATCAATAGAGAAGATACCTAAAAATATAATTGCGATCATTAATAATGCGAGGTTAACTTGATAATTTTTGTACATACTGACAAGAGTAATATGACGTTCGCCATCATCCATAAGTGCTAACGTTTTTTCTGTTGCCTTTTTTTCACCTATTTTAGGATAGCGTGAATCGAAACGACGATTGAAAAAGCCTGTCATCATTAAAGGTATGATACTCAATAAATACGGGATGGTTGCGTAAAGTACATCAATATTTGAACCGTGGCCAAAGACAATTAATAAAAGTGCGATAAAACTTATGATTAATTGGATATAAGTGATGATACTCAATTTAATAGAATTCAAATTAGCTTTTTTCTCGTATATATCGGCTTCGTCATCTTCAATCGAATTGAGACTTGAGGTTTTAAATTTAATCGCATCTTTTTGAACTTTCCATAAATAAACGGTAAGACCGATGATAAGTAGTGACGAAATGATACAAATAAGTATCCCGAAATGGGTATGCGATAAATTGATATTTGATAAGAAATTACTAATGCTTCCCATCGAACCGCCAACAATACCACCAATCAATCCACCGAGTACAAGTAAAAGTAGATTACGTCTTACTTTCATAAATCTCCCTCCTCAAATATAAAGACATTTTCAACTGGTTCATTGAATATACGCGCAATTTTAACGGCTGTTAAAATGGACGGCATAAAATCATTCCGTTCAATCAAAGAAACTGTTTGGCGTGAGATACCAGCTTTCTTAGCGAGTTGTGTTTGATTGAAGCCATCGCGAGCACGCAATTCTTTAAGACGATTTCGCAATATTCATCAGCTCCTTGTCTATAACGTTACATTATCTTTGTCATTTTGACAAGTATATTAGTCAAAAAGACCTATATTTTTGTCATAAAATTCTAAAAAGTAGCCTTCGGGTTGTCTGAAGTTAGACATCCAGAAGGCTTGTTTTACCGTGATTTACGATTCGATAGGACCCATTGATTTAAATCGTTAAGGCGATATTTTGTGACGATGGTTTGATTGACTTCATCCAATGTAATCGAAGATAAAGTGGAGATAAGTGTATGTTCAATTGTATTTAATGCATGACTAACTACACACATTTCTGCTTTTTGGCCTTCCTTTTCACCTAAGAAGGGCTTCAATAATTGCTGACTAGAAAAGATCGCGTCTCGACCTTCTATTGCTAGAAAAACATCATAAAATGTGATTTGATTTAAAGGCTTATTTAAAGAAAAGCCGCCATTTTTGCCTGTAGAAGAATTAACGAGATCTTCTTTAACAAGAGCTTTAATAATCTTCTTTAAATAAGAATCAGAAACATTTAAACGATCACTTAACGCGGTAGAGGTCATCACGCTATGTTTGGGTAGTAGGTTCAACATTAATAGAACATAGACGGCTTGCTCCCATCCTTTAGATAATTTCATAATAGTCCTCCAATGATAGACGTTTCTTTCATTATAAAATATAATATAAAAATTTTATATATTATGATTGAAAAATATAAAGGGTGCATTATAATACTATTTAAAGACAACGAATATCTTAATTATCTTTAATAAATGACTAGGAGATGACATCTATGAATTTACATCAACGTTCGCATTTATACTTCTATATATGTATCATTTTGACGACCCTATGTATGGGCTCTTCTTTTCCAACTGGGAAATACCTCATCTCAATTGAACACGTGCCACCCATGCTACTCGGGGGATGGCGTTTTACTATAGCCGGACTGATTATCTTAGTAGTTTTATTGTTGAAAAGGGGCGTTAAAAACACATTACCATCAATTGATCATAATAGTTACAAAGGCTTTATATTTGTCGCTACAATCGGTTTATTACAAACGGCTGGAACAATGGGATTATTAAATATAGCAATGTCATTGGGTGTATCCTCTTCAATGTCAGCTGTTTTACTGTTTACCAATCCATTATGGTTAGCTGTTCTTGCGCATTTCATACTGAAAGAGCGGTTAACAATGATTAAAATGGTTGCACTCGTGATTGGTGTGATTGGTGTTACGATATGTTTAGGGTTAGACCGTACTTTGCTAGGGTGGGGTGCGTGTGTCGCATTACTTGGTTCACTATGTTGGTCATGTAATACTGTTGTGACTAAGCAATTTAAGTTTGATAAAGGTGCATGGGTATTAACGGGATGGCAATTATTATTTGGCGGCATCATCATGTTCTTGATTAGCCAATTGTTAGGGGAACGTTATCACATTGAACAATTGAATGGTTGGGGATGGTTATGGTTTTGGTGGCTTGTGTTTCCAGCGTCTATTGGATCATTTGGATTATGGTTTAGTAGTTTGAATTTACGTGGTGCCACTATTTCGAGTAGTTTTTTATTTTTAGTGCCCTTATTTTCAACCATTTTTTCAATTATAGGGTTAGGTGAACCTTTCACATTACACATTATGTTAGGCGGATTGTGTGTTGTAATCGCATTGATTGCGATTAATTATTCGCCACATCACCTAAGAATTTAAGATAATAAATGTTTGAAAAATCGAATGATCGCACTAAATAGTTCTAGGATAATATTAATTATGAGTTCCCAAAGTGGTTGTTTGGATTTATCTTTTTTAGATTCAGACATCATATCACTCCTATGCTAGTTAGATTAACATAGCGACATTTTGATTGAAAATGTTACATATATGGAAGGTTTTCGAAATACTACATACTTAAAATTATCTTAATATTAATACAATGAAAATATATGAAAACTTGCGAATACTGACTTAAGAAAATCAAAAACTCTGAATAAACCTCTTCACATGGTACCTATTTTTTTGTAAGATAGCACTCGTATTATTTTTGAGCGCGATATAAAAGGAGGTAGCAAGATGAAAGGTAACAGAATGATGTTCTTTATATTCATGTTAGGTACATTTACAGTTGGCATGGCAGAGTATGTTGTAACTGGATTATTAACTCAAATTGCAAGTGACATGAAAGTATCTATTTCAAGTGCAGGATTATTAATTAGTGTATATGCCGTAAGTGTTGCGCTAATTGGGCCATTCATGCGTATATTCACAATGAATGTGCGTGCCAAACGATTATTACCGATTTTAGTGGCCATATTTATCGGAAGTAACGTGGTAGGGATGTTGGCACCTAACTTTCAAATATTACTGTTATCACGATTGTTGTCAGCGTCAATGCATGCACCCTTCTTTGGCGTATGTATGAGTGTCGCTGCAGCCGTTGCACCTCGTGGTAAACAACCACAAGCGATTGCACTTGTGCAAGCTGGCTTAACCATCGCGGTTATGATTGGTGTACCATTTGGTTCATTCTTAGGTGGATTTGCAAACTGGAGAGTCGTCTTTGGCGTTATGATTGGTTTAGCTGTGATGACGATGTTAGGTATGTTGAAATTTGTACCAGATGTATCACTTAGCACAGAATCTAATGTGAAAAATGAATTGAAAGTATTCAAAAATCCACATATTTTAATTGTGATGTCTATTATCGTCTTTGGTTATTCAGGTGTCTTCACAACGTATACCTTTATGGAGCCAATGATTCATAACTTCGCACCTTTTAAAATCGTCGGCCTAACGATCTGTTTATTTATGTTTGGTTTAGGTGGCGTGTTAGGGAACTTAATTACTGGGAATGTGCCAGAACCTAAATTGACGAAATATTTATTCTATACGTTTTTATTATTATTTTTAACCATCGTATTATTTGTCACTTTCGTGCATCATACGATCTTAGCAATTATAATTTGCTTCTTATTCGGATTTGGTACATTTGGTACGACACCCTTATTAAATAGTAAGATTATATTAAGTGCCAAAGAAGCACCACTACTTGCAAGCACATTAGCAGCATCTATCTTTAATGTTGCGAACTTCTTAGGCGCAATTATCGGGTCTATTTTATTATCAGTTGGTTTACCTTATTTAATGATTACCTTTGTGTCAGGTGGCATTATTATTCTAGGTATTTTAATTAATACAGTTAATTATTTCTATGAAAAGAAACATATCGAATTTGAAACATAATGCTTTAGTCGAAGTAACACCTCTAAGCTCAGTTGGTCATTATACTGATATTAGAGGTGTTTCATTATGTTTAATCCGATTCAAATTTTAATGTGGGTTCATACATTTCGTGGTTGAAATGATGTTTAGAAAATTGACGTAAATCATTGATAAATGTATGGATATTACGATCTAATTTCTCTTTCGTTCTAACGATGATAATACGTTTATCGTCAGAAGTTGTTTCGTATTTATCGTCATAGATTCTTGCAGCTATAGAAAATTTAGAGATATAATTCTCCAAAGATTCATAGCAATTTAATAAATCGCGAATAGGTTTATTGGATTCTTCTTCATGGTGACTCATAGTACCCAATAATTCTTGAATTTGATCGTCTAATTTTACAAAAAGTTCTTTAACATCATCACACTTCTCTAATGTTTGCGGCTTATTGATTAAAGCATTCGTTTCGCTTAAATGAATTTTACTTATTTTAGAAGCTTTGTAAGCAGTTAAATCGATCATACTCAAAATGTCATTTTTATAATCTTCACGTTTTTCTTCTTTTTCTTTAGTGATTTGATATTTAATGCCCCAAAATGTCCCAATTAGCGCAAAGATACCTCCGACAATCGCTGCTAAAAATTCGCTCATAAAGATGAACTCCCTTCCTGATGTGGATATTTACACATATATTGTACATTATCCGGGCGGTATGAGAAGAAAAATTATTGCTGAACTTTAAAATTAACGACTTGTGGAATGTTAGACAAATCGTTATTGGTAATGAAATCAATCAAAAGTTGCGCGCCTTCTTCTTGAATGTCTTTGACAACAGGTGCGTTGGCGAACATGTTGTAATTGCCACCACCTACAGCACGATAGTTGTTGACACAAATGGTATAAGTTTTATCACTGATAAGTGGTTCATTGCCAACCTTAATATCAGTTACGCGTTGACCAATAGGTTCTCCTACATGAATGGTATAAGTGATACCGCCATACATGTCATAGTTAAAATGCTGTGGTTTTGGATATAAAAAAGCATCATTAATGGTTATTTCGTTTTCGTCATTAAGTGCGAAATAGCTTGCTGATTTTTCTAAAGCGTCTTTAATACCTGCACCAGTGAGTTTCAAAACTTGAAACGTATTTGGAAATGGATAATTATTGATGATTTCTCGCATTGTAATACGTGTATTAAATCCGGCTGCTGAGTCAAAGAGCGCCGTACTTGCAATATCAGCACCACTGTTCTCTAGTAACATAACATTGATTAAATTAATGAGTGGATGAGGTTTCATTCGAGCCTTAAACTTGCCTTCTACTAACATAGGTTCTGGTAGGGTCGTAATTTCTGTATCTAGCCAGTCCTCTAATTGTGTTAATAGCTTAGCATCTTCGGGTAACAGGCTGAAATCTTTATCAGGCATTACAGGCAATAATGTACTTTCTTTATGACTAATGCGGTTACGATCATCAATTGTTAGCGTTACTTTACCGACTTGTGTGGCACGTGTTCCAGGTTGTATAACGGCGGTGTCATACTTCACTGTTGCGATATCGCGGTGTTGATGACCTGTAATTAAGACATCGATACTTTTATGGAAACGACGTAGAATTTCAGACGCTTCATTTTCTCCAGTTAAATCTTCAGTCGGCACATCTGTATCTACATCACACTCGAATCCACCATGATATGACACGACAACGATGTCAGCTTTATTACGGACATTCGGTAATACTTGTGCGAGTGTTTCAACCGCACTTTTAAATGTTAAGCCTTCGATATGATGTGGTTGTTCCCAGTTCGGAATATATTGTGTAGTTAGACCGATCACGCCCACGATGAGGTCTCCCTTTTCAAAATAATGCACACCTTCACCTGTAAAAGGTTGATGTTGTGAATCTAAAATATTCGCGCATAACACTGGATAGTTAAGGGTTTGGAGTGTGTCGTTAAGGTATGTCAGGCCGTAATTAAATTCATGGTTTCCAATTGTTCCGAAATCAAAATTTAAACGATTGTATATGGTTGTTAATGGTTCGCTAGTCTGTAATTTAGACACTAAATAATTACAAAATGGTGCGCCTTGTAAGAAATCGCCATTATCAATTTTGAAATGAATATCGTCATGTTTGCTTGATGTTTCAATTAACTGATTCGCATATAACAACCCCATAGGTAACTGTTGATTTGCATGTGAAAAATCAGTAGGGAAAATATAGCCGTGAACATCACTCACGATATAAAGACCAAGTTGCGTCATATGTAACATCCTTTCATTAGAACAATAAAATAATAGTCATCATTATATGATATGCATGAGCACACATCTTGAATAAATGTTATATAAAGAAATTATAGTAAAAAAGTCAGGCAAATTAGATTTTAAAGAAAAAATTTAGAAATGATTTACAATAATTTAACGATATAAATAAATTTTATATAAAATTCATGATAATTAAATATTATTTCAAGTAATATTGTGCTAATCTTATATTGTCATATAAATTGACAAATTACACGATTTTATACATATCGAACGGGGGCATTACAGTTATGAAGCAAATGAAGTATCTTTTAGTGCTTGCTTTAACAGTTATTATTTTTGCGGCGGCGTGTGGAAATAATAGCTCATTAGACAGCAAGAATAAAAGCACTGACAGCGGATCAGATTCTAGTAAAGATGGTTACACACCTAAGGAATTAACGGTACAATTTGTGCCATCACAAAATGCAGACACACTTGAAGCAAAAGCAAAGCCACTTGAAAAATTGTTATCTAAAGAATTAGGAATTCCAGTAAAGGTATCTGTATCGACAAACTATAATACAATCGTTGAAGCGATGAAATCTAAAAAAGTGGATGTTGGATTCCTTCCACCAACAGCGTACACGTTAGCACATGATCAAAAAGCAGCAGACTTGTTGTTAAAAGCACAACGTTATGGCGTTAATGAAGATGGTTCTAATTCGAAAAAATTAGTAGATGACTATAAATCAGAAATATTAGTTAAAAAAGATTCTGGTATCAATAGCCTAAAAGACTTAAAAGGCAAAAAGATTGCATTACAAGATGTAACTTCTACAGCAGGATACACATTCCCTATCTCAACACTTAAAGAAGAAGCGGGTATTGATGCAACGAAAGATATGAAGATTGTTAATGTGAAAGGACACGACCAAGCAGTCATTTCATTACTTAACGGTGATGTTGATGCGGCAGCAGTATTCCAAGACGCACGTACCATCGTTAAAAAGGACCAACCAAATGTATTTAAAGATACTAAGATTATTAAATTAACAGAACCTATTCCAAATGACACGATTTCAGTACGTCCGGATATGGATAAGAAATTCCAAGATAAACTTAAAAAAGCATTTAAAGATATCTCTAAAACAAAAGAAGGTCACAAAATTATCAGTGAAGTATATTCTCACGAAGGATATACAGACGCGAAAGATTCAGACTTTGATATTGTAAGAAAATATGAAAAACAAGTTCAAGATATGAAATAAGCGTAGAATAATATTAAAAGAAGCTATAATACGATTAAAAAGTATTTAAATTTAGTCTAATAAACATTGTAGATAAACAAGGGACAAAGAAGTGCAAGGTCAAAAATAATATTTTTGAAGCTACGCAATAAATTCACAGTAGCTGACTGAACTGAGATATCGCTTATATCAAGCATTTCTCAGTTCTAATCATTCTTGCGGACGAGCCCCAGCATAAAAAATCGCGAAAGTGATTTTACAAGCAAAGCAAGCTGGGAGTCGATGACGAATTCTTGAAGAATTCTGTCTCACGAAGTTCTTTGTAAAAAATAAAGGGTGCTATTTAAATGAGTCAAATTGAATTTAAAGATGTCAATAAAGTATATCCCAATGGTCATGTAGGATTAAAAGATATCAATTTGAATATTGAAAAGGGAGATTTTGCAGTTATTGTTGGCTTATCGGGTGCAGGTAAATCAACGCTATTAAGATCCGTCAATCGACTGCATGATATTACATCCGGAGATATTCTTATTGAAGGTAAATCGATTACTAAAGCGAAAGGTAAATCGCTATTAATGATGCGTCGTAATATTGGCATGATTTTCCAACACTTTAATCTTGTGAAACGATCATCTGTATTGCGTAATGTGTTAAGTGGCCGTGTTGGTTATCATCCAACTTGGAAGATGGTGTTAGGTCTTTTCCCAAAAGAAGATAAAGTGAAGGCAATGGATGCGCTAGAGCGCGTGAATATTCTAGATAAATATGATCAGCGTTCTGATGAATTGTCTGGTGGTCAGCAACAACGTATTTCAATTGCACGTGCATTAGCACAAGAACCTGCAATTATCTTAGCGGATGAACCTGTTGCGTCATTGGATCCTCTTACAACAAAGCAAGTTATGGATGATTTAAAGAAAATTAATGAAGAATTAGGTATTACAATTCTAATTAACTTACACTTTGTAGATTTAGCGCTTGAATATGGTACGCGTATCATAGGTCTACGTGCAGGAGAACTTGTATATGATGGACCTGTTGAAGAAGCAACAGAAGCAGTCTTTAATGATATTTATGGCCGTAAGCTTAAAGATGACGAGAAGCTAGGGGTGGATTAAAATGACAACGCCTACTACGCATAAATATGATCAATATTTAAATAAAAAAATGTCACTTAAAACAAGTTTTACAGTGCTTATCGTTGTTGCTTTAGTTGTATGGAGTTTCTTATACACGGGCTTTAGCTTTGCCGATTTAATGGTAGGGTTACCTCAAATTGGTTCATTCTTTGGACAAATGGTGCCACCAGACTGGGCATATATACATACAATATTGAAACCGATGTTAGACACCATTCGAATGGCTATTGTTGGGACATTTTTAGGTGCGATTGTGTCTATACCAATTGCGCTAATTTGTGCAAGCAATATCATTAAAACAAAATGGGTTTCGATTCCCGCACGTTTTATTCTAAATATTGTGCGTACGATACCTGATTTATTATTAGCTGCTATCTTTGTAGCTGTCTTCGGTATTGGTCAAATCCCAGGTGTATTAGCGCTATTTATCTTAACAATCTGTGTAATTGCCAAATTACTATATGAATCACTAGAAACCATCGATCCAGGACCGATGGAAGCTATGACGGCAGTCGGCGCAAATAAAATAAAGTGGATTGTCTTTGGCGTTGTGCCACAAATTATGTCAACTTTCTTCTCATATGTGTTATTCGCATTTGAAATTAATATTCGCGCTTCAGCTGTACTTGGCCTTGTGGGTGCTGGTGGTATCGGATTGTTTTACGATTCAACACTAGGCTTATTCCAATATCCTAAAACTGCGATGATTATCCTGTTTACACTTGTTATTGTTGTAATTATTGACTATGCAAGTTCGAAAGTGAGGGAACAACTCGCATGACACAGAGTACAAACAAGCTAGAACAAAAGTATCCTGTTAAATCAAAACAACAAAAACAAAAATTAATTAAAAATTGGATTATAGCTATTGTTGTTTTAGGAATTATAGCGTGGGGCTTTGTAGGGATGCCCGCCTTAGAATTAAAATCAAAATCTATCGAAATTTTAAAATCTATCTTTAACGGCTTATTCCATCCAGATTGGGATTATGTGTATATTCCTGCGGGTGAGGATTTATTACGTGGATTACTTGAAACATTTGCAATTGCGGTGATAGGTACATTTATTGCTGCGGTCATATGTATTCCATTTGCTTTTCTAGGTGCACGAAATTTCATCAAAGTTCGCCCGGTAACAGGCATGACTAAATTGATATTAAGTGTGATTCGTGTATTTCCAGAAATCGTTATGGCGCTCATTTTCATTAAAGCAGTTGGTCCAGGCTCATTTTCAGGTGTATTAGCTTTAGGTATTCATTCAGTAGGGATGCTCGGAAAATTATTCGTCGAAGATATTGAAAGATTAGATTTTACTTCAGTAGAAGCACTGAAAGCGAGTGGTGCGAATAAGACTAAGACACTTATTTTTGCAATCATACCACAAATATTACCATCATTTTTATCACTCGTATTATATCGCTTTGAATTGAATTTACGTTCTGCATCCATTTTAGGTTTGATTGGTGCTGGCGGTATCGGTACACCACTCATTTTCGCCCTTCAAACACGTTCTTGGGATCGAGTAGGAATTATTTTAATCGGTTTAGTGATTATGGTAGCTATTGTCGATTTGATTTCAGGCGCAATACGTAAGCGAATAGTATAGATTGAATAGGGTCGAGTAAATATTAAAACGTATTTATTCGACTCTTTTTATATAGAGATGTTTAAAATATAGAGAGTCGATAATACATATAGTAGTTAATAAAATGCATGCACATGCATGAATATGGGTGTGCATTTTCAAAATGAAAGGAGATATAGAATGAATGTATTAGTTGTAGGTGCAAACGGTGCTGTAGGACGTAAAGTAGTAGCACAGTTGAAAGACACTGAACATAAATCCGTAGCTTTGGTACGTAAAGACGAACAAGTATCTGAATTAGAAAGTGTAGGCGCAGACAAAGTCGTAGTTGCTGACTTAGAAGGTGACATCTCTAATGCCTTTGATGACGTTGATGCTGTTATCTTTGCAGCTGGATCTGGTGGTAGTACTGGCTCAGATAAGACACTTCTTGTGGACCTTTGGGGTTCTAAAAAAGTGGTCGATGCAGCAAGCAAAAATGGCGTAAAAAAATTAGTACAATTAAGTGCAACAGATAGTCCAGACCCAGATAACGAGTCTGATGTGATGAGACCATACGCTGTTGCCAAACATATGTCTGATTACTATATTGAACAATCAGACTTGAATTATACCATCGTACGTCCAGGACCATTACAAAATGATGAAGGTACTGGCAAAATCGATGCTTCTTTCTCAATTGAAGGAGACCCAAATGGTTACACAATTCCACGAGATGATGTTGCAACAACATTAATCAACGCATTAGATATAACGCAATTAGATAAACAAGTGGTCTATATTCAATCAGGTGATACTACTATTAGAGAAGTATTAGAACAATTAAAATAAGATAGTTTATAATATAGAGAAACCCATGGGGGAGATAATGCACGCGATATGAGTGTTATCTCGCTACCATGGGTTTCGTGTTATGATTTGAACACATCACGTAAGGTATTTTCAAAAGTGACTTTAACTTCGTTATAGAAATGACGTCCTTTATCTGTCATAGCAGCGTAAACATCACGTTTATCCTCACTACAACCTTGTCGTCGTATCACACCACAATCTTTTGATTCCATTCTTGTTGCTAATCTAGACATTGCACTTTGACTCAAACCAACTTTCGTTTGTAACACTTTCAACGGTAATTGATGATGTTCTGCACAATCTAAATACATTAAGACATAGAATTCTTTTAATGCAAGATGATGGTGAGACATTAAATCGTGTTCTAACTGCTTTGAAACGTTATTGTATATGGATGTAAATTCTAGCCATTCATTTACTAATTCATTTGCCATAGTTATGCCTCACATTTATTTCTTAGTCTGTTTTTTAATATTATAACAATAATTAAAATAAGCTAGCGACATAATAAACTAAATAATTAATTTAACATTGGTAGCGTTAATCATAATAGCGTTAGATAGACAAATGAGTTGAACGCTCCCGAAACTTACAGAGTTGTAATTTTGGGCTTTCTCCCTAAAAATCTTAAGTTAAATATGTTTACATATAATTGAGGTGAGTGATTATGGAAGATGTAAAAGACAAATATAACTACAGACATGACGACGATTACGGTAGCAGAAATGAAAATATTGCATCGTCTATTAGTTATTTAAGCGTATTTTTTGCACCAGTACTATTACCAATTGTAATGTGGATCATCGCTGACCAACCAGTATCAACCCACGCACGTAAAGCGTTGTTTAACCATATTTTAACTTGGATTTGCTTTGCATTAGCGCCATTCGCATTGATGATATCTGCTAGCTTTATGGGCAACGCTTCAACAAATATGGATAGTTGGGTTGTATTTGGTTCATGGGTAATTGCCGTTATACTAGGTTTAGTCGGTGTTTATTTATTCATTCAAAATATCGTTAGAGGCATTAAACTCTTATTAGTTTAGAATTATAAAAAAGAAGCTATCGCTAGGTGAGACCACCTATTGCGATAGCTTCTTTACTTATCATATGCATAAAAGAAATGCTTTAGTAATAAAAGTAACAGATAATTAGAAAAATATAGTTATTGTTTATTTCATAAGTTGACGTCTAAGGCTAATTACACCTACACCTAATATAAAAGCTAAAATACTGTAAACAAATGGTGTTGTTGAAGTGCGTTCGCCCGTCATAGGTAATTCGTGATGTAATGAAGATTGACTCGCTTCTTGTTGAGAATGCGTTGCTTGTTTACTAAGTTGTGTATTCATTTGTGATTGTGGTGACTGCGCTTGTTGTTTAACTAAATGATGCTTTTCTGCGTAACCATTGAAGCCCATGTCATTATCTTCAGCTTGATGTTTATCTGGATCTTGTTGTGCGTTCGTCTTAGATGATTGATTAACTAACCCGTGTTGTTCTGCATAACCATTGAATCCCATATCGTTATCCTCAGCTTGATGTTTATCTGGATCTTGTTGTGCGTTTGTCTTAGATGTTTGATTAACTAACCCGTGTTGCTCTGCATAACCATTGAAGCCCATGTCATTATCTTCAGCTTGATGTTTATCTGGATCTTGTTGTGCGTTCGTCTTAGATGTTTGATTAACTAACCCGTGTTGTTCTGCATAACCATTAAAGCCCATGTCATTATCTTCAGCTTGATGTTTCGTAGTGTCATTGTTGCTAGTTACATCATGGTTAAACCCAGGATCAATATCATTGTTGTCATCAACATCGTGGTTAAACCCAGGATCTACGTTGTTGTTATCTTGATTGTTCGTAGTGTCATTGTTACTAGTTACATCATGGTTGAAACCAGGATCTGTATCATTGTTGTCATCAACATCATGGTTAAACCCAGGATCTACACTGTTGTTACTACCTTGAGATGTTATAGGTTGACCATTATTATCGTGATTGAACGCTTGGTCAATGTTGTTTGTTGCTGCAAAAGCATGGCCATGTGACATAAGTAATAGTGATGATGTTACTAATGTTGTTCCGAAAGCATATTTAAAACGTCTTTTAATCAATTCATCCACTCCCTAGTAAATAGCATTCTTCATACATAAAGATGATTATTTAATAATTAAAAATATCATAAATATGTATATTTATAACTTAACACAATAATTTAAATTCAACCTTAATATCTTCTATCAACTGAATGACAGTTTTCTCATATACACATTTATCACATTATTGTGCTACGATATATACGACTTTTGAAAATAGGAGAGGATGTATGATGCAATTACGTGCAGTAACCGAAGCGGATTTGTCTTCACTAATTGAATTAGAAAATGAAGGTTTTACATCTGATGAAGCAGCTACACCAGAAGCATTAAAAGAGAGAATCGGTAAAATACCTGATACATTCATCATAGCTGAAAATGCGGGCCAAATTCTTGGCTATATTAATGGGCCTGTGATTACGCAACGTTATATAACTGATGACTTATTTGAAACGAGTGAGCGCAATCCTGAATATGGTGGCTATCTTAGTATACTTGGATTAGTTGTTAGTAAAAGTAGCCAAGGACAAGGCATTGCCGGGCAATTATTAAAAGCATTTGAGGATTTGGCTAGACAACATTCAAGACATGCCGTAACACTAACTTGTCGCGAAACATTAGTGCCTTTTTATGAACATTACGGCTATATTAATGAAGGAGCGTCAACGTCACAACACGCGGGTATAAAGTGGTATAACATGGTTAAAGAAGTATAATTAGATGTCTTAGAATGAATATAGTAGTATATGAAGATATATATGGTTTGTAGTACTTCAGTAAATAATACGTTTCATGGGCTTCACACATTAGAAATCAATTTGTGTATGCCCATTTTTTTAATGATTTTGTCTATCATAACATCTCTAGGCGATCTCGTTAAAAATTAACAAACACTGTTATTGAATTGACCAACTGTATGAAGGACACCATCGAAAAAGTAATTTCAAATCAACTATGTATTGTTTGAAATATAATAATTACCAAAACTTAAAAAATTCAAAAACTCTATTTTAATAGGAAGAAACTCGTTCTGAAGAATGTGTTTTTTCCTATTTTTAATTTAAAAATAGCTCTAATTACTAAAGAAATAATAAAGCGATAGATCTGTCATGCTTACAATATTGTTATACCGATTAAATAAATGAATTTAAATACAAATAAATGAATATTATCATCTCAATCCAGTATATATAAATAAGCATTACAACTGATTCATCTTAAAGAAACTTACTAACCAAGTAATAATTTGATTGAAACAAAAATAATGAAAATAAAAATAATGAATAAATCATGCATACTTTTGAATTTTACAAAATATAATATAGAAAAACCTTATATAAATGAATTCTAATTTTGTTGCAATTTGCATGTGAAGGGTAATATAATAGCATAAATTCAAATTAATTGTGGTCAATTAGTAGATGGGGAAGTAATTGGAAAATAGAGGAGAGTATTATGTCGAAAAAAGAGAGAAATTTTAAACGATCCTTTGGTGAAGCAAAAGCAAGGGTGAAACTATATAAATCTGGAAAACAATGGGTTAAAGCGGGTATTAAGGAAATTCAACTACTTAAAATGTTGGGTTTACCATTCTTAAATAAAGATGTAGAAGAAATTAGCAATTTAGAAACAAATCATAATGAGCGATTAAAAAAACAAGCCATGAGAGCAACTGGCTTAGTAGGCGGTGCCTTTACCTTTACGATGCTTAATGACCATCAGGCATATGCTGCTTCTGAGACACCTATGACTTCAGAAATTTCATCCACGAGTGCAACAGTAGCAAATCAACAATCAACTGCGATTACTAAATCAGAAACTTCCGAGTCTACTGAAACAACAAGTAAAAGCACTGTAGAAAGTACAAGCGATAAGAATTCAGTAGAAACGACTTCTAATAAAGCGGCATCTAACGCTAATTCATCCACGAGTACAACGTCTACTTCGGAACAAGAAGCACCTAAGTCAGAAGCTGCTTCTTCGGAAAAACAAATTGAAAAGAATTCTGGAAATGCATCGAATAGTGATAAAAGTAAAGAGACAAGTACGTCTGAAGAAAAAAAGAGCAGTACGAATTCTTTAGAAAAAGACACTTCTACTAACAGCACATCAGAAAAAAGTAATAAAATTTCTTCAAGTAGCAATAAAGAATCATTAAGTAACTCAAATGAGAATAACTCAAAAGGAAGTACGCGTACTGAAGCATCACTAACGTCAAATAATGCCCCAAAAAGTGTGACATCTTCAACGCACACTACAGAAAGCAATAAAAACGAAGATTTAGGATCTGCCTTATTTACTACTAATTCAACAAGTTCATCCACAAGTCCAACTAAGTTAAGAACGTTTAGTAGATTGGCAGTAAATACACTTGCAGCAACAACAGCAGCGACTAGTCAAACTAACACATATACAGGAGTTGGATCTTCAAAATTTAGTAATGGTACAAACTATCCGATTTACTATAGGGTAACAGTAACGAATAATGGTGATGGAACAGTAACTTTTAGATATACAATCACCTATGACAATCCGAATACTACTGCTACTATTGAAAAGCCAGGAGTGACAACAGATACCAATGTAACTAATCCTAATCAGCCAATGATTACTTTAGGTAGTGGTTATAGTGCAATAACTAAAGTAAAGCAAGGATACACTGATCCAAACTATAATTTTATAACAAATGTTAAAACAACTACTCCGACAGTTGTGACTAAAGGGGACGGGTATACTTGGACCGGAGCAACGTTAAGTAAATATTATGTGTCTCAAGGCTACGGCGTTACTGCGGAATTTACGGTGAATATAAATAATCCTAGCGGAGATTTATCATTTAAAATATCCCCTTCAGCTAGCTATGCATTAGATTCATCATATGTGAACTACTTTGATAACGCTACAATTAATAATGTAGAGCCGAGTACATCAACCAGTCAATCAACCAGTTTATCTAATAGTGTAATAAAAAGTCAGAGCCAATCAAGAAGTGAAAGTGTAGCCAAAAGTGAAAGTGATTCAAAAAGCACAAGTACAAGCAAAGTTAATAGCGAAAATGCATCAAGAAGTGAAAGTGTAGCCAAAAGTGAAAGTGACTCAAGAAGTACGAGTACATCATTAAGTGATTCGACAAAAGCGAGTACGTCATTGAGTGCATCAACATCAACGAGTGTGAGTGACTCAACAAGTGCAAGTACATCATTAAGTGCGTCAACATCAACAAGTGTGAGTGACTCAACAAGTGCAAGTACATCGTTAAGTGAGTCAACATCAACGAGTGTGAGTGACTCAACAAGTGTGAGCACATCATTAAGTGGATCAGAAAGTACGAGTCTTTCAGACTCATTAAGTGAAAGCACATCAGATAGTGCATCAACATCAACAAGTGTGAGCGATTCAACAAGCGCAAGCACATCAGATAGTGCATCAACATCAACAAGCGTGAGTGACTCAACAAGTGCAAGTACATCAGAAAGTGAGTCAACATCAACAAGTGTGAGTGACTCAACAAGCACAAGTACATCAGATAGTGCATCAACATCAACAAGTGTGAGCGATTCAACAAGCACAAGCACATCAGATAGTGCATCAACATCAACAAGCGTGAGTGACTCAACAAGTGAAAGCACATCATTAAGTGCATCAACATCAACAAGCGTGAGTGACTCAACAAGCGCAAGCACATCATTAAGTGCGTCAACATCAACAAGTGTGAGTGATTCAACAAGTATGAGCACATCATTAAGTGGATCAGAAAGTACGAGTCTTTCAGACTCATTAA